>NZ_CP060296.1:0-300000 GCF_014303735.1 Variovorax sp. PAMC28562 | reverse complement strand
TGGTTGGCGCACCACATGCGGTGCGTGTTGATGACCGCTTTCGGCAGCTTGGTCGAGCCCGAGGTGAAGAGGAACTTGACGATGGTGTCGGGCCCGGTGGCGCGCATCGCGGCATCGACCGCCGGCGTCGCGACGGTGGCATCGAGCTCGGCGAAAGACAGCGCAGCGCGCCCTTCGACCGAGCCTTCGCCCAGCACGACTTCGGTGTCGGCCGGTACCGCTGCGCTGATGGCGCGGCCGAAGCGTGCCGCATCGCTCGCGAACACCAGGCCGGGCGTCAGCGTGTCGAGCACGTGGCGCAGTTTTTCGAAGTCCTGGCTGACGATGGAGTAGGGCGGCGACACCGAGCAGTGCGGCACGCCGACGTAGAGCGCACCCAGCGCGAGGAGTGCGTGTTCGATGCCGTTCTCGCTCAGGATGGCGAGCGGCCGGTCAGCGCTCAACCCGCGGTCGAGCAGCGCCTGCCCGATGCGCCGCGCGTGCTGCAGCGCTTCGGCGAAAGTCACATGGCGCCATTCGCCCGTGCTGCCATCGGCCTTGCGTTCACGCCGCGCAATGAAGGTGCGATCGGGCGCGACTTCGGCCCAATGGACCAGGCGGTCGGTCATGCGTTCGGTGCCCGATGCCAACGGTGCTTCGGCACTGAGATAGCGCGTACCCGCCGCGCCTTCGCGCAGCACCCCGCGCGTGACGCCGAAGGCCAGCGAACGGTACTTGGGGGCTGCGCCCGTGCTCATGATTTCGCGACCTTGGCAGCGCGGCCTTCGAGGAAGTCGCGCACGCGTTCCTTGGCTTCGGGTGCGTTCTGTGCAATGCCGGCGATCAGCGCTTCGGTGAAGAATCCCTGGTCGGCCGGTTGCTCGGCGATACGCGGCAGCGCGTGCATCAGCGCGTAGTTGGTGAGCGGCGCGTTCTTGGCCACGCGCCTGGCGAGTTCGAGTGCCTTGTCGAATGCGGTGCCTTCAGGCACCAGGTACTGCGCGAAGCCGACGCGCTCGCCGTCTTCGGCGTTGTAGACGCGGCCCGTGAGCATCATGTCGGTCATGCGTGCGACGCCGATGAGCTTGGGGATGCGCACCGAGCCGCCGCCGCCGACGAAGATGCCGCGCGAGCCTTCGGGCAACGCATAGAAGGTCGAGGTGTCGGCTACGCGGATGTGGCAGGCGCTGGCCAGCTCGAGCCCACCGCCGACCACCGCACCGTGCAGTGCCGCGATCACAGGAACCGGCCCGTATTGCACGCGCTCGAGCGCGGCGTGCCACATGCGCGAATGCTTCATGCCCTGACCGGCATCGCGCTCTTTCAATTCGCTCAAATCGAGGCCCGCGCAGAAGTGCGGACCCTCGCCGTCGACGACGGCGGCGCGCACCGTGTCGGGCAGGCTTTCGAACGCGTCGCGCAGCGCCAAGATGAGGCCGTCGGACAGCGCGTTGCGCTTGGCGCTGCGTGTAAGGCGAACCACGGCGACGTCGTCGAGGATTTCGAGATGGAGATCGGGGTGAGTCATGATTGCAATCCGTGTTGGCTTCGATTATGGTTATGCAAGATAACCAATATTCAAGGCGCAATGTAGACCTCGACATTGGGACTTACCCTCAGCCCGACCATAAATAGGAGACCGCGCCATGGATCACGCCAATCTCGTCGCCATCGACACCCATACGCACGCCGAAATCAGCTGCTGGAACCCGTTCGACAACTACGGCGAGGAGTACGACCGCGCGGCCGATAAATACTTCAAGGCGGGCAAGCGGCCGACCATCCAGGAGAGCATCGACCACTACCGTGAACGCAAGATCGGGCTGGTGATGTTCATGGTCGATGCCGAGTCGAACACCGGTCGCCGGCGCATCCCGAACGAAGAGATCGCCGAGGCTGCGCAGAAGAACAGCGACATCATGATTGCCTTTGCCAGCATCGATCCGCACAAGGGAAAAATGGGCGCGCGCGAGGCACGCCGACTGATCGAAGACTACGGTGTGAAGGGCTTCAAGTTTCACCCCACGATGCAAGCGTTTCACCCGTACGACAAGATGGCATGGCCGCTGTACGAAATCATTGCTGAGTACGGCTTGCCCGCCGTTTTTCACACCGGCCACAGCGGCATCGGCTCGGGCATGCGTTGCGGCGGCGGACTGCGCCTGGAGTACAGCAACCCCATGCATCTGGACGATGTGGCCATCGACTTTCCGGACATGCAGATCGTCATGGCGCACCCCAGTTTTCCGTGGCAAGACGAAGCCTTGAGCGTGGCGACGCACAAGCCCAACGTGTGGATCGACCTGTCTGGCTGGAGCCCGAAATACTTTCCGAAGCAGTTGGTGCAGTACGCCAACACGTTGCTCAAAGACCGGATTCTTTTTGCCAGCGACTACCCGCTCATCACACCCGACAAGTGGCTGAAAGACTTCGAAGGGGCGGGGTTCAAGCCGGAAGTGGTGCCGGGGATCTTGAAGGGGAATGCGGTGCGGTTGTTGAGGCTGGATCAGGTGGTTGCCAGCTGAGGGCCCCTGTGCGCTGATCGGTCCGCGCAGTCCCGGATCCCTCAGGGCAAGCTCTGCTCTTCCTCCGATTCCAGCTTCCCCCAGTCGATCCCCGACCGCTTCTGCCGCTCCTCGCGTTCCTTCGTCATCTGCTCTTCGAACTGCTGACGACCCTCCTTGGCCACGGCGATCACCTTGGCCCGGTCCTTGTAGTGCGGATAGGTCGCGTCCATCAGTTTGATGTTCCGGGCGCGAAACCGCATTGCCGTTTCGCGTGCTTCGTACGCTGGCCAGCCGAGCCCTTCAAGCGTGGCGCGCGCGCTGCGCAGGGATGACTCGAACACTTCGCGCTCGATGTGTTCCACGCCGCGATCGCGCAATTGGTACAAGTGCCTGAGGTTGCGTGCGCGGGCCACCACACGGGCTTGGGGAAAGTGCTCGCGCAACAAGTCGACGATGGTGAGCGACTGTTCGATGTCGTCGACCGCCACGACCACCACCCGCGCCGTTGCGGCGCCAGCTGTGCGCAACAGGTCGAGCCGCGTGGCGTCGCCGTAGAACACCCTGAAACCGAACTCACGAAGGCCTTCGACCGTGTCCGAATCGTGATCGAGCACGGTGAGCGGCAGGCCTTGCGACCACAGCATGCGGCCAATGATCTGCCCGTAACGACCGAACCCGAGGATCAGCACTTTGGGCTCCTGCTGCTCGGAAATTTCGTCGATCTTCGGCCCAGCGTTTTTCGCGTATTCGTTGTAGCGCGGCAGCACCCATTTGTCGATTGCGACCAGCAATAGCGGCGACAGCAGCATCGACAACGCCACCGCGCCGATCAACAGCGAAGTCACTTCCGGTGGCAGCACGTTGGGCCCGGCCGCCTGGAACACCACGAAGGCGAACTCGCCGCCCTGCGCCAGCAGCAACGTGAACACGGGTCGCTGCTGGTACGGGATACCCATCGCCTTGGCGAGCGTGTAGATCACCACCAGCTTGACGACCATGAAGCCGACGACCAGCAACGCCATCATCAGCGGCTGCGCGATCAACACGCCGAAGTTGATCGACATACCCACCGCGATGAAGAAGAGTCCGAGCAGCAAGCCTTTGAAGGGCTCGATGTCGGTCTCGAGCTCGCGTCGGTATTCGCTTTCTGCCAGCAGCACGCCGGCCAGGAAGGCGCCGAGGGCCATCGACAGGTGGACGAACTGCATCAGCGCCGCGATGGCGACGACCAACAGCAGCGCGGTGGCAGTAAAGATTTCGGGCGTTTTGCTGCGGGCGATCCAGCGCAGCAAGGGGCGCAACGCGAGCCGGCCGCCCAACACGATGCCGGCGATCACGCCGACGATCTTCAGGCCTTCGAAGAGCCGGTCGAGGCCTGTCACCTCCTGAGCGCCAGCGGCAGCGCCCGCCAGCAACGGCAGCAGCGCGAGGATCGGGATGGCGGCCACGTCCTGGAACAGCAGGATCGAAAAGCCGGCCTGGCCGCTGCTGGTCTTCAGCAGGTTGCGTTCGCCGAAAACCTGCAGGGCGATAGCGGTGGACGACAGCGCGAGGCCGAGCGCAGCGACCAGCGCGACACGCCATTCGGCGCCGGCCAACCAGCCGATACCGAAGAGCACGACGGCGCAGCTCGCGACCTGCGCCAGGCCCCAGCCGAAGATCGGGCGTCGCAAATTCCAGAGCCGCTTGGGTTCCAGTTCGAGCCCAACCAGAAAGAGCATCAACACGACGCCGAATTCGGCAAAGTGCAGCACGTCCTCGACGCTCGACACCAGTCCGAGTCCCCAGGGGCCGATGGCAATGCCCGCCACCAGGTAGCCGATGATCGAGCCGAGGCCCAGCGCTTTGGAAAGCGGCACCACCAATACGGCGGCGCCCAGATAGATGAGGCTGCTCGTCAGCCAGACCGGTGCGTGTTCCATGCTCAGGCGCTTTCTGCCGTGCCGGACATGGCAGCGGGAACATTGCTCAGCGCCTTGCCGAATTCGCGCGACATCGCCGCTGCATCCTCATCCTCTTGCGGCCGGTCGGTCGGCGGTACCACGCAGGTTGGGCAATCGCCGAGCGCGTCGATCTCGGGCCAGTTCGGAAAGCTGCCCAGGCGCTCGGAGAAAGTCTGGACGTGCGACTGGACCTCGTCGTCGCTTGCGCTGCGGGCGCCGTGCAATATGAGCGGCGGCAAAAAGCGCATGCCGCAGAGCACGCCGGTCTGCTCATAGGGCGGTAAAAACGCGTCGAAGAAATAGCGGTTGTAGCTCTGCGGGTGGTAGCTCTCTTCAGGGCCGCCAGTGGTCGCGACCAACCACAAGTCCTTGCCAACCAGTGCGGTGCCTCCGGTGCCATAGGCCCAGCCGTAGCTCAAGACCTCGTCGAGCCAGAGCTTCTGAAGCGGCGGCATCGAATACCAGTGGATCGGATGCATGAGCACGACCAGATCGGCGCGAGCGAGCTTGGCTTGCTCGGCTTCGACGTCGATCGCATAGTCGGGATAGCTGTCGTAGAGATCGTTGACTTCGACTCCTTCGACGCCGCGGGCGGCCCGCACCAGCTGCCGATTGACGCGGGAGTCGCGCCAGTGCGGATGCGCCGCCAGCAAATAAATGGTGGGCGACTTCGAAGCCGTTGCGGTGGTTGAGCTCATCTGGCGAACATAGCGCAATCGGGGCAAGCCCTGTCACGCTTCAGACAGCCCAGCCGACCGACGCAGCGCTAGAGTGCCGCCATGAAAACATTCCAGACCCTTCAGGATCTTGCCGCCTGCGTTGGCCAGGAGGTCGCGGTGAGCGACTGGATCACCGTGACGCAGGAGCAGGTGAATCAGTTCGCTGACGCGACGGGAGACCACCAGTGGATTCACGTCGATGTTGAGCGCGCCAAGGCTGGACCTTTCGGCGGGCCGATCGCGCACGGCTTTCTCACGCTGTCGATGTTGCCGAAGTTCTACGAAGCGGCTTTCGAAGTGACCGAGTCGCGGATGGGCGTGAACTACGGTTTGAATCGCGTCCGCTTCATGGCGCCTGTGCCTGTCGGCGGTCGGCTGCGCGGGCGCATGAAGCTTCTGACATCGGAGTCGATTGCCAACGATGGTCTGCAGATGACCTGGGAAACGACGATCGAGCTGGAAGGCTCGCCCAAGCCGGCGTGCGTGGCCGAGTCGGTGGTACGTCGCTACAAGTAATGCAGCGCCGATCGGGCTATCTGAATCCGATCTGTCGCCAGGCTTCGAACACGGTCACTGCCACCGCATTCGATAAGTTCAGGCTGCGCTGGCCTTCTCGCATCGGCAGCCGCAGTCGCTGCGCTTGGGGGAATGACTCGCGCAATCCGGGGTCGAGTCCCTTGCTCTCCGAACCGAACACCAGCCAGTCGCCGTCTGCAAATGCCACCTCATGGACCGGACGGCTGCCGCGCGTCGTGAGCGCGAACATGCGATCGGGCGGTGGTGATTCGCTGTCGAGCAATTGCTGCCAGCCGGCGTAGCAGCGCACTTCGGCGTATTCGTGATAGTCCAGTCCGGCACGGCGCAGCAGCCGGTCATCCATGGAAAACCCCAGCGGCTCGACCAGATGCAGCATGCAGCCGGTGTTGGCGGCAAGGCGAATCACATTGCCGGTGTTGGGCGGAATCTCGGGCTCGACCAGGACGATATGAAACATCCACGCATTGTCGCAACGGGCGCGACACCCGAAGGTCTGCCGATCAGCTGGGCGGATCGGTGCGCGCCAGCACGACGGCCGTGATGTGCACCGCGCCGGCCGTTCGCAGAACCTGCGCCGCCGAGAACATCGATGCGCCACTGGTCATCACATCGTCGACTAGCACGATGCGCTTGCCTTGCACCGCCGTCGCGCGCAGGGGCTCCAACGCGAAAGCGCCTTGAAGGTTGCGCAGCCGCTCGGCGCGCGTCAGTCCGCTCTGCGCCGTCGTTTCACGCGTGCGTAGCAGCAAGGTCGCGTCGCATTTTCTTTTGGGCGCCAGGCGACAGGCCAGTTCGTACGCCTGATTGAAACCGCGCTCGCGCAGCCGTTCGCGCGACAGCGGCATCGGCAGCACCAGGTCGCACGCATCGAGCGCCGGCTCGACCCAAGGTGTGCTGCGCATCAAGGTCGCGAGCGGAGCAGCCCAGCCGGCGTCTCCTCTGAACTTGAACTGCGCGATGCATTCCGGCCAGGGCCAGACGTAGGCGCAGGCGGCCATGCAAGCATCGAGCGGCGGGGCCTGCTTCACGCAGTCGCCGCACTGCGAAAGGCCATCGGGCAGCGGCGACGCACAGGTCCGGCAACGCAGCGTCGGCGGCGCGAAGCGCATCACGCAGTCATCGCACATGCGACGCGACGGCCACGCGCGGCACACCGCGCACTGGCTCGGCAGGTGCGCGAGCCAGGCAGGACGCAATGAAGAGATCGGCCGCAAAAGGCCTGTGAGCCAAGGGCCGGACATCGCTCAATATACTGGCCTGCCCATGTCCACCGCTCCCGACCGCCGCCCGCCGACCATCGACCCCGCGGCGGCAGCACGCTGGTTGCGCTGGGTTCCCGCAGAAGGATCGCCCTGGCTGCATGAAGAAATCGGCCGACGCATGGAGGACCGATTGCAGTGGATCAAGGCGCAGCCCGCGACGTGGGCCGACTGGTCGCCCCTGCACGGTGGGCTCGAGGCGCACGCACTGGTGTCGAAGCGCTATCCCAAGGCGGCTTCCTATGTCGTGGAGCAGGAGCGCGGGCTGGTCGAGCGAACCGCCGCGGCCGTGTCGGTCCCCTGGTGGAACGCGCGCCGCTGGCAGGGCGGTGCCGCGCGATTCGATAGCGTGCCTGAGACTGGCGTCGATTTGCTATGGGCCAACATGGCGCTGCATATGGCGGCCGATCCGCAAGCGCTCATCGGCGAATGGCATCGTTCGGTCGCCACCAACGGCTTCCTCATGTTTTCGTGTTTCGGCCCCGACACGGTGCATGAGCTTCGTGCCCTCTATGCACGCCATGGCTGGCCGCCAGCCGGCCATGAGTTCACCGACATGCACGACTGGGGTGACATGCTGGTCGGCGCTGGATTTGCCGAGCCTGTCATGGACATGGAGCGCATCGTGCTGACCTGGGCCACACCGGAGGCGGCGCTGGCCGAACTTCGCACGCTCGGGCGCAACCTGCATCCTGCGCGGTTTGCACAATTGCGCGGCAAAGGCTGGCGCAGGCGGCTGGGCGATGCTTTAAGCGAATTGCATGGCATCGCCGAAAACGAAGGGCGCATTACGCTGACCTTCGAGATCATCTACGGCCATGCATTCAAGCCGGCTCCACGCGTTTCTCTTTCGTCCGAAAGCGCGGTTTCGTTGCGCGAGATGCGCACCATGCTGCAGCGCGGACGGCCGGGCTGATGGGATTCGCGCACAAACCACCCGCTACAATCCGCCGATGCGTGAACTCGCGGGAATTGGCCCGTGATCGAGGCTAATCGGACATCGGTCTGACAGTCGCGGCGCACCGATTTGCCGAACTCGCCCCTTGACGAATTCCGTGTTTCGATTTGCCACTGTTTCAGGCCAGAGCATCCACTGGTTTTTGAAGCGCAATTGCTCGGTCACGCCGAGCCAGCTCGGCTGGCTCTACGCGTCGCTGTGCGTAATTTCGCTCGGCATCGGCACGGTGTTTTGGGTGAACGGCGCGCCTCTGGTGTTGCCGTTCGCGTGGCTCGAACTGACAGCGGTGGGCGTCGCTTTCATGCTGTATGCGCGGCATGCGACCGACGGGGAAAAGATTGCTTTGCAAGGTGGCCGGCTGGTGGTCGAACTGGAGAACGGCGGCCACTATGAGCGGGCAGAATTTTTGCCGCATCAAGTTCGGATCGAGCCGCAGGCGGGCGACCGCTCGCTGATCGAAGTGTCAGGACAAGGTCGTTCGGTCAGGGTGGGGCGCTATGTGCGCCCCGAGCTGCGCGCGGCGCTGGCGCGCGAGATTCGCATGGCATTGCGCAGCGCCTGAATAGGCAGGCGTGCGCAAGCGGGCATCGACATGCGGTCACAGGGTTAACTGGTTTTCAAGAAGTGAACACGATGAAGAGCAATTGGCGCAAAAAGTACAAGCCGGCGAATCTGCTGCTGGCGGCCGGCGCGGCGTTCAGCGGCGCGGCACATGCAGTCAGCGATCTGGCTGGCGGCCCTTCCGTGCGCCAGCTCAATTTGCCGGTCGGTGTGACCAAGATCGCCCAGGAACAGTACTTTCTGCACAACGCAATGATGGTGCTGTGCACCGTCATCTTCGTGGCTGTTTTCGCGATCATGTTCTATTCGATCTGGAAGCACCGGAAAGCGGCTGGACACAAGGCGGCCAACTTTCATGAGTCGGTGGTGGTCGAAGTCATCTGGACTATCGTTCCTTTCCTCATCGTGATCCTGATGGCACTGCCCGCCACCAAAGTGCTTGTCGCCCAGAAAGACACGACCAACGCCGATCTAACGATCAAGACGACCGGCTACCAGTGGAAGTGGGGCTACGACTACATCAAGGGTGAGGGCGAAGGTCTCGCCTTCATTTCGACGCTCGACAGTTCGCACCGTGCCATGTCCAACAACGGCGCCAAGGGCCCGAACGGGGAAGCGCCGCCGGCCGACTATCTGTTGAAAGTAGACAACCCGCTGGTCGTTCCGGTCGACAAGAAGGTCCGGATCATCACGACGGCGGAGGACGTGATCCATGCGTTCGCAGTGCAGTCGCTCGGCATCCAGCAGGACGCAATTCCCGGCTTCGTGCGGGATACGTGGTTCCGTGCGCAAGAGGTGGGCGACTACTACGGACAGTGTGCCAAGCTCTGTGGCAAAGAGCACTCGTACATGCCCATTCATGTCAGGGTGGTCTCGGCAGCCGATTACACGACCTGGGTCGCCGGCAAGAAGAAAGAAGCGGCGGCCAAGCTGGACGATCCGACCAAGGTCTGGACCTTGCCCGACATGCTGGCGCGCGGCGAAAAGGTTTACGCGGGCAACTGTGCTGCTTGCCATCAGGCCAATGGCAAAGGCGCCGGCCCGATCAAGGCGCTCGACGGCGACGAAAAGGTGCTGAATCCTGATCACGCGATTCAGATTCAAGTGTTGCTGAAGGGTCAGAACAACGGCGCGATGCCGTCATGGGCCAAGCTGAGCGACACCGACATCGCCTCCGTCATTACATACACCAAGAACACCTGGTCGAACAAGACAGGGCAGTTGGTCCAGCCGGCCGAAGTGCTGGCGCAGCGCGGCAAGTAAGCCGGCCGATCCCCGAATTGCCAAGGAAGATTTCATGAGCGCAGTCCTCGATCCCCACGGCCACGCGGCCGGCCACGACGACCATGGGCACGACGAACACCACGGAGCGCCGGTCGGCTGGCGCCGCTGGGTGTTTGCCACCAACCACAAGGACATCGGCACGCTGTACCTGTTGTTCAGCCTGACAATGTTCATGATCGGCGGCGTGCTCGCGCTGCTGATCCGCGCTGAGCTGTTTCAGCCTGGCCTGCAGTTCCTCAATCCGGAATTGTTCAATCAGTTCACGACCATGCACGGTCTGATCATGGTTTTCGGCGCGATCATGCCGGCGTTCGTGGGGTTCGCCAACTGGATGGTGCCACTGCAGATCGGCGCTTCGGACATGGCCTTCGCGCGCATGAACAATTTCAGCTTCTGGCTGCTGATTCCTGCCTCGCTCATGCTGGTCAGTTCCTTTTTCATGCCGGGTGGAGCGCCGTCGACCGGTTGGACTCTGTACGCGCCACTGACGTTGCAGATGGGCCCATCGATGGATGCCGGCATCTTCGCGATGCACATCATGGGCGCCTCTTCGATCATGGGATCGATCAACATCATCGTGACGATTCTCAACATGCGCGCCCCCGGGATGACGCTGATGAAGATGCCGATGTTCTGCTGGACGTGGCTCATTACGGCCTACCTCCTGATCGCCGTAATGCCTGTGCTGGCCGGCGCGATCACCATGACGTTGACCGATCGGCACTTCGGGACAAGCTTCTTCAACCCCGCTGGCGGTGGTGATCCGGTGATGTACCAGCACATCTTCTGGTTCTTCGGTCACCCCGAGGTCTACATCATGATCTTGCCGGCCTTCGGCATCGTCAGCCAGATCGTGCCGGCTTTTGCCCGCAAGCGGCTCTTCGGTTACGCCTCGATGGTGTACGCGACCTCGTCGATCGCTATCCTGTCGTTTATCGTGTGGGCGCACCACATGTTCACTTCCGGCATGCCGTTGACAGGGCAGTTGTTCTTCATGTACGCGACGATGCTGATCGCGGTGCCGACAGCGGTCAAGGTGTTCAACTGGATAGCGACCATGTGGCAGGGCTCGATGAGCTTCGAGACACCGATGTTGTTCGCGGTCGGCTTCATCTTCGTCTTCACCATGGGCGGTTTCAGTGGGTTGATCCTCGCGGTCGCCCCCATCGACATCCAGCTTCACGATACGTACTACGTCGTTGCGCATTTCCACTACGTTCTCGTGGCCGGCTCCTTGTACGCCATGTTCGCCGGCTTCTATTACTGGAGCCCGAAATGGACGGGCGTGATGTACAGCGAGACACGCGGCAAGATCCACTTCTGGTGGTCGCTGATCTCGTTCAACGTTACCTTCTTCCCGATGCATTTTCTGGGTCTCGCGGGCATGCCCCGACGCTATGCCGACTACCCCATGCAATTCGCTGATTTCAATGCTGTGGCGTCGGTCGGTGCATTCTTCTTCGGTTTTGCGCAGGTCTACTTCTTCTTCTTCGTCGTGCTGCCCGTCATGCGCGGCAAAGGCGAGAAGGCCACGCAAAAACCGTGGGAAGGCGCTGAAGGACTCGAGTGGGAAGTGCCTTCTCCCGCGCCATTCCATACCTTCGAAACGCCTCCGCGGCTTGATCCGACCGCCACGCGCATCTTGGCCTGATCTGTCCGCACCATGACGCCTGAACAAAAGAAGAACAACCGCAGGATGGGCCTGACCCTGGCCTCCATCGCGGTGCTGTTCTTCGTGGGTTTCATCGTTCGCATGGTGTGGTTCAGCCGCTGAAGGACGTATGGGCTTGCCGCTTCGAACCCGCCGCGAAAATGCACGTATGGTCGGCAAGCTGGCCGTGATCGCAGTTGGCATGTTCGCGTTCGGCTATGCACTGGTGCCTTTGTACCGAACGATCTGTGAGGTCACGGGAATCAACGTGCTGGCAGTCGCCGAACTCAGGGTTCCCGGTGGCGCCACTGGAGGCGCCGACGTACGGTTGCCCAACAATACGCAGGTCGACAAAAGCCGCACCATCACGGTCGAGTTCGACGCCAACGCGCGAGGACTGTGGGAATTCAAACCCGCACTCAATTCACTGGTGGTCCATCCGGGTGAACTGAACACGGTGATGTACGAGTTCCAGAATTCGCAAAACAGGCGTATGGCTGCGCAGGCTATTCCAAGCTATGCGCCACAGCAAGCGGCCCAGTATTTCAACAAGCTCGAATGCTTTTGCTTCAATCAGTACACGTTGGAGCCGGGCGAAAAAAAGCAATGGCCGGTCGCTTTCGTGATCGATCCGAAGATCTCGAAGGACGTGAAGACGATCACGTTGTCCTATACCTTCTTCGAAGTGGGTGGCAAGACACCACCTGCACCGGTGGCTACGGCCCCCGTTCCGCTGGGCCCCAATTCGTGAAAGCACCGCCGCAGCCGCGTAAAGGTTCACTCCTGGGCACCATCAAGGCGGTGGGCTGGTCGTTTTTCGGCGTTCGGAAAAACAGTGCCTACCAGGAAGATTTAGCCAAGCTGAACCCCCTGCACATCATCGTCGTGGCCTTTGCGGGCGTGATCGTTTTTGTCGGCGGCCTGATCATGGTGGTGCGCTTCGTGGTCGCGCCCTGAGGCGCCACTTTCATAAGAATTTGAATCGAGAGAAAAAGCCAGGACCTGATATGAGCTCAACCACGCACGGCACCACGCCCTACTATTTCGTGCCCGGGCCTTCGGGCTATCCGGTCATGGCCTCACTCGGCCTGCTGTTCGTGATCTTCGGAGCGACGCAATGGATCAACAGCCATGAGTGGGGCGCTTACGTCCTCTCCATGGGCATGGTGATCTGGCTGGCCACGCTGTTCGTCTGGTTTCGCGAATCCATCGCGGAGAGCGAAAGCGGCCAGTACGGCCACAAGGTTGACTTGTCCTTTCGCTGGAGCATGAGCTGGTTCATTTTTTCGGAAGTGATGTTCTTCGGCGCTTTCTTTACGGCGCTGTGGTGGGCGCGCACGCACGCGCTTCCGGCGCTGGGCAGCTTGGACAATGCGCTGCTGTGGCCTGACTTCAAAGCGGTGTGGCCCAGCATGGCTGCGGGCGCAACCGGCGCTCCTGCCGATCTCGTCGAACCTTTTCAAACTGTCGGGCCGTTCTGGCTGCCCACGATCAACACCGCGCTGCTGCTGACTTCCGGCGTGACCCTCACCATCGCCCACCATGCGTTGCGCGCCGGTCATCGCGCCCAATGCATCCGCTTCATGTGGGTAACGGTGCTGCTCGGGGTGCTGTTCCTGGGCGTGCAAGGCTACGAATACCACCACCTGTATACCGAGCTGAACCTCAAGCTGAGTTCCGGTGCCTACGGCTCGACTTTCTTCATGTTGACCGGTTTTCACGGGCTGCATGTTTTCATCGGCATGTTGATGCTGCTGTTCATCACGCTGCGACTTCGCTCAGGGCATTTCACGCCAGAGCGCCATTTCGGCTTCGAGGGTGCCGCCTGGTACTGGCATTTCGTGGACGTTGTCTGGCTGGGCCTCTACACGTTGGTCTACTGGCTTTGACGCGTAACGACGGCACAGCAAAAAAAGCGCCGCAAGGCGCTTTTTTCATGGGCGTGGTGTGTCGACAGCGGCGATGCTCGCCGGCAAGACCTACTTGCCGACCGGCAGTCCCCCTGGCTGGATGTACCCAAGTTTCCAGGCAATCAGAATGCACAGGAACAAAACCACCGAAAGGCCGATCCGAACAGTCAGAGCGCGCGCCATGCCGCCCCCCTTGGCTCTGCCGTCGCGACCGTCCTTCAGCATGAAGAACAGCGCAAATCCCAAGCTCGCCAAGATGCCCACGAACGCCAAGGCGATGACATATTTCATGACTCACATTATCGGCCGACCAGGCCTTCTCCCGTGCTGAACGGCGACCCAGACCACGATGCCGATACGCGCGGGCAGACCACGGGTCGCGCCGCCCCCACCCGCTCCAGCGAGGAGTGGAAAGGCGCACGGAGAGGCCGTTTCTGGGTCATCGCCATCGCAGCCATGCTGACCATTGCCGCAACGGCGTCGCTCGGGCACTGGCAACTGTCGCGCGCAGCGCAAAAAGAAGCGATGCAGGCCGAAAGCGAGGCGCAGAGCCGGCGCCCAGAGCTCGATCAACAGACGTTTCTGTCGACCGACAAGGGTTCTGACGCGATGCTGCGGCCCGTGCGGTTGCGCGGCCTGTGGCTCGGAGCCCAAACCGTCTATCTCGACAACCGGCAGATGCACGGCGTGCCTGGCTTCTATGTGCTGACACCCTTTGCATTGGAGGGCAGCAATCAGACAGTCATGGTGCAACGCGGCTGGATCCAGCGCAACTTCCAGAACCGTACGCAACTGCAGCCAGTGCAAACGCCCGTTGGCCTGGTGGAGGTGGTCGGGCGCATCGCGCCGCCGCCGTCGCATTTAATGGAACTTGGCAAGAGCGCTGTTGTGGCGTCACCTGATGCGGCCGCTTCGTCTGCTGCGGCCAGTTCAACCGCTTCCGGCACCGCATCGGCTGTCGCTTCTCCATCGGTTGCCGCCGCTGCCATGGCGGCGCCCGAAGGGTCTTATGCGATCCGGCAGAATCTGGATCTCGAAGCGTTTCGTGTCGAAACCGGGTTGCCGCTCCGCACCGATCTCTCGCTGCAGCAGTCCGGGTCGGCTTCCGAAGGATTGCAACGCGATTGGCCGGCGCCGGCGCTGGGAATCGAACGGCACTACGGCTACGCATTTCAGTGGTTCGCCCTTTCGGCCCTTGTCGCACTTCTCTATGTCTGGCTTCAACTCATCGCCCCCTGGCGCAAAATCAGTCGTGCACAGAATGGCTGACGAACCGTTGTCGCTCACCGTGCATTCGATGCCTTCGCCGCAGCAGCCGGAAGGCGACGGCGCGCGCCGCACGGTCAAGGGGCGCTGGAAGATGATCGCAGTCATGCTGTGCTGTGCCGCACCGATCGTCGCGTCTTACTTCACTTACTACGTGGTCCGGCCGGAAGGCCGCAGCGTTTACGGAGAACTGATCGATCCGCAGCAGCCGCTGCCGGCATTCAGCGCAACCGGGCGTGACGGTGCGCGCGTCGACCTACAGACTCTCAAGGGGCAGTGGTTGCTCGTTGCCGTGGCCGATGCAGCGTGCAATTCTTTGTGCGAGCAGCAGCTCTACTTGCAACGCCAGATGCGCGAAGGCCTCGGTCGCGAAAAAGACCGCCTCGACCGGGTTTGGCTCGTGAGCGATACGGCGCCGATTCCAGAGCGTCTCGACAATGGACTCCGCGGCGCGACGGTTCTTCGCTTGCCCGCCGCCGAGCTGGCGCAATGGCTGGTACCGGGTGCCGGGCATGGCTTGAGCGAGCATCTTTACGTAGTCGATCCGATGGGCAACTGGATGATGCGTTTTCCGGCGAGCATGGACACGCAAGGCGCCACGCGTGCCAAGCGCGATCTCGATCGGTTGCTTCGCGCCTCTGCTTCCTGGGATGAACCCAACCGCTGACGTGATGACGTCGATGCCATGAACACCCAAGCGCTCTACGACCTCACACCGATCGTCTGGCTGATAGTGGCCGGCGCGCTGCTTGCGTTGGGTCCTTTGCTGTGGATTTGGCGTCGCAACGCCGGCGCGGGCGCAGCGCGGCGGTTGCACGCGCTCACCGTCCTCACGCTGTTTCTCACCTTCGATCTGACGCTGTTCGGCGCGTTCACCCGATTGACCGATTCCGGCCTGGGGTGCCCCGACTGGCCCGGTTGCTACGGCAACGCCAGCCCGGTCGGTGCGCGACATGACATCGCAGCAGCGCAGGCTGCGCAACCCACCGGACCGGTCACGCACGGCAAGGCGTGGGTCGAGATGATTCATCGCTACGGTGCCACAGGCGTGGGAGCGCTGATCGTCGCTTTGGCCTTGGCGACATTGGTGGCGCGCAGGCGCCAGCGTCTTTCGCTGCGTGTCACGCGGGCATCGGAGGCCACGATGCCGTTGCACGAAACTGCTCCGCTCAGCACCGTCTGGCCGGCGGTCACAGTGGTGTGGGTCTGCATGCAGGGCGCGTTCGGGGCCCTGACGGTGACCTGGAAGCTCTACCCGGCCATCGTCACACTGCATTTGCTCGGGGCCATCGGGTTGCTTGCCATGTTGTGCGTGCAGGCTGTGCACTACCAGCAAATAGCTTCCGGGCGCACGCCGACAGCCCTTGGTCGAGCGCTCCGCATCGGGTTGATTGCGACGACCGCCCTGCTGGTGCTGCAGATTGCGCTCGGCGGCTGGGTCAGCACCAACTACGCAGTGGTCGCCTGTCTGCAGTTCCCTACCTGCCAAGACAGTTGGTGGCCCGCGATGAATTTTGTGCAGGGCTTTGAAATCTGGCGTCACCTCGGCATGACATCGGACGGGGTACCGATCGAATTCGCCGCGCTCACGGCCATTCACTACGTGCACCGCCTGATGGCTTACGTGGTCTTCGGCGCGATCGGCATTCTGGCGTGGCGCCTGAATCGTATCCCCCCGCTACGGCCACAAGGCCGTTGGCTGGCGGGGCTCGCGCTGCTGCAGTTGGCGACCGGGCTTGGCAATGTGCTGCTGGGCTGGCCATTGGCAGCCGCCGTGCTGCACACCGGCGGTGCGGCCGCGCTGGCGGTCGTCCTGACATGGACATTGTGTGAAAGCAAGCCCGAAACGGCTGCCGCGCCTGCGCCTTCCGATGCGGACCTGCACCCTCAGACGCGCGTATCGAGCAACGGCCCCGACTGGGAGGCTGCATGAGCACTCCATTGCCCCTGGAGCAGACCAGCACTGCCAACGTGTTCCGCCAGTTTTACGCGCTGACCAAGCCGCGGGTGGTGCAGCTCATCGTTTTCTGCGCGCTGATCGGCATGGTGCTGGCGGTTCCCGGTGTGCCGGGCTGGGACGATCTGCAGCGCGGCGTGCTGGCCTGTGCCGGCATCTGGCTGGTGGCCGGCGCGGCCGCGGCCTTCAACTGTCTGGTTGAAAAGGGCATCGATGCCAAGATGAAACGCACCGCATGGCGTCCGACGGCGCGCGGTCAGCTCAGCGACCGGCAGGCGCTGATCTTTTCGGCGGTGTTGTGTGCAGCGGGCTCTGCAGTGCTGTGGTTTGCCATCAATCCGCTGACCATGTGGCTGACCTTCGCCACCTTCGTCGGCTATGCGGTGATCTACACGCTCATCCTGAAACCGCTGACGCCTCAAAACATCGTGATCGGTGGTGCCTCGGGCGCGATGCCACCGGTGCTGGGCTGGGCTGCGATGACCGGCGAAGTCAGCGCCGATGCGCTCATTCTTTTTCTGATCATTTTCTTGTGGACGCCGCCGCACTTCTGGGCGCTCGCGCTCTATCGCGTCGAGGACTATCGCAAGGCCGGTCTGCCGATGCTGCCCGTGACGCACGGCAACGAGTTCACGCGGCTGCAGGTCCTGCTCTATACCTGCGTGTTGTTCGCCGCCTGTCTCATGCCGTTCATCTACGGCATGAGCGGCTGGCTTTATCTTGCGGTGGCCATTGCGGTCAGCATCGGTTTCACTGGCTATGCCTTCGCGCTGTGGCGCAACTATTCCGATGCGTTGGCGCGCAAGACATTCCGCTTTTCGTTGATCCACTTGAGCGTGCTGTTTGCGGCGCTGCTGGTCGATCACTACCTGATTTAAACGGACCCTTTTCATGAACAAGCGCAACGCGCTCAAAGCGATCGCACTGGTCGCGGCGTGGACCGGTGTGACCATGGCTGCAGGCGTTGGCATTTCAGGTTGCACCGAGGAAGCCAAGCAGACGTTCAATGCGGTCGACATGACCGGCGCTGACTACGCCAAGGACTTTTCGCTGACCGACGCGGATGGCAAGGTGCGCACGCTGGCCGACTTCAAGGGCAAGGTTGTCGTGCTGTTCTTTGGCTATGCGCAGTGCCCCGACGTCTGCCCGACGACCATGACCGAGATGGCGCAGGTGAAGCAAGCGCTCGGTGCCGATGCCGACAAGTTGCAAGTGCTCTTCATCACGGTCGATCCGGCGCGTGACACGCCGACCGTCATGAAGGCGTACATGGGCGCGTTCGATCCAAGCTTCATCGCGCTGATTCCTACTCCCGAGCAGCTCGCCGTGACGGCAAAAGACTTCAAGGCTTATTACAAGAAGGTCGACGGATCCACGCCGACCAGCTATTCGATGGACCATTCGGCTGCGAGCTACCTGTACGACCCACAGGGCCGGCTGCGCCTCTATGCGCGCTACGGCTCGGGCGTTCCGGCAATGGTGGCCGACGTGAAGGCTTTGCTGAAATCGTCTTGAGCCTGTCGGGGCTCCCGCATGGCCCCCGCCCAGATTGAAAGCCAAAAAAAAGCCCGACACCGTCGGGCTTTTTGCTTTGCGAGGGCAAGAAGATCAGGCGTAAGCCACCAACGACTTCTTCATCTTTTTCATCGCCGCCACTTCGATCTGGCGAATCCGCTCGGCGCTGACACCGTACACCGCAGCCAAGTCATGCAGCGTCATGCCGCCAGAACCGTCGTCGTTGACCTTGAGCCAGCGCTCCTCGACGATACGTCGGCTGCGTTCGTCCAGCGCTTCGAGCGCGGTCGAGATGCCGTCGCTCGACAGCCGGTCGCGAGCCCGCGATTCGAGCTGCGCCGTCGGTTCCTGCGTCGCGTCGGCCAAATAGGCGATCGGGCCGAACTGGTCTTCGCCGTCGTCCGACGGACTCGGGTCGAGCAACACGTCGCCGCCCGATAGACGCATTTCCATCTCGAGCACTTCTTCGCGCTTGACGTTCAGCTTCTCGGCCATTTGCGTGACCTGACTTTCGGTCAGCGTCGCGCGATGGGTGTCGCCATTGGCGGCTGCATCCTTGGCCTTGTAGGCCTGCTTCATCGAGCGCAAGTTGAAGAACAGCTTTCGCTGGGCCTTGGTCGTCGCGACCTTGACCATGCGCCAGTTCTTCAGTATGTACTCGTGAATCTCGGCCTTGATCCAGTGCATGGCATAGCTCACCAGCCGCACACCTTGGTCAGGGTCGAAGCGCTTCACCGCTTTCATCAAGCCGACGTTCCCTTCCTGTATCAGGTCGCCGTGAGGCAAACCGTAGCCGAGGTATTGGCGGGAAATGGACACGACCAAGCGCAGATGCGAAAGAATCAAGGCACCGGCCGCCTCGAGGTCGTTGTTGTCGCGCAGCTTGCGCGCGAATCCCTGCTCTTCCTCGAGTGTGAGCAGCGGCAGCCGGTTGGCTGTAGAAATGTAGGCGTCCAGGTTACCCAGCGGGGGCACCATCGACCATGGGTTGGCGACGGCGAGCTGGTTTGCTGCAGAGGCTCCAGACAGTGTTGTCATTTGGGGAAACTCCTTCGTAAAAACCATATTAGCACTCGGTTAGAGCGAGTGCTAACGTAAGGGTTCCCACTAGTTTCTACCTCGCTTGTGGCGTCTGGCTGTCGGGTAACAGGCCGTCTTGGCCGTGGGCCAGGGCACGGACGCATTCCTTGTCCATCAGCTTTTGGGGCTCCCGCCGTTCAATCGAACCGACAACCGATTTATTTCACGTTCGAGTCGAATGGTTGAGCAGCGTTCGGTAAAAACGCCGTCCTCGTCGAATTTGCACTTTTGTACTAAGGTCGGCAGCGTCACATTAGCCCTGCCAGCCAACGCGCTGAGCATGCTCAACAACCAACGAGGGCGAAACGATGGCCAAGGTGATCCTGATCACGAGCGACGGACGTGCGAAACAAATCGAGCTGGAATCGCCGCAGATCACGGTCGGCCGGTCGGACCAAAGCGATATCGTGCTGCATGGCACGCAGGTCAGCCGTGCGCATGCGCTGCTGTCTTCCGATCACGGAGTTTTCTCTGTCCGCGACCTGGAAAGCAGCAATGGCACGTTCGTCAACGGGCTCAAGGTGCAGCGCCAAAAGTTACGCCATCAGGATGTGATCCGCATCGGCGACTACGAACTGCGATTTCTCGAACGCGACGTGACCGCCTTCACTGGCCAGGCCTTGTCGCTCACTACCTACTGAGACAGTTGACTCAGCGGCTGCTAACCGAGCAAAGCCTGAGCGAATTCGCGGGCGTCGAACGTTTCCAAGTCTTCCAGCTTTTCGCCGACACCGATGAAATAGACCGGAATCGGCCGTTCCCGCGCGATGGCGCACAGTACGCCGCCCTTGGCCGTGCCGTCGAGCTTGGTCACGATCAAGCCCGTCAAACCGAGTATTTCGTCGAAAGCCCTGACCTGCGCCAGTGCGTTCTGGCCGGTGTTGCCGTCGATCACCAGCAAGACCTCGTGCGGTGCCGTCGCATCGGCCTTGCTCACGACGCGTTTGATCTTTTTTAACTCGTCCATCAGGTGCAGTTGGGTGGGCAACCGGCCTGCGGTATCGACCAGCACCACGTCCTTGCCCCGCGCCTTACCCGCCTTGACGGCATCGAAGCTCACGGCGGACGGATCGCCGCCCGCGTTGCTGACGATCTCCACCGTGTTGCGATCGGCCCATACCAGCAATTGTTCGCGCGCCGCGGCCCGAAAGGTATCCGCCGCAGCCAGCAAGACGGACGCGCCTTCGTTGGCAAGGTGCTTGGTCAGCTTGCCGATCGACGTCGTCTTGCCGGCGCCATTGACGCCCGCCACCATGATCACCGTGGGTGTGTGCTGCCCGATGACCATCGGCTTTTCGAGTGGCTTCAGCAGGTCGGCGATAGCGTCGGCCAGCAGCACTTTCACTTGCGCTGCATTGCTTGGCATGGTGCTTCTCACCCGGCGGCGCAAGTCTTCCAGAAGATATTCGGTGGCTTTGACGCCGGTGTCGGCCATCAAAAGTGCCGACTCCAGTTCCTCGTACAAGGCGTCGTCGATCTGCGCATTGACGAAGGTCGCGGCAATGCTGGTGCCCGTCTTGCGGAGGCCGGACTTGAGCTTGTCCATCCATCCGGCGCGGGAGGCGGCAGCGGGGGGGGGCGCTACCGTTGCCGCTAAAGCGGAGACGGGCGTTGGCGCTACCACCGGCTGAGGCGCAGGCGCAACCACCGATGGCGGCGCGGGCACGGCAACCGGCGGCGGCGCCACCGGAACTTCTACCGCCGTCTCGCCCTTGAACCATGTCGAGGGTGCAAAAACCGAGCGCGCCGGCGCTGCTTGAGCAGGCAATTCGGCAGGCTTTTCCAGCGGGGGAGGGGCAATGGGTGCCGCAGGACTTTCGACCGCAGGCTTTTTCTTGAAGAAACTGAACATTCGGGAGGTTTTTACAATCGGACCCATTCTATGAAACACCCCTCGCCACGCCGTGCTGCGTCCGGTGCGGTGCTGACGATGGCGCTCATGGCGCTGTGGACGGTACCTGCACAGGCTCAAACCCAGCCCTCACCCTCTGTTGCCACCGCGACTGCCACCCCCACCCCCGCATCAACGTCGACGCAGCCTCAGCAATTCACCCTCTCCAACGGCATGACGCTGATCGTGCAGCCCGACCGGCGCGCGCCGACGGCGGTACAGATGGTCTGGGTGCGGGTCGGGTCGATCGACGAAGTCGACGGCACTTCGGGCGTGGCCCATGCGCTCGAACACATGATGTTCAAGGGCACCAAGACACTCAAGCCCGGCGAATTTTCGCGCCGCGTGGCAGCCCTCGGTGGCCGCGAAAACGCCTTCACTACGCGCGATTACACCGGCTACTACCAGCAGATCCCTGAAGGCAAGCTCGAAGACGTGATGAAGATCGAGTCCGATCGCTTCGCCAACAGCCAGTGGGTCGACGACGAGTTCAAGCGCGAGATCGAAGTAGTGAAAGAGGAGCGACGGCTTCGCACCGACGACCAGCCACGGGCCTTGCTCGGCGAACAGCAGAACGCCGCCATCTGGACCGCTTCGCCGTACCACCGCCCGATCGTCGGCTGGATGAGCGATCTCGAAGCGATGACGCCCGACGATGTGCGCGCCTTTCACCAGCGCTGGTATGTACCCGCCAACGCGGCCATCGTGATCGCCGGTGACGTCGACGTGGCGCGCGTGCGTGCACTGGCCGAAAAATACTACGGCAGCATCCCGGCGCGTGCGTTGCCGGTGCGCAAGCCGCGCACCGAGCCGGAACAGAAGGGCGTTCGCCGCGTCGAGTTCAAGGCACCCGCCGAGCAGTCGTACGTGTCGCTCGCGTTTCGTTCGCCACAAATCACCAGCCTGGACGCCGAAAGCGACGTGTGGGCGCTGGTCGTGCTGTCGGCCGTGCTCGACGGCTACTCCGGCTCGCGTCTCGACCGCGCGCTCACGCAAGGCCCCGACCGCGTAGCGGACTCGGCCGGCGCATCGGCCGGCTTTGTCGGTCGCGGTCCGCAGGTCTTCATGCTCGACGGTGTTCCGGCTGCCGGCAAGACACCCGAGCAGGTCGAGGCTGCACTGCGCGCCGAAATAGCGCGCGTGGCACGCGATGGCGTCGGCGCCGCCGAGCTGGCGCGCGTCAAGACGCAATGGGTCGCCAGCGAAACCTACAAGCTCGATTCGGTGATGGCGCAAGCGCGTGAGCTGGGCAGCAACTGGGTCGAGGGACTGCCGCTCGATGCCAGCGAAAAGATCATCGCGCGGCTGCAGGCCGTCACGCCGGCGCAGGTGCAGGCGGTCGCTGCCAAGTACTTCGGTGACGATCAACTTACTGTCGCCACTTTGCGGCCGCTGCCGGTCGACAAGAACCGGCGCCCGCGTGCGCCCGCCGTGCCTGCGGGCGAACTGCGCTGAAAGAAATGCAACCCATGTTGACCTTCAAGAAGATCGCGGCCGTGGCCGCCATGACCGCGTTGACCGCCGCTGCGACGCTTACCGTTTCGGGTGCACAGGCCGCCATTCCGATCCAGCACTGGACTCTGCCGAACGGCGCCAAGGTGTACCTCGGCGCCGTCAGCACCTTGCCCATCGTCGATGTGCAGCTCGACTTCGATGCAGGCAGCCGCCGCGACCCGGATGCGCAAGCGGGCCTGGCCGGCGTCACTGCAGACATGGTCGAAAAGGGCATTCGTGCCGTGGACGGTGCACCTGCCATGGACCAGAACGCGCTGGGCGAAGCCTGGGCCGATCTGGGCGCCGAGTTCAACGTCGGTGCCGGCACCGAGCGCACTAGCTTCACGCTGCGCAGCCTCTCCGATCCCAAGTTGCTCGACAAGGCCGTTGCGCTGGCGGCACGCGTCATCGGCGAGCCCGCCTTCCCCGACGACGTCTGGCAGCGAGAACGCGAGCGCCTTACCGCGGCCATCAAGGAGGCGAACACCAAGCCCGGCATCGTCGCGGCACGCAACTTCGCGCATGCGGTGTACGGGTCCAATCCGCTCGGCCAGGAGACCGATGAGGCCACCCTGGCACGCATCGACGTTGCGACCATGCGCGCGCGATACGTGGAGCTGATGCTGCCGTGCCGCGCCAAGCTGAGCATCGTCGGCGCAGTGACGCGAGCGCAGGCCGATGCGATAGCAACGGCGTTGCTGGCGCGACTGCCGCAAACCGCGAATTGCGCCACGCTGCCTGTCATTGCGCAGGTGGTCGCGCTCACGGCACCGAAGGTAGAACGCATTCCTTTCGAGTCTGCACAGGCGCAGGTCGTCATCGGGCAACCGGGCTACCGGCGCAACGATCCCGATCACTTCGCGTTGAACCTTGGCAACTACGTGTTGGGTGGCGGCGGATTCGTGTCGCGGCTGACCGAGCAGGTGCGCGAGAAGCGCGGACTCACCTACAGCATCTACAGCGGCTTTGCGCCGGGGCTGGAGGCCGGCGCCTTTCGCATCGGCTTCCAGACGCGGCCCGACCAGGCCGACGAAGCCGTGAAGGTGTCGCGCGAAGTGCTTGCGAAGTTCGTTGCCGATGGCCCGACCGAGGCCGAACTCAAGGCTGCCAAGGACAACGTCGTCGGTGGGTTTCCGCTGCTTCTCGACAGCAACAAGAAGCTGCTCGGCAACATCGCCAACATTGCCTGGTACGACCTGCCTTTCGACTACCTCGACACCTGGACCACGCGCATGAACGCGATCACTGCGGCCGACATCAAGGCCGCGTTTGCCCGCAAATTGCAGCCCGAGCGCATGGTCACGGTTATCGTCGGCGCCAAGCCATGAAAAAACCAGACAAGACCAAAGCACGCGTTCAGCCGACGGGCCGCGCCGACAAACGACCGCATGAGGTCCGCATCATCGGCGGCCAGTGGAAGCGCACGCGCCTCGCCGTCGCCGACAAACCGGGGCTGCGTCCGACGCCCGACCGGGTTCGCGAGACGTTGTTCAACTGGCTCGCCAGCCTTGCGGGCGCTTCATCCGGCGCTACCGGCGGCGCTCTGCCCGGCTGGCACTGCATCGATGCGTTTGCCGGCACCGGCGCGCTTGGGCTCGAAGCGGCGTCGCGCGGTGCCGTCAGCGTGCTGCTGGTCGATCAGGAATCCGCGCTCGTCGACCAGTTGCTCAAGCTCAAAACCAAGCTTGCGGCCGAGGCGGTGCGCGTCGAGCGCGGCAATGGCGTTACGGCACTCGAGCGCACGACGGCCAATTCAATGCATGCGGTGTTTCTCGACCCGCCTTTCGAAAGCCCGGCGCTGTATGAGCCGGCGTTGCGTGCCGCGGCGCGCGCGGTACACGACGATGGCGCGGTCTATCTCGAAGCCGCACGTCTCTGGAACGACGAAGAGCTGGCGCCGCTCGGCCTTCATGTCTACCGACACCTGAAGGCCGGGGCGGTGCACGCCCATCTGCTGCGAAAGGGCCCGGCCAGCGCTGCATAATCCGCCGACCCGGCCGCGAAGGCCGAAGGAGTGGAGCCCATGACCAGCAACGTGATCGCGGTTTACCCCGGTACCTTCGACCCCATCACTCTCGGCCACGAAGACGTGGTGCGACGTGCCACCCAGCTTTTTTCGAAGGTGATCGTCGCGGTTGCGGCCGGCCATCACAAAAAGGCGCTGTTCTCGCTGCAAGAGCGCATCCAGATGGCGCAGCAGGCCGTCGAGCCCTACAGCGACCAGGTGACCGTGGAAAGTTTTTCGGGCCTGTTGCGCGACTTCGTGGTGGCGCGCGGCGGCAAGGCGATGGTGCGCGGCCTGCGCGCTGTCACCGACTTCGACTACGAGTTCCAGCTCGCAGGCATGAACCGCTCCCTCATGCCCAACGTCGAGACCGTGTTCCTCACGCCTAGCGACAAATACCAGTTCATCTCCAGCACCTTCGTGCGCGAGATTGCGATGCTCGGCGGTGAAGTCGACAAGTTCGTTTCGCCCAGCGTGCAGACCGAACTCATCGCCAAAGTCCGCAGCCTGGGCCGCGAATAGATGGTGATGTCGGCCGAGCCGCCCCGCCTGCACTCGCTCGGCGATGCAGCCTTGCTCTGCGAGTTACCCGCGCCGGCCACGCTGGCACAGCAACAGAAAATCTGGGCGCTCGCCAGCGAAGCATCGCGCTGGCGCGGTGTGCATGAAGTGCTGCCGGGCATGAACAATCTGACCCTGCTGTTCGACCCACTCGAGATCGAGGCTTCCGAGCTCGAGATACAGGTCTTCGCAGCGTGGCCGCAACTCGCCGCCACTGCCATCGAAGGCCGGCAGATCGAGATTCCGGTGCGCTATGGCGGCGAAGACGGCCCCGACCTGGCCGACGTCGCAGCTCACACGGGCCTCACGCCGGCCGAGGTGGTGCAGCGCCATGCGGCCGCCGACTACATCGTTTACTTCCTCGGGTTTTTGCCCGGCTTCGCTTTCATGGGCGGCTTGCCGACAGCGCTTGCAACGCCGCGTCGCGCAGAGCCGCGGACCGCGGTGCCGGCACGCTCGGTCGGCATCGGTGGCGAGCAGACCGGCATCTATCCGCTGATGTCGCCCGGGGGCTGGCAGCTGATCGGCCGCACGTCGATCGAGCTGTTCGACCCGAAGAACGAACCGCCGACCTTGCTGCGTCCCGGTGATCGCGTGCGCTTCGTCGCCGAAAGCGTGCAACCATGATCGTCGTCGTGCGGCCCGGCATGCTGTCGTCGGTGCAGGATTTGGGGCGCTACGGTCATCGGCAGTTCGGCATCTGCCCGGGCGGTGCGCTCGATGCGCTGGCGTTGACGCTGGCCAACCGGCTGGTCGGCAACGACGACAACGCGGCCGGGCTCGAATTGACGATGGGTCGTTGCGAATTTCGCTTCGAGACCCACACACGCATCGCACTGGCGGGTGACGATTTCGGTGCGACGCTCGATGGCTTTCCGCTCTGGCCGAACTGGAGCGTGCCGGTGTCCGCCGGGCAGAACCTGGTGCTCGCCGGCGCCAACGCCAAGAGCGCCAAGCAGGGCCTGCGCAGCTGGCTCGCAGTGGCCGGCGGCATCGACGTGGTGCAGATACTCGGCTCGCGCAGCACCGATCTCAAGGCTGGGTTCGGTGGTCATCAGGGCCGCGCATTGAAGAAGGGCGACCGCTTGCCGATCGGCGTTTCGACGTTGACCCAGGCGTTGTTGAGGCGTCGCGCTTTTGGGTTGCGCGCGCCGGGCTGGGGTATCGACGGCCATCACGTGAGCGCCAATGCGCCGATCCCGTTGCGCGTGATGCCCGGCCCCGAGTTCGATCAGTTCACCGTCGCTTCGCGAGAGTTGCTATGGAGCGCGACATGGCGCGTGACGCCGCAGAGCAACCGCATGGGCAGCCGGCTCGATGGGCCCGAACTCAGGCGCAAGCGCAACGTCGACATGCTGTCGGCGGGCGTCATTCCGGGGACTGTTCAGGTGCCCCCGTCGGGCAAGCCGATCATCCTGATGGGCGATTCGCAAACCACTGGCGGCTATCCGCGCGTCGGCGTGGTGATTCGCGCGGACTTGTGGAAGCTGGCGCAGGCGCCGCTCAACGGCCGACTGCAGATGGTGCGAGTCGATGCCACCGAAGCGCTGGCGGCGTGGGATGGACAGCAACGGTATCTGGCGCAGGTCGATCAAGGCCTCGCTTCTGCAGGCTGGCCGGTGTCGTCCCAGAATGCGGTGGTCGAACCATTGCCCCGAGAGGTGATCGAAGGAACAAGCCATGCAGATTGATTTGAACGCCGACCTTGGCGAAGGCGCCGGCAGCGATGAAGCGCTTCTCGCGCTGGTGAGTTCGGCCAACATCGCATGCGGCTGGCATGCTGGCGACGCAAAGACCATGCAGCAATGCGTGCGCTGGGCCATCCGGCACGGCGTCGCGATCGGCGCGCATCCGAGCTTTCCCGATCGAGCGAACTTCGGCCGCAGCACCATGCACTTGCCGCCAGACGAGATCACCGCTGGCGTGCTGTATCAGATCGGCGCGCTGGCTGCGATCGTCAAGGCCGAGGGCGGTACGTTGGTCCACGTCAAGCCGCATGGCCAGCTCTACAACCAGGCGGCGAAAGAGCCCGAACTCGCCGCCGCTATTTGCGAGGCGGTGCGCCGCTTCGATCCTTCGCTCAAGTTCTTCGGGCTGGCGGGCAGCGGGATGATCGATGCGGCGCGAAAGGCCGGCCTGACGCCGGTCGAAGAAGTCTTTGCCGACCGCGGCTACCAGTCCGATGGCAGCCTGGTGCCGCGCAGCCAGCCCGGCGCGCTCATCGAAGACGAAGCACAGTCGTTGGCGCAGACCCTGTCGCTGGTGCGCGACCACCAGGTGACGGCCATCGACGGCAGCATCGTCGCGGTCAATGCGCAGACCGTGTGTCTGCACGGCGATGGCGCGCATGCGCTGGCTTTTGCCAAACGCATCCGCGAGCGGCTGCTCGAAGAAGGCATTGCCGTGCACGCCTGATGGCGTGTTCAGGCTGCGCTGACGCGTTCGAGCCAGTCGACCAGGGCGGCGTTGACCAGCGCCGGCTTTTCCATCGTCAGCATGTGGCCGCATTGCGGTACCCACACCACCTCTGCTTGCGGCACCAACGCGGCGATTTCGCGTGAGCAGGCAGGCGGCGTCAAGGTGTCGCTGTCACCGCACATCACCAGCACCGGGCAGCGCAACGAAGGAAGGTGCGTGCGCGCATCGGGCCGCTGCATCACGGCGCGGTTCTGGCGGATGAGTTGCACGGCGCCCGCGTCCAGCACGATTTGCAGGTACCGCTGCGTGAGTTCGCGGTCGGTCGCCTGTGCCCGATGAAAAGCGAACACGATGTTCGGCTCGATCACGTCGCGCACGTCGCCGCGCTCGAACAGTTCGATGGCCGCTTCGCGCAATGCGTAGGTTTCAGCGCCTTCAGGTTGTGCGTTGGTGCCGAGCAATGCCAGCCCGACGACGCGCTCGGGCGCTTGTCGCGCGGCTTCCATGGCGATCATTCCGCCCATCGAGGCACCGCACAAAATGAGCAGACCGGCGTTCTCGCGGAGCACTGCGGCGGCCATCGAGGGGATGGTGCCGTAGCGCGTCGCTGCATCGCTGACCTTTGTTTCGAGCGCCGCCGGCAACACGGGAAGTTGATCGCGCCACAAGCGCGCATCGCAGGCAAGACCGGGAAGAAGAACAAGGCGGACGGGGCGGGTGAGCGAGGTCATCAGGCGATTTTCGGCGAAGCGGCGGTGTGCCATTGGCGGTCGCTAGAGCATGCCGATGAAAGTCGTCGAAGTCGTCGAAGAGGCGCAACACGGTCGTCGCAGTTGCAAGGGAAAATAGACGTTCATGCCAACGCCCATCACCGCATCTCCTTCCGCCACCGAAATCATCCTCATTCGCCACGGCGAGACCGACTGGAATCGCGAGTTGCGATTCCAGGGTCATATCGACGTGCCGTTGAACGACATGGGGCACGAGCAGGCGCGTCGTCTCGGCCTGCGACTGGCAGGCGAGACGGTGCAGCATCTGCTCAGCAGCGACCTCATGCGAGCGCAGCAAACGGCTGCGCCGGCCGCTCAGCAACTGAGCCTGTCCGTCTTGACGCGTGTCTCGCTGCGGGAGCAGAACTTCGGCCTTGTCGAGGGCATGCGTGCCGATGAAATCCAGAACCTGCATCCGCGTGCATGGGAGCAGTGGCTGGAGTTTCGCGAGGACCACGCGATGCCCGAGGGCGAGAATGCGCGCGATTTTCATGCGCGCATCATGGGCGCGCTCGGTGACATCGCGGCGCTCCATGCGGGCCAGTGCGTGCTGGTCGTGACCCACGGTGGCGTGCTCGACATGGTGTGGCGCACCGCCAATGGCCTGGGCCTGAGCGGGCCGCGTCGCAGCGATATTCCGAATGCCGGGTTCAATCGTGTTCGCATCGCCGATGCGGCGGTGCCGACAAGCATCGAGATTCTCGACTGGGCCGACACACGGCACCTCGACGATCTGCCGGCGCAGCCGACATACGACCAGACGCGGCACCTGCCCAAGCGCTAGCAGCACCGGGACTCGCTAGCTGTCCGGTGTGGTGACCATCGTGTCCAGGCCGAGGCGCACGTACACCGCCGCTGTCTGCCGGCGCAACCGGAGCGATTCGGGTTGTCCATTGAGCTGCTGTTGCAGCACGCCTTGCGCACCTGTCAGCGTGGCCTCGGTGCCGCAACACACCAGCGCGTCGAGATAAACCTGTTCGAACAGATCGCGCTGCGCATGGCTGCCGCCGATCTCGACCAGTCGCGGCAAAGCCTGGCCGAGTGCTTCGATGGTGGTCACGAAGTCGCCACGTGCGTGCGCCATCAAGCCCATGGCGGCCGGCACGCACACGCGTTGCCAGGCTGAACGCGTCGACGCCGGCGCGTGCGGTGCAAAGGCTTCGATGTTGCGCAGCAGCGTGTCGGCTTCGGGGCGATCGGCGCGTGCCAGGCCGTACAGGTATTGCAGGTCCAGAAACGGCAGCACATGGTCGTCGAGCCGGCGCGGCAGGTAGCCGGCCACATCGTTCCACCGATGTCCGACGTCGATGCCCGCGAGTTCGAAGCGGGCCAGCAGGGACACCGCACCGATCTGGTCCTGCGAGTAGTCCTTGGCTACACCCCACACTTGCCGGTCGTAGATATCCAGTGCCTCGGCATCACGGCCGAGATCGATGAGGAACAGCGCCACGTGCCACCAGTTGTGCGTGACCATGAACGAGTTGAGACCAGTCCAGGTGTCGCTCACGTCCTGCATGAACGCCAGCCCTTCGGTGAGCCGGCCCTCGGTCAGCATGACGTGCCCCAGCGCGTGATGTGCCCAGGGCTCCTTGCGGCACATGGCGATGGCTCGGCGCGCACTCGCCTCGGCCTTGCGCATCAGGTGGCACTGTTCGTAGCCGAAAGCGGCCATGCCGTGCATGTACGGAATATCGGCCGCAGCGGGCAGGGCAGCCAGTGCCAGCCGCAGCATGCCGGGGCAGTCGCCGGTGTTGAAGCAGTGGTATTGGCCGAGCTTGAGCGACACGAGGTCGCGCGGGTGTTCGCGCGCCTGCTCGGTGTGCAGCGCGATGGCGCGCGCGGTGTCGCCGGCAGCCCATGCTTCGACGGCTGCGATGTAGCGGCGCTCGCGCGATGTGGCGCGCGCATTGTCGGTCGCACCCGCCTTCGCCCGGTCGAGGTACGGCGTCGCGTTGGCGACCGCATCGCGCGACTCCGCGAACAGATGCAGCGTCGCCGCATACGCCTGCACGATCGGGCTCAGGTCGGTGTCGGCGGTGGCCAGCAAGTTGGCGGCCCGGCCCTCGGTCGAGATGAAGCCCATGACGAAGTCGTCGACCAAGGCCCGGCTGGCCTCGTCGTCGAGGGTCAACGGGTTGCCGAGACTGTCTGTCGTGAGCATCTGCGTGCGAGTCGCGGAATCGACCGGGTTCTCAGTTTTTCGGCGGTTGCGGCCATGCGCGTTGCGGCTCGCGAATCAGCTCGAAAGCGCGCGACACCTTGAGTACGCCCAGGTCGTCGAAGCGTTGTCCGGCGATCTGCAGCCCGATGGGCAAACCCGCCGCGCTGTAACCGCAGTTGATCGATGACGCCGGCTGCTCCGACATGTTGTACGGCACCGTGAAGCCGATGTGCTCCAGCGGCCGCAACGGATCGTTGGTCGGCGATGCATGGTCGGCGGGGGCCGGCATGTTGGGCGAAACGGGCGAGATCACGTAGTCGTACTTCGCACAGGCATCGACCGACGCCACGCGGGTCGCATGGAACTGACTGAGGGCACGGAACACATGTTCGCCGCTGAACCCGGCGGCGCTCTCGGCCCACTGAAGAATGTACGGCAGCACTTTGGCGCGTCGCTCAGGCGGCAGCGTGCTCATGTCGACAAGCGAGCGCATGCGCCACAGGTGATCCATGCCGTCGAGCATGGCCTGCGACATAAAGGGCTGCATCGGCTCGACGATGGCGCCGGCTTGTTCGAAGAGGCGCGCTGCATTTTCGATGGCCGCCTTGATCTCGGGCTCGACCGCCAGGCCGCAGCCGGCATCGAGCAGCAAGCCGATGCGCAGCCCCTTCAAGAAGTCGACGGCCACTTCGCTCGAAGACCATGCGATGTCTTGTGCCGGCAAGCTCATGCTGTCGCGCGCATCCGGCAGTGCCAGCACTTCCATCATCAACGCCGCATCGCCCACGGTGCGCGTCATGGGACCGGCGGAGCGACCCATGTACGGCGGGTCGATCGGAATACGACCCAGACTCGGCTTGAGCGTGAAGATGCCGCACCAGCCGGCCGGCAGGCGCAACGATCCGCCGATGTCGGTGCCAATGTGCAGCGGTCCGTAGCCGGCGGCTGCGGCAGCACCTGCGCCGGCGCTTGAGCCGCCGGGTGTCTTGCTCAAGTCCCATGGGTTGCGCGCCAGCGTATGAAAGCTCGACAGGCCCGACGACAACATGCCGTAGTCGGGCATCGTCGTTTTCGAGACGATCACTGCGCCGCTTTCTTTCAGGCGGGCCGACGGAGGCGCGTCTGCGGGGGCGGGGCGCAACTCGACTGCCGCGGTGCCGGCCGGCAGCGGATCACCGCGCGTCGCGATGTTTTCCTTGATGGTGGTCGGCACACCGTCGAGCGGGCCGAGCGGTGAACCGTTGCGCCAGCGCGTTTCCGATGCGCGCGCCTGCTCGAGCGCGGACTCGGGACGCAGCAGGTACGTCGCCTGCAGGTGCGGCTCCCAACGCTCGACGTGCGCGAGCACCGCCTGCGTCACCTCGACCGGCGAAAGCGCGCGATCGCGGTAGGCTTCGACCAGCTCGCGCGCAGTCAGTTCGTTGAGTGCCTGGCTCACGACCAGCTCAGTGCCGACAGATCGTTGACGGAAATCGGCATTTCTTTCCACAGACCCTTCACGCCTTTCTTGGCGATGGTGGGGAACTGCGGCTGGTACATGAAGCCGTTGGCGGCATCGGTCGCCAGCATCTTTTGCGCTTCGCCCAGAAGCTTGAGGCGCTCGGCCGCGTTGCCGGTGCTCTTGATCTTGTCGAACAGCGTGTCGAAAGCCTTCGACTGGTAGCCCCAGTAATAGTCCGGCTTGGCGTAGTTGCCGATGTCGAACGGCTCGACGTGCGAAATGATCGACAGGTCGTAGTTGTGCGGGCCGCCGTAGGTGTTGCTGAGCCACTGCGCCCACTCGACGTTCTGCACCTTGACGACGATACCGATCTTGGCGAGCTGAGCCACGACCACTTCTCCGCCCTGCCGCGCATAGGGCGGTGGCGGCAAGGTCATCGTCAGTTCGAGCGGTGTCTTGACGCCGGCTTCGGCCAGCAGTTTCTTGGCCTTTTCGATGTCGAACGGGTTGATGCCCGTGGTGTCGATGTAGCCCGCCGCGCCCGGCACGTAGTGGCTTCCGATCGGCACGCCAAAGCCATCGGCGGCGCCTTCGATGAAGGCTTTGCGGTCGAGCGCAGCCAGGATGGCGCGGCGCACGCGCACGTCGTCCAGCGGCTTCTTCCTGTTGTTGATGGCGACGATGGTCTTGGCGCGCGAGCCGCCGAGGATCACCTGGAATTGCGGGTTGCTCTTGAACTGCGGAACGATGCGTGTGCCGGCGCGCGGGAACGCATCGACGTCGCCGGCCAACAGCGACGCGGCCTGTGCGGCGGTGTCGGCAATGAAGCGAAACGTGACCTTGTTGATCTTGGCGTTGCCGGGGCTGCGAAAGCCTTCCCACTTGGTCAGAACGAGCGACGAACCCTTGGCCCAGCTCTCCAGTTTGTAGGGGCCGGTGCCGATCGGTTTGGTCGCGTTGGTGTCGGCGCTCTTGGGCTCAACGATCACGGCCGTCGCTTGCCCCAGCACGAAGGGCAGGTCGGGATCGATCTCCTTGTTGATCACGACCACGGTGGCGTCGTCGATCACTTGCGTGCTCAGGTTGGCGAAGGTCCGCTTGTCCTTGTTGGTGCTCTTCTCACCGCCGGCGCGGTCGAAGGCGAACTTCACTGTCGTCGCGTTGAACGGTTCGCCGTTCTGGAACTTGACGCCGCGGCGCAACTTGAACGTGTACGTCTTCAGGTCGGGCGATACCTCCCAGCTTTCGGCCAGCATCGGCGTCACGCTGCCGTCGGCGTTGATCTTGGTCAGCGTTTCGAGCACGTTGTATTGAACGATCTCGGCAATGGCTGCGGCAGCGCCTGCGGTCGGGTCGAGCCCCGGCGGTTCGAGCGCCATGCCGATCACGATCGAATCCTTGCGGCCTTGCGACAAGGCAAGCGTTGGCAAGGTCGAGGCCAGTGCGGCCGCGGCAGATGAGGTGAGGACGGTGCGTCTGTTCAGCATGGTCGGGGCTCCAGAAGGACTGATGAAATCAAGGAAAACAAAGTTACATCATGCGCGATCGGCCTGTGGGCCGGCAAGCATTTGCTTATGCGGGCATCACCGGTTCCGCCCGGGGGACGGCCGCCAGCAACGCCTGCGTGTAGGGGTGTTGCGCGTGCGCGAACAGCTGCTGCGGCGCACCGCGTTCCACGATGACGCCACGGTGCAGCACGCACACGTCGTCGCACAGATGGTTGACGACCGCGAGGTCGTGGCTGATGAGGAGATAGCTGATGCCGAACTGCTGCTGCAGGTCGTTCATCAAGTTGAGCACCTGGGCCTGCACCGACACGTCTAGTGCACTCACCGGCTCGTCGGCCACGATGAGTTTGGGTCGCGTGATGAGCGCACGGGCGATCGCGATGCGTTGCCGTTGGCCGCCCGAAAATTCGTGCGGATACTTGTTCATGTCGGTCGAGCGCAGACCCACCGCGGCAAGCGATTCACTGGCGCGTTCGCGCTGCTCGGCGCGCGTCGTTTCGGCCAGCGCCTCGAGTGGCTCGGCAACGATGCGCGCGACCGTTTGACGTGGGTCGAGCGAGCCGTACGGGTCTTGAAACACCATCTGGATGTCGCGCCGCGCAGTCCGCAAATCGGCACGCGGCAAGGTGTGCAAATCACGACCCAGCAATTCCACACGGCCAGAGGTCGGCTTGTCGAGCGCCATCACCAATCGCGCGATGGTCGACTTGCCAGAGCCCGACTCGCCGACGATGCCGAGGCTGCGGCCTTGTTCGATCGAGAAGCTCACGCCATTGAGCGCCGTTACCAGTTTGGGCGCAGCGAACAAGGACTCGCGCGGCATGGCGTAGTGGCGCACCAGGTCGGTGACTTCGAGCAGCTTGGGTGCGATGGAACTGGTTGCAGAGGTGCTCACGGATGCGTTCACGACACTGCCTCCAAAGCCATCGGGCTTGAAGGCGGCATGGCTGTGAAATCGCCGAGTCGTATGCAACGCACGACGTCGCCACTCGGCAATGCGACAGGCGGTGGCCGCGTCGAAACGCAGGCATCGATGGTGTATGCACAGCGCCCCGCGAAGGGGCAGCCTGGCGGCATGTCGACCAGCTCGGGCACGCTGCCTTTGATAGTCGCCAGCCGCACGCCACGCGGTGCGCCGAGGGCAGGCCGTGCTGCAAACAGACCTTGTGTGTACGGATGCGCACGTTCAGCGAAGACGACCGAAGTCGCACCGCTTTCGACGATGCTGCCGCCGTACATGACCATCATTTTCGAGACGCTCTGCGCGATGACGCCAAGGTCGTGCGAGATCAAGATCAGCGCCATGCCGCGCTCTGCGACCAGGCTCTGGATGAGGTCGAGGATCTGCTTTTGAATGGTGACGTCGAGCGCGGTGGTCGGCTCATCGGCGATCAGCAGATCGGGACCGCAGGCCAGCGCCATCGCAATGCCGATGCGCTGCCGTTGTCCGCCGGAGAACTGGTGCGGATAGGCGTCGAGCCGCGACGCTGCATCGGGAATTCCGACGCGGTCGAGAAGTGCCAACACCTCTTTGCGAGTCGCGGCGCCTGAGAGCCCACGGTGTAGTCGAAGCGGTTCGCCGACTTGTCGCGCGATAGTGTGCACCGGATTCAGTGCCGTCATCGGCTCCTGAAAAATCATGCCGATGCGGTTTCCGCGAATCTCGCACATGGCAGCCTCGTCAAGCCCGACGAGTTCGGTGCCGTCGAAGCGAATGCTGCCGGTGACCTTCGCGGTCGTGGGAAGCAAACCCATCAACGACTGGACGGTGATCGACTTGCCGCAGCCCGATTCGCCGACGATGCCCATCGTCTCGCCGCGCTCCAGTGCAAAGCCGATGCCGCGCACTGCTTCGGCCGGGCCGCGTTGCGTTTGCAGCTGAATGTGGAGATCGTTGACTTCGAGCAGTGCCATGGGATTTATCAGCGGGGCTTCATCGGGTGCTCGTCGGGATGTTCAACGAGCGCGCGCAAGACGTGGATCGAGCAGGTCGCGCAGCCCGTCGCCGAGCAAGTTGAGCCCAAGCACCGCCAGCGCGATGGCCACACCCGGAAACACCGCGAGCAACGGCGCCTGGAACATCATGGTCTGCGCCTCGCTCAACATGCGGCCCCACGAAGGTTGCGGCGGCTGCGTGCCGAGGCCGAGGTAGGAGAGGGCGGCCTCGGCCAGGATCGCGATGGCGAAGCGAATGCTGATCTGCACGATGAGCACGGCCGAGATGTTGGGCAACACGTGCTGCATGGTGATTGCGAACGACCCTTTGCCGCAGGCGCGCGAGGCCGCAATGTATTCACGCGACCAGATTGCGTTGGCCGATGCGCGCGTGATGCGCGCAAAGGTCGGGATGTTGTAGATGCCGATCGCGACGATCGCATTGACGATGCCGGCGCCGAAGACCGCCGTCATCATGATGGCCGAGAGGATCGCCGGAAACGCCAGCGTGAAGTCGGAAAACCGCATGACGGCTTCTTCGATCCAGCCACGCCGTGCCGCAGCGAGCAAGCCGAGGGCGGTGCCGGCCGTGAGGCCGATGCCGACAGCGATCATGCCGACCAGGATCGACGCGCGTGCGCCAACCAGCAACAGCGAGACGACGTCGCGGCCATAGGTGTCGGTGCCGAGCCAATGCGAGCCCGAAGGCGGCTTCAGCTTGTCGGCGAGGTCCATCTCGTACGGTGACCACGGGGTCCATACGAGCGACACGGCGGCCGCCAGCAGCAGCAGCGCTGTGAGCACAGCGCCTAGCATGAAGCTGCGGTGGTGCAAGGCGCGGCGCCAGAAGCCCGGCACTGTAAGCGCCGCACCGCTCGGAATGACGATGGCATTCATATGTCGCTGGCCTTGATGCGCGGATCGATGACCGCGTACAGCACGTCGACCACGAAATTGACGATGACCACCATGGCCGCGAGCAACATCACGCAGTTGCGAACGACGATCAAATCGCGATTGCTGATGGCCTGAAAGATGAGGCGGCCGAGGCCGGGCAGGTAGAACACGTTTTCGACCACGATGGTGCCGGCCAGCAACTCCGAAAACTGCATGCCCATGACGGTGACGACGGGGATCATGGCGTTGCGCAGCACATGGGTCCACAACACGGCGCGTTGCGATACGCCTTTGGCGCGGGCCGTCCTGACGAAGTCTTCGCGCATGACTTCGAGCACGGCCGATCGCGTGATGCGCGCGAGGATGGCCGCCTGCACGACTGCGAGCGACAACGCGGGCAACAGAAGGGCCTTGATGCCGGCCGCCACACCGCCAATGCCTTCGCCCCAACCGTCGAAGCCGCCGGCCGAGAACCACTGGAGGTTGACCGAAAAGACGAGTATCAGAAGGATCGCGAACCAGAAGTTGGGAATCGCGATACCGATCTGCGTCATGCCCATCAGGCCCACATCGCCGAGCTTGTTGTGACGCGCTGCAGCAGTCACGCCGACCAGCAGCGCGAGCACGGTGGTGAGCGCCATCGCCATCAGGGCGAGCGGCACGGTCAGCGCAAGCCGTTCGAGAATAAGGTCCAGCACCGGTGAGCTGTAGGCATAGCTGTCGCCAAGATTGCCGGTGAGGATGCCGCCGATCCAGTGCCAGTAGCGTGTCCAGGCCGGCTGGTCGAGGCCGAGCTTGGTGGCCAGCGCCGCCACCGCTTCAGGCGCGGCATCGGGGCCCATGAGCAACTGCGCGGCATTGCCGGGCAGGATCTTCAGTACGAGGAAGACGATGACCGAAGCGCCGATCAGCGTACCGATCAGCGTGGCGAGGCGCTTTAGAAGAAACAGACTCATGAGGCGGGGCGCAGCATAACCCGACACACGCAAGCGCCATGCCGCCGCGCGGATAATTGACCCCATGGCGCTCATGATCACCGACGAATGCATCAACTGCGATGTGTGCGAACCCGAGTGCCCGAACGACGCCATCTACATGGGTGTCGAGATCTACGAGATCGATCCCAACAAGTGCACCGAGTGCGTCGGCCACTTCGATGAGCCGCAGTGCGTGCAGATCTGTCCGGTGGCGTGCATACCGACTCACCCTGGGCATGTCGAGACACGCGAGACGCTGTGGATGAAGTTCGAGCGCCTGACGGCCGACAAGGCGACCGTGGGCGCTACGGCTTCGCCGGGCCCTTGAACGTCTGCGTTGATTTGCGCGGCTCGGTCGCGAGCTTACGCAGACGTGCTTGCTGCAACTTTTCGGCCGAGGCCAGCTTGCGTTCAGCGACGGCATTGCGGCGTGCATCGGCTGCCGCGCGGCGGTCGCCTTCTGCTGCCACTTTCTCTCGACCGAGCCGGCTGTGTTCCAGTTCGTCGGCACGGCGCTCATTGCGTCGCGTTGCCGCATCGGCCGCACGGCGGTCTGTTTCGCTGCGCGAGTCGTCAACCTTCACTTCGCTGCCGCCCTTGCAGGGTTGATCGGTGTAGGTATTGCCGCAGCGCCAGGTGCCTTGTGCGTTCGCCTGCGCAGTGGATGCTGCGGTAGCCGTTGCAGCCATTGCGAAAAGGCCCGTCGCAATGAGTAGGCCGGTGACTCGTTGCTTCGGTAACTTCGTTGATCTCATTCTTTCTCCCTTTCTCCCTTTCTGTCTTTTTCGCTTGTCAGGCTGCGGCTGGCGCAGCGCCGCCTTCGCTGCCAGTGCCTCCACCGCCACCATCCGGCTCACGGCGCGGCGGTTTGGGTCTCGGCGGCTTGCTGGTGTGGATGAGCAAAGTCGCCTTCTCCATCTGCCCGGCCAGCAGCGCCGGCACCGCATGCAGCGTGCGCGCGATGGCATCGTCGATAGCTTCGCGCTGCTCCTTCAATGGCTTCTTGAGCACCCAGTTCACCACCTCGGATTTCACGCCGGGGTGCCCGATGCCGAGGCGAAGTCGCCAGTAGTCGCCAGTGCCGAGTTGCGCATGGATATCGCGCAGGCCGTTGTGTCCGGCGTGGCTGCCGCCGAATTTCAGTTTGGCCTCGCCAGGCACTACATCCAGTTCGTCGTGGGCCACCAGGATTTCTTCCGGCGCGATCTTGAAGAAGCGAGCAAGTGCCGCGACCGACTTGCCCGACAGGTTCATGAACGTCTGCGGCTGGAGCAGCCAGACCGGTTGGCCATTCACTTGCGCGCGTGCCGCGAAGCCGTGGTAGCTGCGCTCGGGCACCAGCGACACCTTGAGGTCACGCGCCAGTGCATCGGTCCACCAGAAGCCCGCGTTGTGCCGCGTGGCTTCGTATTCCGGGCCTGGATTGCCGAGGCCGACGAAGAGCTTGATCATCTGGAAATTATCAGGGGAGGTTGTCACTGCACAAAAGCAAACGGCCCGCACGAGGCGGGCCGTTTGCGGCACAAGGCGCGAAAGAATTACTTCTTTGCGGTCTTGGCAGCAGGCGTCTTCGCTGCCGGGGTCTTGGCAGCGGGTGTCTTTGCAGCAGGTGCCTTGCCGCCCTTGCCAGTTGCCGCGGGCGCGGCGGCGTCGGCTGCAGCGCCTTCGGCCGGCTCGTCGACTTCTTCAGCCGCAGGTGCTACAGCCGAAGCCAGCACCGGATTGAGCTTGCCGCGGCTGACCCACTTCACGCCACGGGGCAGCTTGATGTCCTTCAGCGTGACGGTGCCGTTCTTCTTCAAGCCCGACAGGTCAACTTCGATGAACTCGGGCAGATCGGTCGGCAGACAGTTCAATTCGAGTTCGGTCGTCACGTGGTTGACGAGGTTGTGCTCGAGCTTGACGGCATCGGATTCGGCTTCGTTCTTGAAGTGAACCGGTACCTTCATGGTCAGGCGCGTGCGGGCGTCGACGCGTTGAAAGTCGATGTGTTGCACCAGCTGTCGAAACGGGTGGTATTGCACGTCGCGCAGCAGCACTTTGCTGGCGGCACCGTCCATTTCCATTTCGAGCACGGTCGAATGGAAAGCTTCTTTCTTCAGGGCATGCCACAGCGCGTTGTGATCGAGTTCGATCAGCATCGGCTGGCCTTCACCACCGTAGACGATACCGGGCGTCTTGCCCGAAATGCGGAGACGGCGGCTCGCACCCGTGCCCTGCTTGGCGCGCTCAAAAGCGACGAATTTCATAGTTAACTCCTTGGAGCGATGGCGCAATTGCCATTTCGCTTCTTAAGCGCCGACCGCGACCAGTGCGGCGCCGGTTTCAAAATGGCTTCCCTGAAAGAGAAGCCGGCTTTTTGCTCAGAACAAGTTGTCTTGATCCGAGAACAAACTCATGACCGACTCACCTTTGGCAATGCGCTGGATCGTCTCGGCAATCAGCGGTGCAACGGAGAGTTGGCGAATCTTTCCGCATGCCAGCGCGTTTTCAGAAAGGGGAATCGTGTTGGTCACGACCACTTCGTCCAGTGCCGAGCCCTGGGCGATACGCTCGATCGCAGGACCCGAAAAAATCGGGTGCGTGCAATACGCATAGACGCTCTTTGCGCCACGTTCCTTCAAGACCTCGGCCGCCTTCACCAGCGTGCCGGCGGTGTCGATCATGTCGTCCATGATCACGCAATTGCGGCCATCGATTTCGCCGATGACGTTCATCACTTCGCTCACGTTCGCCTTCGGGCGACGCTTGTCGATGATGGCCAGATCGGTGTTCAATTGCTTTGCCAGTGCACGGGCGCGGACCACGCCGCCGACATCAGGCGACACGACGATCAGGTCTTCGTAGTTCTTCAAGCGCAAGTCGCCGAGCAAGACCGGTGACGCGTAGATGTTGTCGACCGGAATGTCGAAGAAGCCTTGAATCTGATCGGCGTGAAGGTCCATCGTGAGCACGCGCTCGACGCCGACGGTTTCAAGCAGATTGGCAACGACCTTGGCCGAGATGGGCACGCGACTCGAGCGCGGGCGACGGTCTTGCCGGGCATAGCCGAAATAAGGAATGACAGCACTGATCCGGTCGGCCGAAGCGCGCTTGAGCGCGTCGACCATGATCAGCAGTTCCATCAGGTTCTCGTTGGTCGGTGCGCAGGTGGACTGCACCACGAAGACATCGCGCGCCCGGACGTTTTGATTGATCTCGACCGTGACTTCACCATCGGAAAAGCGGCCGACCCGGGCCGCGCCCAAGGTAGTGCCGAGGTGCTGCGCGATTTCCGCCGCAAGGCCAGGATTGGCGTTGCCGGTGAAAACCATGAAATCAGGATGATGAACCTGCATGAGGGTCTCGGCAGAATGCATCCGGCAATGCGAAATGGCCCGGTCGAGCCGCTAGGTCCAGGGTCTTGCAGCCCGACGGCTGCAAGTTCAAAACGTTTGGCAGGGGCGGAAGGAGTCGAACCTTCGAATGCTGGAATCAAAATCCAGTGCCTTAACCAGCTTGGCGACGCCCCTACACGGGTGGACGACCTGCTCTTTTGGAGCGGACGCCTACCGAAAATCCTGACTAATCAGCGGCCCACCCGAAAAGAGGATGAACCGCCAGATTGCTGCACTTGCGAACTCGCCAGCCCTCAGGGGCATCTGCCAGTTCAACATCGTGCGGCATTGCCGCAAAAACCGCACTTCCGGAGCCGGTCATTCGGGCTGAAAGTCCTTGAGCTCCGAGCCAGTCGATGGCATCGGAAACCGCCGGGCAAAGCCTTTGTGCAACCGGCTGCAGGTCGTTGTGACCAAAGGCAATACCCGATTTACCGGAGTTGGAACCTGAGGCCGCGCTATCTGCAGCAAAGCCCGAGATTATAGCAGCGGGCGTAGCGCGGTTCAGGTCCGACGCGTCAAAAATCAGACGGGTTTCGAGTCCCTCGGCAGGCTTTGCGACGGCAAACCGGGCTGCGGGCACGTCGATCGCAGTAATTTGGTCACCGATGCCCTCGACCCAAGCGTTGCGCCCGCGCAAGAAGAACGGCACGTCTGCGCCCAACGCCAGCCCGATTTCTTCGAGCCGTGCCAAAGGCAAATGCAGTTTCCAGAGCCGGTTCAGTGCCAGCAAACAGGTGGCCGCGTCAGAAGAGCCGCCGCCCATGCCGGCCTCCGCAGGGACATCCTTCGCCACGCCGATGTGCGCACCCTGTCCGGGCGATGCGAATTGCTGCAAGGCACGCGCCGCGCGCAGTATTAGGTCCTCGGCGGGTAGCTGCGTGGTGAGGTCTTCGCGGCTGAGGCCCCCGTCGCTCCGCAATTCAACGTGAAGCGTGTCGCACCAGTCGATCATCATGAAGACCGATTGAAGCAGGTGATAGCCGTCGGCTCGTCGCCCCGTGATGTGGAGAAACAGGTTCAGTTTGGCGGGCGCCGGGAGATCGTAGAGCGCCTTCATGCCCGTTCGAAAACGACGCGCAGATCGGCGCGCGGCAAGGGCGCTTCGCGGCGCGCTTGCAGTCGCCCTTGCGCCAACTGCCCCAGTTCGGCCCTCCAGCCGGACACCTGCGCATCCTGGCCGACGAGCCAGCCGAACAGCGCGCCGACAGGAATGGCTGCACCAGTGGCAGCCTGGATCAACTGGTCGACCGAATCGAACCGGCGGGTTCGGCTTCCGTCGTTCAACACCGCCTCGCCGGGCGCCCAGTGCAACGCTGCCAGCGTGCTGCCGATCGGGCTGCTCAACGTCAGCTCGCCCGTTTCGGCAGTGCCGCGTAGCTCGAAAAGGGCGGAAAAGGTCTGCTCCGGTTCACTTTCGATCCTGAGGGACATGCGGCCGGTCCATGCCTGCGCATCGGAGCCGTTCGACGGATTCTTCACCGTGGCGCAGCCCGACATCACCAACATCGCAACGCCACCCAGCGTCAGCGCAAATCGACGCGACGGCTGGGCCGCGGCACCGGTCACAACTTGACGCGCAGGCGCTTGAGCGTTTCCTGCAAGGTTTCGTTTTCGGCATCCGCCAATGCCGCCTCTTTCCAAATTGAGACAGCGCGCTCTTTGTCGCCTGCATGCCAGAGCACTTCGCCGTAGTGGGCGCCAATTTCCGGATCAGGGCGCTGCTTGTAGGCCGCTTGAAGAATGCGGGTGGCCTCGGCCGTGTTGCCCAACCGGAATTCAACCCAGCCGAGGCTGTCGGCAATGAATGGATCTTCAGGGGCGAGTTGCACTGCCTTCTGGATCAGCGTGCGCGCCTCATCGAGTCGAACCTTGCGATCGGCAAACGAGTAGCCCAGGGCGTTGTAGGCGTTCTGGTTTTCGGGCTTCAACACGATCAGACGGCGCAGCAGGCGCTCCATGTCGTCAAGGCGATTCAGCTTCTCGGCAACCATCGCTTGGTCATAGATGAGGTCGCTGTTTTCCGGCTCGTCCGCGCTGGCCTTGGCCAGCATGTCGTAAGCCGCCTGGTACTGCTTGCCGTCACGCAGCAACTGCACCTCGGCCATGAACTTCTGCTTCTTGTCCTCGGCGGTGCGCTCTGGCAGTGCGCGAATGATCTCGCGCGCTTGCGGCAACTTGCCTTGACGCGCGAGCAGCCCGGCGCGGCGGCTTTGCGCCGACACCACGTCGTCGGTGCTGTCTATCTTCGTGAGCCAACGCTCGGCCCCCGTGAAGTCCCTGCGGCGCTCCGCCAACTGCGCCAGCATCAGATACGCCTGCGTTTCACCGCGCTTGCGTTCGTCGGCATCGCGCTGCCCGTTCGAGAGCTCGATATAGCGCTTCAACGAGGTTTCGGCGGCCGAGTCTTGCCGCGCTTGCGACTGAAGCGAGCCGAGCAGCAGCCACGGGTCGGGCATCTCGGGTCGTGCTGACGTGAGGCTCGACAGTTCGGCAGTGGCTTCGGTATAGCGGCGGCCCTCCGTCAGCGCGCGCGCATAGGCCATGCGAACTTCGGGCACGGCTTTCGGGCTTGCCAGATAGCGCTTGACGATGGGCTCGGCCAAGGGCTGTCCTGGGTCTATCAACTCCAGCGCCAGCACAGGCGGGCCATCAGATGAGGGATCGGCCTCCTGGCCTTTGATCGCTGCGTCGAGCGCCCCTGGATTGTCGCCAGCTAGCTGGCGCAATCGGCCAACTGTGGTCCAGGCCAGACCAGCCGTCGCGGGATTTTTAAGGTCGTCGGCGAGCGCCTTTTCGACCACCTCTGCGGCGACCTTTTTGTCGGGTGCGCGTGCGTAGTTGCGCGCGATCATCGCCATCAAAAACGGGTGCTCGGGCAGCGGCGTCGCGGCCAGTTCGATTCGCAGCGGCTCCACGGTTTCGCCAACGCGATTCAACGCGATCAGGATCTGCAGTTCGAAGCGACGAGCCTCGCGAGACGTCGGTACCGCCACTTTCCAGGCGCGCGTCGCAGCGAGCGCTGCATCGCCGGAGCGCGACTGCAGCGCGATTTCGACCGCACGTTGGAAAAGCTTGCCGTCGCATGTCTTACGACCCGCGTCGAGCATCAGCGCATAGCCATCGCCTGGCTCGCCTGAGCGTGCGGTCAGTTCGCCGAGCAGCACTTCGTAGAACAACTGCGCGGTCAGCGCTGACTGATCGGGGGGCGAGGTGTCTTCCACTGCGGGCGGCGCTGCCGTTGCCGCAGGCGTCGTCACAGGAGACTTGGCAGGTTCGATGGTCGGCGCCGCGGCGGGGGGTGTTGCGGGCTGGGCGTAGGCGGCCACTGCCAGAAACATGGGAAGCGCGGCCGCCGCAAGGCGGAGTCGGCGGGGCGGTAAGGTCATCGAACCATAATAATCCAAGGCTTTTGCGGCACGTTGAGCGAGGGCTTAGGAGCCTGCCCGAATTCGTGTCAGTGTTTATCGATTGCTTGGCTCTGCATGCCCGAATTACCCGAAGTTGAAGTCACAAGGCTCGGATTTGCCGATCGGATCGCGGGCGCGCGCATCTCGGCCGTGCAGGTCGGAAAGCCGCTCCGCTGGGCGCTCTCGGTAGCGCCTGAGGCCTTGGTCGGGCGAACTGTTAAGGCGGTGCGCCGGCGAGGCAAATATCTTCTGATCGACATGGACCGGGGGCTTTTGCTATTGCATCTCGGCATGTCCGGCAGCTTGCGCTTCACATCAGGGCTACCGCCAGCCGGTCCGCATGATCATTTTGATTTGATGACCGACAAGGGCACGTTGCGCCTGAACGACCCGCGGCGCTTTGGTTCCGTCGTGTATGTCGAAGACGAGGGGGCGCCGCTGGCGGTCAAGTTGCTGGGAGGACTGGGCATGGAGCCACTGGGCGATGCCTTCGATTTCGAGACTTTCCATGCCGGCATGCGCCGCCGCAAAGCCGCAATCAAACAAGTGCTGCTCGCCGGCGACGTGGTGGTGGGGGTCGGAAATATCTACGCGTCCGAGGCGTTGTTCATGGCGGAAATCCGGCCGACGGTTTCTGCATCACGGATCAGTCGCCCGCGGGCCTTGCGCCTGCACACCGCCATCCGAGAGATCCTGGCGCGGGCGGTGCAGCGCGGTGGCAGCACGCTGCGTGACTTTTCGAACATCGATGGGCAATCAGGCTACTTTCAGCTCGAAGCGACGGTTTATGGACGCGCAGGCGAGCCGTGCCGAGTTTGCGGAACGCAAATCCGACAAATCAAGCAAGGGCAGCGCTCGACATTTTTCTGCAACAACTGTCAAAAGTACTGAAACAGTCTGGGTATTGCCCCCGCCGGTCGGGCTGTGGATGCTATATTTTGTAAGCCCACTTACATTTTCCAATTGAGCCGCTCCTTCAACCAGCAATTCGACCAGCATGGCGCCTGGCGACGCAATTTCGCGCACCGCCTGAAATGGCTTGCAGGTTGGTTGAACGAAAACGAGTTGCTCGACCAAGCCGTGGCCGAGCGACTGCGCGAACTCGAATCGCAGATGCGGACCAGCAAGGTCATGGTGGCTTTCGTTGCCGAGTTCTCGCGCGGCAAATCAGAACTCATCAACGCGATATTCTTTGCCGGCTATGGACGGCGCATCATGCCGGCCAGCGCCGGGCGCACGACGATGTGCCCGACGGAACTCGGCTACACCGCCGGCCAGCTGCCGAGCCTGCGCCTGCTGCCCATTGAAACGCGGCTCGAAGCCTATTCTTTGGCCCATTGGCGCGACGAGCCCGAGCGTTGGACCGACATTCCAATCGATGTCGACGACGCGGAGCAGCTCGGCGGCGTGATGAACAAGGTCGCCGAGGTGCGTTGGGTTCCTATCGAAGAAGCCAAGGCGCTGGGCTTCTGGAGTGACGACACGCCGGATGACAACCCGGTGCGCGACTCCGGCGGCCGCGTCGAAATCCCGCGCTGGCGGCACGCGCTGCTCAACATGCCGCATCCCTTGCTCGAGCAGGGTTTGGTCATTCTCGACACGCCGGGTCTGAATGCGATCGGTGCAGAACCCGAACTCACCGTCAGCCTGATTCCGCAGGCGCATGCGGTCGTCTTCATTCTGGGCGCCGATACCGGCGTGACACGCTCCGATCTGGCAATCTGGCGCGAACACCTCATCACCGAAGGCGACGCTGGCGAAACGCGTATCGTTGTGCTCAACAAGATCGACACGATGTGGGACACGCTGAGCACGCCCGCACAGATCGATGCGCAAATCGAACGCCAGCGCGTCGGCGCTGCAGAGTTGCTGGGCGTTCCACTTGCGCGCGTGCTGCCGGTATCTGCGCAGAAGGGCCTGCAAGCCAAGATCCGCCGCGACCCACCGTTGTTGCAGGCGAGCCGCTTGCCGGCGCTCGAATCGGTTTTGGGCGAAGGTTTGCTGGGCAAACGCGAAACGATGCTGCGACTCGCTGTCGATTCGGGCATTGCGGCGCTTCGGGCCGAAGCGGCGCGGATCCTGACCGTGCGCCAACGCGACCTGTCCGAGCAGGCACTCGAACTGCAAGGCCTTCGCGGCAAAAACGTCTCGGTCATCCGTCACATGCGTACGCGCATCGAACAGGAGCAAACCGAGTTCGAAGGCAGCAACACGCGAATTCTTGCTTTGCGCTCGGTCCAGGGAAAGCTGCTGCGCGAGGTGTACGCGGTGCTGGGCAACACAGCGCTCAAAGCCGACATGGGCCGGCTTGCCGCGGCGTTGAAACGGCCAGGCATCAAGTTCAACGTCCGCAAGATCTACGCGGAAACCTTCGATGCGCTGCGCAACAACCTGCGTGAAGTGCAGGCCACCACGGCCGAAATTCAGGCCATGTTGCATGCGACCTTTCGACAGCTCAACGCAGAGCACGGCTTCACATTGCAGGCGCCGGCCGAGCCCGACTTGGTGGGTTTCGAACGTCAGCTGACGCAGATCGAAGTCAGCCACACGCAGTACCTCGGCGTCGGCAACTTGATCAAACTGGCGCAGCCCGACTTCTGCGACAAACTCGTGCGCGCACTGGCCAGCCGCCTGCGCGTGGTCAACGAAGCGGCAATGACCGAAGTCGAGCGCTGGAGCAAGGGAGCTGGCGCCCAACTCGATGCGCAACTGAAAGAACGTCGCCGCAACTTCGGCAAGCGAATCGAAGCGGTCGAGCGCATCCAGCATGCAGCCGGCAGCCTGGAAGAGCGGCTCACCGAACTGGCTGTGCAAGAGAGTGGGCTGGGCGAACTGCAGAAGCGCCTGCGCGAACTTACCTCCATGCTCACCAGTAACGAAGCACCCACCGCTTTTTCAGTCCGCAGCGAACTGAGTGCAGTCTGAACCGACCGCGTCGGCCGCCCAGCGGCTGGCGCCGACCTTTGCCGCGCGCATTGCGGGCTGGCAGGCAACCCATGGCCGCAGCCATTTGCCTTGGCAGAACACGCGCGATCCGTACCGAGTCTGGCTGTCGGAAGTCATGCTGCAGCAGACACAGGTCGTCACGGTACTTGGCTACTTCACGCGCTTTTTAGAAAAATTTCCAACGGTCTTAGCACTCGCTGCGGCGACCGAGGACGAGGTGTTTGGCCTCTGGAGCGGCCTCGGCTACTACAGCCGCGCGCGCAACATGCACCGATGTGCGCAAGAAGTGGTCGAGCGTTTCAGCGGCGCGTTTCCACACACGGCTGCGCAGTTGCAGACACTGCCCGGCATCGGTCGATCGACCGCCGCAGCAATCGCGGCTTTCTGCTTCGGCGAGCGCGTGGCCATCCTCGACGGCAACGTCAAACGTGTGCTGACGCGCATGCTGGCGTTTGGCGACGACTTGTCGGTGGCGGCAAACGAACGCGCGCTTTGGAACGATGCGACGACCTTGCTGCCGCCCGCCGATGAGCCGGCGGAGATCACGCGTTACACGCAAGGCTTGATGGACTTGGGCGCGACGATCTGCCTCCCACGGAAACCCACCTGTTTGCTATGCCCGGTAAGCGATGTGTGCGCTGCGTTGCGCGAAGGCGCACCGGAGCGCTATCCGGTCAAGCTGCGCAAACTTCGACGTAGCTCGGAGTCACTGTGGATGCTTCGCGCCCGTGATTCGAAGGGACGCGCCTGGCTCGAGAAGAGACCGGCGCGCGGCATCTGGGCGGGCCTGTATTCGCTGCCGGTCTTCGAAAGTCGAGCGGCACTTCTCGAGGCTTTGCCGTCGTCGTGCAATACGGTGCAAGACGATGTGCCGTTCGTTCACGTGTTGACGCACAAGGATCTGCATCTGCATCCGGTCAAGGTCGAATGCATGGGCGCGCTCGCCTTGTCTGACCACGGGCGCTGGTTCGATGCGCACGAATGGACCGAACTCGGGCTGCCCGCACCGGTGCGCAAATTGCTGGTCGCTGGCGGTTGACCTGACCCGCGCCGGGGCCGTCGGAAGCCCGCCTCAGGTCGCGTCGAGTTCGCGATGCCGCTTGAGCGCGGCCCATCGATCGCCGAACCCTCGTGCCAATTGCTCGACCAGAAACACCGAGCGGTGCTGGCCGCCGGTGCAACCGATCGCTACCGTCACGTAGCTGCGATGGTCGTGCGCCAGCGCATCCAGCCAGCGGCCCAGGAACTGCTCGATGTCGCCGTACATGCGCGCGACGTCGTCATGTGAACGCAGCCAATCGATCACCTGCACATCGCGCCCCGTGAGCGCGCGCAAGGCAGGCACGTAGTGCGGGTTGGGAAGCATGCGCACGTCGAATACGAAGTCCGCGTCGAGCGGCACACCGCGCTTGAAAGCAAACGACTGAAAGACCAGCGTCAATGCGCTTTGCGGCGCCGCGATCAACGCCTTGATGTAGCTCTGCAACTGCGCTGGCCGGATGATGCTGGTGTCAATGACGTCGGCACCGTCGCGCAGATCGGCCAGCAGTTCGCGCTCCAGCTCGATCGATTGCACCAGTGCGCGTTGGTGCTCGGGCAGGTCGGGCAGAGGGTCTTGGCGTGAGAGCGGATGGCGGCGCCGTGTTTCGGAATAACGGTGCACCAGTGCATCGGTCGTCGAATCCAGAAACAGCGATCGCAGCACCACGCCGTCGCGTCGCAAGCTGTCGAGCTGCTGCGGCACGAGCGGCAACGACACGCCGCTGCGCACGTCCATGGCAATCGCAACGTGGCTCGTGTTCTGCTGCTTTTGCAATGCGACGAAGGCAGTGAGCAACTCCGGCGGAAGATTGTCGACGCAGTAGTAGCCGGCGTCTTCCAACGCATGCAACGCGACCGACTTGCCGGACCCGGACATACCGGTGATGAGCACGATGTCGAGGCTCATGGTGCAGTCGCCGGCGCCTGCTTTTCGAGCATCTCGCGGGCATGGGCAAGCGAGGTTTGCGAGACACGCTCGCCGCCGAGCATTCGGGCGACTTCCTGCGTACGGCCAGCGGCATCGAGTGGCGCGACGGTGCTCTCGGTGCGCGCTGCCGCTCCCTTGCCGCTGCTGGTCTGCCGTTTGGCGACCAGAAGATGATGGTCGGCGCAGGCCGCCACTTGCGGCAGGTGCGTGACCGCCAGAACCTGCCGACTGCGCCCGAGTTGCGCCATCAAACGTCCAACCGTTTCGGCCACGGCACCACCGACGCCGGCATCGACCTCGTCGAAGATCAGCGTCTGTGCGGCGCCGAGTTCGCTTGTCGTCACAGCGATGGCGAGCGCGATGCGCGACAGCTCACCGCCCGAGGCGACCTTGCCGATCGGCCGGGGCGTGCTGCCGGGATGACCGGCGACGAGAAAGATCACTTCTTCGAGGCCGGCACGGCCGGGTTGATCGAGGGGCTGCAGTTCGACTTCGAAGCGACCGCCTTGCATGCCGAGACCCTGCATCGCTCTGGTGACGGATTCGGAGAGGCGCGGCGCCGCTTGCTTGCGCGCTTTGCTGAGCGCCTTTGCCTCGCGTAGATAACCTTGTTTGGCGGCTTGCTCGGCGCGATCGAGTGCATCCAGGTCGCCTTGCGCATCCAGCGCCTTCAATTCCAATTGCCACCCCGTGAGCAGCGCGGGCAGCTCTGCCGGCGGCCGCTTGTAGCGCCGTGCCAGCGACATCCAGAGACCCATGCGCGAATCGAGTTCGGCCAGGCGCTGCGGATCGGTGTCGGTATGCCGAAGGTAGCCGTGCAGCGAATGCGCAGCGTCCGCAGCTTGCGCAACGCTGGACGCCAGCACTTCGCCGAGGGCCTTGAACTCCGCCTCCATATGCTCGGCGTCCTGCAGCAGGGCGACGGCACGGGCGAGGGCGGACAGCGCGCCGGCGTCGTCGTCCTCCAGCGCCGCGATGGCACCTTCGGCAGCCTCGATCAGCGCCTGTGCATTGGAGATGCGGCTGTGATTGGCCGACAGCTCTTGCCATTCGCCTTCGACGGGCGCGAGCTTGCTGACTTCGCCGAGTTGCCACTGCAGGCGCTCGCGTTCTCGCTGCAAGGAATCTTGTGCGGAGCGCGCGACATCCAGTGCGGTCAGCGCCTGGCGCCAGCCGTGCCAGCTCGCCTCCAGTGCGCTCGTGCTCACGTCGGCATACGCATCGAGCAAGCCCCTGACCGCGTCAGGCCGGGTCAGGCTCTGCCAAGCGTGCTGGCCATGAATGTCGAGCAGCAGGTCGCCCACGGTGCGCAATTGCGCGGCGGTGGCCGGGGCGCCGTTGATCCAGCCACGGCTGCGTCCTTGCAGGTCGACCGTTCGGCGCAGCAGTAAAGCCTCATTGGCCTCGAAGCCACCTTCGTCGAGCCACGACGCCAACGCCGGTGCAGCGTCGAACTCCACGCTCACGTCGAGCCGCTCGGCACCTTCGCGCACCGAGCCGGCGTCGGCCCGGCTCCCCAATGCCAGTTGAAGCGCGTCGATCAGGATCGACTTGCCGGCGCCCGTCTCACCCGTCAATACCGTGAAGCCGGTCGAAAAATCCAGTTCGAGCGCATGCACGATCACAAAATCGCGCAGCGCAATACGTCGCAGAGCCACCTCAGGAACCTCCTTCGTTCCAGTGCAATTTCTTGCGCAGCGTGTCAAAGTAACTCCACCCCTTCGGATGCAGAAAGCGCACGCGATGATCCGACCGGCGAACCACAACTGTGTCACCGAGCATTAGCGTGGCGAGCGACTGCATGTCGAAGTTCGCGCTGGCGTCGCGACCCGACACCAGTTCGATCGATATCTCGTCCGCGTCCGGCAGCAGGATCGGGCGGTTCGACAATGTGTGCGGCGCGATCGGGACCATGACCCAGCCTGGAATGGCCGGGTGCATCAAAGGGCCGCCGGCGGACAAGGCATAGGCGGTCGAGCCGGTCGGCGAGGCAATGATCAATCCGTCGGCGCGCTGCACGGCGACGATGTGTCGACCAACCGTGACACGCAGTTCGACCATGCCGGATGTCGCGCCACGGTTGACCACCACGTCGTTCATTGCAAGCGCGTCGAACACGACGTTGCCGTCGCGCAGCACGCGCGCGTGCATCAGGCTGCGATGGTCTTCTTCATAGTCGCCGGCCAACATTGGCACCAGCGTCGCCTTGTAGTCTTCCAGCCGGATGTCGGTGATGAATCCGAGTCGTCCGCGGTTAATGCCGACCAATGGCACGCCGTAGCAAGCGAGCTGGCGGCCGATGCCCAGCATCGTTCCGTCACCCCCCACCACCAAGCCAAGATCGCAGGTTCGGCCGATTTCTCCGACGCTCAAGGCCGCATAGCGGCTGATCTCCGGATGCTCATCGGTCGACTGCTCGACAACGACCTCGCAACCATGCGATTCGAGGAATGCGCCGATGTCTTCCATCACGCCGTCTTGCGCCCCGGCCTGAGCGCGCGCGCCCGAGGCTTGGTACTTGCCAATCAGCGCAACGCGTCGAAAGCGGGAGGTCATTCACAAATTACAACACTAAAATTCATCGATGCTGGACGATCGCGCCAAGTTGCTGCTCAAGACTCTTGTTGAGCGTTACATCGCTGAAGGACAGCCGGTGGGATCGCGCACGCTGTCTCGCGCTTCGGGGCTCGAACTGTCTGCGGCGACTATCCGAAACGTGATGTCCGACCTCGAGAATCTGGGCCTGATTGCGAGCCCGCACACGTCTGCCGGGCGCATCCCGACCGCGCGCGGCTATCGCCTTTTCGTCGACACGATGCTGACCGCGCAACGCGACCAGTTCAGCGCTGCCACGTTGGCGCCAGACCAACCGCAGAAGGTGATCGCGAACGCGGCCAACCTGTTGTCGAACCTGTCGCAGTTCGTTGGCGTCGTCATGGCCCCGCGGCGCGCTTCGGTGTTCAAGCAGATCGAATTTTTGCGACTGTCGGACCGCCGGCTGCTGGTCATCATCGTATCGCCCGATGGCGATGTGCAAAACCGGGTGATTTTTCCGGAAGCCGACTACACGCAGTCGCAGTTGGTGGAAGCGTCGAACTACATCAACGCCAACTACGCCGGGTTGACGATCGAACAGGTGCGCGATCGACTGCAATCCGAAGTCGAAAAACTCCGTGGCGAAATCGTGTTGCTGATGCAGGCGGCCGTACAGGCGAGCTCCGAGGTGATGACAGAAGCGCAAGACGAAGTCGTGATCTCGGGCGAGCGCAATCTGCTCGCCGTCTCTGATTTTTCGAGCGACATGGGCCAGCTGCGCCGGGCCTTCGAACTGTTCGAGCAAAAGGCGCAATTGATGCGTTTGCTGGACGTGTCGAGCAAGGCCGACGGCGTCCGGATCTTCATCGGTGGTGAAAGTCAGGTCGTGCCGTTCGACGATTTGTCGATCGTCAGTGCGAACTACGAAGTCGACGGCAAGGTCGTCGGCACGCTGGGTGTCATTGGCCCCACTCGCATGCCCTACGAGCGAATGATTCAGATCGTCGATATCACTTCGAGGCTGGTGACCAACGCGCTGAGCCATCGGAAGTAGGCGCCCCACTAGAATCGGCGGCGCGTGGGCCGTTAGCTCAGTTGGTTAGAGCAGCGGACTCATAATCCGTTGGTCGATGGTTCAAGCCCATCACGGCCTACCACGTTGCATTCGAAAATCGGTTTGACACTCCGGCTTAGGCACTTTTGCCGGTGCTATAATCGGAAGCTGTGCGGCTGTAGCTCAGTTGGATAGAGTACTTGGCTACGAACCAAGGGGTCGTGGGTTCAATTCCTGCCAGCCGCACCACCATCAAGAAAAGCCCGCAACATCTGTTGCGGGCTTTTTTCATTGGAGCATCCTGAATGAGCAAAGCATTCACCAAGGAAAGCGACTCGGACGACGAGGACGACAGCACTGCTGCGCTGTCCGTGCCGCTTACTCCTGGGGGCAAAAACTACATCACGCCTGAGGGCTACGCCCGAATGCGCGCGGAGTTGCTGCAACTGATGGACGACGAACGGCCCAAGGTGGTCGAGGCCGTCCATTGGGCGGCAAAGAATGGCGACCGGTCGGAAAACGGCGACTACATCTACGGCAAGAAACGCCTGCGCGAAATAGATGGGCGCATCCGGTTCTTGACCAGGCGCCTGGAGATCGCCGTGCCGACCGACCCGGCGGTCCATCATGGAAGCGATCAGGTGTTCTTCGGTGCGACGGTTCGCTATGCCGACGAGGCTGGCGACGAGCGCACGGTGACGATATTGGGAATCGACGAGGCGGACAGCACACAAGCACAGGTCAGCTGGATTTCGCCGATTGCGCGTGCACTGCTGAAAGCGCGCGAGGGCGATGTCGTCAAACTCGTGACGCCGGCGGGTGTGAGCGAGGTCGAGGTGTTGTCGGTGACCTATCCCGAAGCTGGCCCCAAGGCAGACAGCAAGGAAGTCAGTGGTAGGCCGCCCTGATCAGCCTCAGGGCGCGGGCACTGTCCGCGAAGCGGAAAGCACCGAAGGCGTCCGCTTCACCGCCCGCAACACCGATTCCAGGTGCGTTGTGTCCCGTACCGCAATGACGAAGCGCATATCGGTCGATTCCTGTGGCGTCTCGTCGGCCATTTCAACGTGCGTGATGTCGGCCTCCGCAGTCGCCAAGGTCGCCGCGACCCGCGCCAGCACACCCTTGTCGTTGCGCACCGTGACCACGACGCCGGTTTCGAATGCACGCACAGGATCGTCCGCCCACTCGACGGCAAAGAACCGTTCGCTGTCCTTGTAGTGCAGGCGCTGCCCGACACCGCAGGCGTCGGTGTGCACTACCAGGCCTTCGCCGTGCCCGAGATAGCCGACGATCCCGTCGCCAGGAATAGGCCTGCAACACAGGGCGAAGCGCACCGAAGAGTTTTCGCTGCCGTCCAGCGTCACCGCGCCTTGCGACACGGTTTCTTGCGCGGTAAAGCGCTCGCGGCTGAGTAGCAGCGCATCGGGCTTTTCGCCCCGCTCGGCGAGCAGCGCCATCAAGCGCTTGGCCACGATGCTGGCGATGCGCTTGCCCAGGCCGATATCGGTAAGCAATTCGGCGCGCGTGCGGCTTCCGGTAAAGCGCAACAGCTTTTCCCAGATGACCTGGTTTTCCGGCTCCGCGGATGGCAGCGTGGCGAGGCCTTCCGCGCGCAGAGCTTGCGCCAGCAGTTTCTCGCCAAGACCTTCGGATTCAGCGTGCGCGAGGGTCTTGAGATAGTGGCGAATCTTCGATCGCGCGCGGCCCGTTCGCACGAAGCCGAGCCAAGCCGGATTTGGGGTCGACACCGGCGCGGTGATGACTTCGACCACGTCGCCATTTTTCAGCTCCGTGCGCAACGGAACCTGGTCGCCGTTGATCCGCGCTGCAGACGTGTGATCGCCGATCCGGCTGTGAATGGCGTAAGCGAAGTCCACCACCGTCGCGCCGCGAGGCAGCGCCATGATCTGGCTCTTGGGCGTGAAAACGTACACGGCATCCGGGAAAAGATCGACCTTGACGTGGTCCCAGAACTCGGCGGCATCGCGCGTCTCGTGCTGGATGTCGAGCAACGATTGCAGCCACTTCGTGCCCAGGCGATCGGCACCGGTGGCATTTGGCTCCGCGGCTTTGTAGAGCCAGTGTGCCGCGACACCTGATTCTGCGACCACGTGCATCGCCTCGGTCCGCAGTTGAAACTCGACGCTGACGCCCGACGGGCCGACCAGCGTCGTGTGCAGCGACTGATAGCCGTTCAGTTTGGCGATCGCGATATGGTCTTTGAATTTGCCGGGCAGCGGCTTGTACATCTGGTGAAGGATGCCAAGGCCGGTGTAGCAGGCGATGACATTCGGCACGATGATCCGGAATCCATAGATGTCGGTCACCTGCGCAAAGCTCAGGTGCTTTTCTTCCATCTTCTGGTAGATCGAGTAAAGCGTTTTCTCGCGACCGGCAATTCGCACCACCATGCCCGCCGCGGTGAATGTGCTCTCCAGCTCCCGTTGCACTTTTTGAATCAGGTCACGCCGACGACCGCGCGCCTTGGAGACGGCTTTGGCGAGGATGGCGTAGCGCCATGGTCGCAGGTGCCGAAACGACAACTCCTGCAATTCGCGGTAGGTCTGGTTCAGCCCGAGCCGGTGTGCGATCGGCGCATAAATCTCGAGCGTCTCGCCCGCGATGCGCGCCCATTTTTCGCGCGGTGCGTCGTCCAGCGTCCGCATGTTGTGCGTGCGGTCGGCCAGTTTCACCAGGATGACGCGCACATCGCGTGCCATCGCCAGCAGCATCTTTCGGAATGACTCGGCCTGATTCTCTTCTCGCGTGTTGAACTGCAGCTTGTCGAGCTTGGTGAGGCCATCGACCAGCTCCGCGACGGGTGCCCCAAAGCGTTCGATCAGTTCAGGCTTGGTGACGCCGCAGTCTTCGATGGCGTCATGCAACAAGGCGGCCATCAACGCTTGCGCGTCGAGCTTCCACTCGGCACATTGCGCCGCGACCGCGATGGGGTGGGTGATGTACGGCTCGCCGCTGTTGCGCAATTGCCCCAGGTGCGCTTCGTCCGCGAAACGGTAGGCGCGACGGACCTGCTCAGTGTCTTCTGCGTTCAGGTAATCGAGGCGGGCGGTGAGCGCGGCAAAGCTCGCTGCGGCCGCGTTCAGCGCTGCCGGACTCGGACGTGGCGAGCCTTTGGGGACACTGGAATGAGGTTTGACGACCGCGCTCATGAACCCCACTTTAGCGTGCACGTTGCAAGGATGCGATCGGACACAAAAAAAGCACCGCGCGCGGTGCTTCTTTGTGCGGAGTTGCGAGTCAACTCAGCCCGGAACCTTCTTGAGCATTTCAATGCCGATTTTGCCTTCTGCAATCTCGCGCAGTGCGGTCACGCAAGGCTTGTTCTTGCTTTCAATCTTGGGTGCATGGCCCTGGCTCAGCATGCGGGCGCGGTAGGTCGCGGCGAGCACGAGTTGAAAGCGGTTCGGGATTTGCAACAGGCAATCTTCGACGGTGATGCGGGCCATGAGGATCTTTCGGTCGGTTAACTAGGGTAGCTAACAGGTAGCTGAATCAGGGAATATTGAGCGCTGCGAAGGTTTCGGCACGGGCTCGGCGCTGTGCGGAATAACGAAGCCGTTGTGCGTGAACAATGGCTTTCAGGTCAAAAAGCGCACGCTCAAATAACTCGTTGATTATAACGAAGTCGAATTCATTGGCACGCGCCATCTCGTCGGCTGCGTTCTGCAGGCGCAGCTCGATAACCGACGCGCTGTCTTCGCCGCGCCGCTCCAGGCGCGACCGCAACTCTTCCCAACTGGGTGGCAAGATAAAGATCATGACCGCGTTCGCAAACGTCTTGCGAATCTGGATCGCGCCCTGAAAGTCGATTTCCAGGATGACGTCCGCGCCTTGGGCGATGCGCTCTTCGATGGCGCGTTTCGAGGTCCCGTAGCGCTGACCATGCACGTGCGCCCACTCGACGAAAGCATCAGATGCGACCATTGCGTCGAATTCGGGATGCGACGCAAAGAAGTACTCGCGCCCGTGCTTTTCCTGGCCTCGCGGAGGCCGTGTCGTATGCGAGACCGATGGCTGCACCGCCGAATCGAGCTCCATCAACGCCTTCACCAGACTCGATTTGCCGGCGCCGCTCGGCGCCGCGACCACGAAAATGTTGCCGGGATAGTCCATACGCTCGCCACTCATTCGATGTTTTGCACCTGCTCGCGCATCTGTTCGATCAACACTTTCATGTCGACGCCGATGCGAGTGAGTTCGAGCGCTGCCGATTTCGCACCCAACGTGTTGGCCTCGCGATGCAGTTCCTGAATCAAAAAGTCGAGCCGTTTGCCGATTTCTCCGCCTTTTTTGACCAGACGCTCGATCTCGTCGAGGTGCGAATTGAGTCGGGTCAGTTCTTCGGCCACGTCGATGCGGATGGCAAAAGCGGTTGCTTCGGTCAGCGCACGGTCTTGCGCAGCCTCCGGCAAGGTGCCGCCGGTAAGGCCCATGGCATCTTGCCAGCGCTCCAGAAATTTGGCGCGCTGCTGTTCGACGAGCTTCGGCACCAGCGGAACAGCTTGCTTTGCCAACACGCGCAATTGGCCGAGATGCTCCTCCAGCATCTTGGCCAGTCGGGTGCCTTCGCGTTGCCGCGCGGACATCAGCGCGTCGAGCGCCTTGCTCGTGACTTCTGACAGGTCGGCAGCCCAGTCGCCGCGTACTGCGGCACCGTCGCCGCCAGCCAGGCGCAGCACGTCGGCCACACTCAGGTCGCGTGCGCCGGGGAGCCAGGCCTTGATGCCGTCCTGCACGCCGTTCAGGCGTTGCAGCAACTTGACCGAAGGCTCGGTCACGCCCGCTTGCGCAGTGCTTTCTATCGATGCTCGCACCTCGACTTTGCCGCGCTTGAGCCGGCCGATGATCAGGTCGCGCAACGCGGGTTCGTGCTGGCGCAGTTCTTCCGGCAGCTTGAAAGTCAGGTCGAGAAAGCGGCTGTTGACCGATCGGATTTCGACTCCGAGTCGGCCGGTCGCAGGGGGCCGCGGATCGGCCTCGGATTGGCTGCCAACCGGGCCGTTTTGGCCGCTGGCATAGCCGGTCATGCTGTAAACTGGCATTGAGCCTCGCTGTGATTTGTTCGCCTGCATCGAGGGCCCGGCACGACGTTCGCTTGCCGCACCATCGCCTTCGGGCGAAACTCCCGGATTATGTCAAAGGTCAAACCTTCGCCCCTGCTGCCCGACACCATCATCGGCGGCTACCGAGTGATCCGCCGTCTTTCAGCGGGCGGCTTCGGCGTGGTCTATCTGGCCGTCGACCACAGCGGCCAGCAAGTCGCCATCAAGGAATACCTGCCGTCGTCTCTCGCGACCCGCGGCATGGGCGAACTGGCGCCGCAGGTGTCGCCCGAGAAGCTGTCGCTGTACCGGCTGGGGCTCAAAAGCTTCTTTGAAGAAGGCCGATCGCTGGCGCAAATTTCCCACGCGTCGGTCGTCAGCGTGCTTAATTTCTTTCGCGAGAACGAGACCGTTTACATGGTCATGAACTACCTGGAGGGCGCGACCCTCCAGGACTTCATCGTGACCGCGCGCGACCTGAAGAAGCAAAAAGTATTCAGGGAGTCGACCATCCGGTCGTTGTTCGATGAGATCCTGCGTGGTCTGCGCATCGTGCATCAGCACAAAATGTTGCATCTCGACATCAAGCCCGCCAACATTTTCGTGACCGATGACGACCGCGCCGTGATGATCGACTTTGGCGCTGCGCGTGAAGTGCTTAGCAAAGAAGGCAATTTCATCCGACCGATGTACACACCCGGCTTCGCCGCTCCCGAGATGTACCGCCGCGACTCTTCGATGGGTCCGTGGACCGACATCTACGCCATCGGCGCCTGCATCTATGCCTGCATGCAGGGCTACCCGCCGAACGACGCGCCGCAGCGCATCGAAAAAGACCGGCTCGGCCTCTCGCTGTCGCGGCTGCGCGGCATCTATTCAGACAACATGATCGAGGTTGTCGAATGGTGCATGTCGCTCGACCCGCTGTCGCGCCCGCAGTCGGTGTTCGCGCTGCAAAAAGAACTAAGCCGTGAAGGCGAGCGTCACTACACCAAGCTCACCGTGGGCGAAAAGGTTCGCCTTTCCATCGACAACATGCGCTCCTTCGACAAGAAGGGGCTGCCGAAGGCGGCCGCGCCAACGACGCGACCCGCATGAAATTCTCAGTATTCCAGGTTAGCCGCAAGGGCGGCCGTCTCAAGAACGAAGACCGCATGGGGTATTGCTACACGCGGGAGTCCGGCCTGTTCGTGCTGGCCGACGGCATGGGCGGCCATCCCGAGGGCGAGGTGGCGGCGCAGCTTGCGCTGCAAACCATCGCGGCGTTGTATCAGCGCGAGGCACGGCCCATCGTCAAGGACGTCAAGGCCTTCCTGACCTCGTCGGTCATGGCCGCGCACCAGCAAATCATGCGGTACGCAGGCACCAAGGCAATGCTCGACACGCCGCGTACGACCGTGGTGGCCGCGGTGCTCCAGGGCACCACGGCCACGTGGATTCATTGCGGCGACTCCCGCCTCTACGTGGTCCGCGACGGCACCTTGCTGATGCGCACCCGCGACCATTCCCATGCCGAGCGCCCACGCGCCAATGCGGGCAACGAGCCGGTCAATCGCAACCTCTTGCTGACCTGTCTCGGTTCGCCCACGGCACCGCTGTTCGACATTTCACCGCCCCTGCAATTGCAGCGCGGCGACCGCATCATGTTGTGCTCCGATGGCGTTTGGGGTGTGCTCGACGACGCGGTTATCGTGCACACGCTGTCGTCCGGCAAGCCGGTGTCCGATGCTGCCCCTGATCTGGCCGAGATGGCGCTGCGCAACGGCGGCAGCCACAGCGACAACGTCACTCTTATCGCCCTCGAATGGGAGCTGCCCGACGCCCCGGGTTACGAGCGCGGCGTGTCGACCGACAGCGTCGGCGACGGCGTATTCGCCTCGACCATCCAGGCGGGCATGCCGTCGGACAGCGAACTCGACGATCTCGATGACGATGCCATCGAGCGCTCCATCGCCGAGATCAACGAAGCCATCCGCCGTTCCGCTTCGCGCAAGACCTGAGTTGGCGCACGCCGGCTTCTCATACTTTTTTCTTCGGGTTTCACATGACTGCTTTCACACGAAGCGGAGGCCGCGCCGCCGACGCCCTGCGCCCCGTGCGCATCACCCGCGGCTTCACGATCCATGCCGAAGGCTCGGTACTGATCGAGTTCGGCCAGACGCGCGTGCTCTGCACCGCATCGGTCGAAGAGCGCGTGCCACCGCACAAGAAGGGCAGCGGCGAAGGCTGGGTCACGGCCGAATACGGCATGCTGCCGCGCGCCACGCACACCCGCAGCAGCCGTGAAGCAGCCAAGGGCAAGCAAACCGGCCGCACGCAGGAAATCCAGCGCCTCATCGGCCGTTCGATGCGCGCGGTATTCGACCTGGCTGCCTTGGGCGAACGAACCATCCATCTCGATTGCGACGTGCTGCAGGCCGATGGCGGCACGCGCACCGCCGCCATCACCGGCGCCTTCGTCGCCGCGCAGGATGCGGTCGACAAGTTGCTGGCGTCCGGCGCGCTGAAGGCATCGCCCATCAAGGGACACGTGGCGGCCATCTCGGTCGGCATCGTCGAAGGCACGCCCCTGCTCGATCTGGAATACATCGAAGACTCGACCTGCGATACCGACATGAACGTCGTGATGACCGGCGCCGGCCATTTCGTCGAAGTGCAGGGTACGGCCGAAGGCGCAGCGTTTTCGCGCGATGAGATGAGCCAACTGCTGGCCTTGGCAGAAAAGGGCATCGGCGAGCTGATCGTCATGCAGCAGCAGGCCCTGTCGTCCAAGTGATTGCTTGACTGATCCCGGCCCATTCGCCGCGGATCCTTTGCATATGAAACTCGTACTGGCTTCAAATAACGCAGGCAAGCTCGCCGAACTTCAAATCCTGCTGGCGCCGCTGAGCGTGACGCTGGTGCGGCAGTCGGAGCTGGGTGTCGAGGAAGCCGAAGAGCCGTTTCGCACCTTCGTCGAGAACGCGCTCGCCAAGGCGCGCCATGCTTCAGCGGCGACCGGGTTGCCGGCGGTCGCCGACGATGCCGGTCTCTGCGTCGAAGCATTCGGCGGCCTGCCAGGTGTCGACACCGCTTTCTACGCGACGCAGTTCGGCTACGCCAAGGGCGACGACAACAACGTGCGTGCGCTGCTCGAGCAGATGGCCGACATCGACGATCGCCGCGCCGCGCTGGTCAGCACGCTGGTCGCGCTGCGCAGTGCCGAAGACCCCGAACCGCTGATCGCCATCGGTCGCGCGCCTGGCGAAATCACCCGCGTGCCCACCGGCGCCAACGGCTTCGGTTTCGACCCGGTGATGTTTTTGCCGCAGCTCGGCAAGACTTTCGCCGAGTTGACGGCCGAGCAGAAAAACGCGCACAGCCATCGCGGCCAAGCAGCGCGGGCGATGCTTCAATTGATGCGCGAGCGCTGGTGACTGCAACGCCGCCGCTACCGCCGACGACACCGGACGACCCCGTGATCATCCCCATCGAAGCAGCCGCAGCGTCTGCCAATGCGCCGCACGCCAACGATGTGCTGCACCTGATGCGCCCTGGCCCGCTGCAACTCGCCGCGCTGCCGCCCCTGTCGCTCTACGTGCATCTGCCATGGTGCCTGCGCAAATGCCCCTATTGCGACTTCAACTCGCACGAGTGGCGCGCCGGCAAAAGCAGCGCCGACAGCAGCGCCGACAGCACTGCCGACATCCCCGAGCAGCGCTACCTGGATGCGTTGGTCGCAGACCTGGATGCCGCGCTGCCGCTGATCTGGGGCCGCACCGTTCACACGATATTCATCGGCGGCGGCACTCCCAGTCTTTTCTCGCCCGACGCAATCGACCGTCTGCTCGGCGACCTGCGCGCGCGCCTGAAGCTCGCGCCCGACTGCGAGATCTCGATGGAAGCCAACCCCGGCACCTTCGAGCGCAACCGCTTTCGCGCCTACCGCGCCGCAGGCGTCACACGCCTGTCGATCGGTGTGCAGAGCTTCAACGACACGCACCTTAAAGCGCTCGGCCGGGTACATGACGGAGCGCAGGCAATTGCAGCGGTCGAGGAGGCTGCCAGCGCCTTCGATACTTTCAACCTCGACCTGATGTACGCGCTCCCGGGTCAGACGCTGGAGCAGCTCGATGCCGATCTGCAGCAGGCGCTGGCCCTTGCGCCGCCGCATCTGTCGGTCTATCACCTGACGATCGAGCCCAACACTTACTTCGCGAAGTTTCCGCCGGTGATCCCGGAAGACGACGATGCCTACGCGATGCTGGACCGCATCACCGAGCGCACCGGCCAACTCGGCCTGGCGCGCTACGAAGTCTCCGCCTACGCACGCGAAGGTCACCGCTGCGCCCACAACCTCAATTACTGGCAGTTCGGTGACTACCTCGGCATAGGAGCCGGGGCGCACAGCAAGCTGAGCTTTGCACACCGCGTCGTGCGTCAAGTGCGCCTGCGCGAGCCCCGCCGCTACATGGACGGTGCGCTGGCCGGCGCCGCAGTAGCGCAGAGCGAAGACGTCGCCATTGCCGACCTGCCATTCGAATTCATGCTGAACGCACTGCGCCTGAAAGAAGGCTTCGCGCTGGCGCAGTTTGGCGAGCGCACCGGCCTCGCCACCACAACGATCCAGCGTGGAATGGAGGAGGCAGAGCGCAAGGGTTTGATCAAGCGCGATCTGCGCCATGTATGGCCGACCGAACGTGGGCTCGACTTTCTGAGCGATTTGCAGACAATGTTTCTCCCACCAGCCTGAGGATTGCCATGCTGAACTTCGAGTTTCTGGAGGGAAAACGGCGACCTCGTGGCCGACCCAGCGCCGTGCAGGCAGCAGAACTGCGCGAATCTTTCCTCGCGGCAGCACTGCAATCGTTTCTGGAAAAGGGGTATGCGGCGACTAGCATCGAGGCCATCTCCCGCGATGCCGGCGTCGCCAAGATCACGATTTACCGCCAGTTCGAGAACAAGGAGGCGCTGTTCCACGAGGTCGTGCACAGGGCGGTCGGCAGTGCGCGCAACACCATGCACGCCACCGTCGTGCGGGAGGGCGCCGATGAGCGCGAGCTGTTGCTCGACCTGGTCGAGCGCATGTACCTCGGCGCGACAGAGCCGGAAACTCTGGCGCTACTCCGGCTGGTCATCGCGGAAGCCGTCCGCTTTCCTGAACTGGCCAAGTCGCTCTACGCGGAGAACAGCTACGTGCTCGGCCCTGTGGTCGACTACCTTACCGAGGCCCATCGCTCCGGTCGCCTCAACGTGCCGTCGCCCGAGCTCGCGGCAGTGCAACTGTCGACACTGGCCTTTGGCGGCGTGCGCTTTTTCATCTCGAAACCGTTGGCCGGTTCCGCCGAACGGCGGCTCTGGGCCGAGGGCATCGTCGATCTGGTGCTGCAAGGCTGGTCGCCTCGATCTGCACTCGATCTGGCGCCGAATCCAATGCCCGACGGCATGTCCGCAATCAACGCTTAAAATCGGCCACCTACCCGGTGCAACGCCGGACGTCTGCGGAGAGTTGGGTGAGTGGTTTAAACCAGCAGTCTTGAAAACTGCCGACGTGAAAGCGTCCGTGAGTTCGAATCTCACACTCTCCGCCAGTCAGCCCATAAACACGGGCTTCCAAAGGAAGCCAGGTTCCTAAGGCCCGCGTCGTCGCTTGCGCTATCGCTGTCTGGCGCCAAACAGTCCACCCGTCACTGGCGGTGTCGCTTCAGCAACGCCCCTTCTTGGCCTGGCCCGGCGGACAGTGGTAGCCGCCACCGTGTTGCTCGTCGTCCCCCGACCGACGTTCATCGCCCTCCTCACGCCCGCGCCTGTCGTCAGGCCGACGGCGCCACTGGTCTTCTGACCAGCGCCAGCCTCCGTCTCTTGCCACCCAGCGACCCGGTGCATACACGTAGTCAGGTCGTGCACTTTGCCATTGGCCTGCGCGCCAGACATATTCACGCTCGTTCCATGCCCATCTGCCAGGCATCCAAATCCGGCCCGGCGCCGCGCGTGGAACCGGCTCATACCGGGGCGGCGGTGGAGCGATCTGTACGATGCCCGGGACATTGATCTGGACCGAGACCTGTGACAGTGCTGCTGAAGACACAGTGCTGAATGCCAGACAGAACAAGACCGCTTTGAGGCGCATGGTGATTCCTTTGAAGGGATGGAAAATCGATGACAGTGGTGATGAAACAGTCATCCGGAAAGGAGCTCGCCGACTTCCTGGAAGTCTTCGATCTGCTCGCAGACAGCTTTGATCGTCATCATGATCGGTTTTCTGAGCAGCAAGGCCTGCAAAGGAGCTCGTTGCAGGCTGTCGTGTCGTATTGCGTTCATCGGCGCAGCAGCCAAACGACACCCAGCAACACCACGATCAACAGCAATGCTGCGACGTTACGTCGCCATGCGCGTGAGTGCAGCTGCTCGGTCTCACGCCGCGTGGCTTCGAGGTCTTCAAGCTGAGAAGGTCGCTTCCAGAAGTCGTCGTTATCCACTTTCACCAACGCCTCCCTTACTTCTTCTTGTTTTCGCAGCGCATGTGTGGAATACAGATTCGAACTCTCGATTCTTCATTTGTGGCGGCGTCTTGGGTAGTTGGTTGGTACCGTGAGGGCGCAGCGCGGTCGCAAAGCTAGACAGGCAGTCGGTACAAAAGAAAAGCCAGCACCGCGATGCACAACGAAGCCACCGCGACGCCGCCGATCCAATACAGCCAGCGAGCGCGTGGTGGTTCGGTATTGGCTGCGGTTATGGGTCGCGCGCTGACTTGCTGCCAGGCGCTGAAATTTTGGATTCGCTGCCCCTTGCTGGTGTCGCTGACCGTTACCTCGGCGAACTCGTTGCCGCATCCTCTGCAATGCGTTGAGTCGATTGCGTTTTGCTTGCCGCAAAACCGGCACTCAACCAGCGGCTTGAGAGCCGTCGAAGGCTCTGGAATTGCAACGGTATTCATTCGTCGACCTCGCGTGCTTTGATCATCTCTGTGGAGCACACGACTTTCTGTCCAGCGAATAAGGCCATCAATTGCATCCTCAAAACGTTCATGTGAAAAATTCACATGTCGGGCCAAGCCTAAATTCCTTGTGCTCAGGGCGGATGTGGGACGGCACCGCATTCTTCTGTCCAGAGACTGTCTGAGCCGATTTGTCCCGCTACGTTGGGCCGAACTTCTGCTGCTGGCTGCGGTGATTGCTGAACCGGACCTTAACGATTGCGCAGAAATCGCATAAAGTCCTCGCGTATGAGAATTGTTCGCTTTCGCGTCCTGCGATCGCTCGTTGAGGAAACCGTTGATTGATGAACGCTTAGGCTGGGCGCTTTCGGTCTGCGCGCGCGTCATGCGTCCCTTGATCCGCCTTGCCCTGAATATGGGGGTCAAGCATCGTGACCTCGAAGAGTTGGTGCGCGATCTGCTGCTTGAGGAGGCACGGACATCCTGGCGTGAAAAAGGAGTCGAACCCAACATCAGCCAGTTGTCGATCACCACCGGACTCAATCGCAAGGCGGTCACGCTCAAGGTCAGAGCACCAACGGACGCACTGCCGCACACCGACATGTCAGCCGCCTCCAAGACCTTGACGGCGTGGCTTGAGCTCGTAAGCACGTTGCCCGATCTCAAAACACTCCCGGTCACTGCCGCGGAGCCGCTGCTCAGCTTCGAGATGTTGGCCCGACGCTCGAGCCGCGGGAACCACCATCATCGCGCCGTGCTTGACGAGTTGACGCGACTGCATATGGTCGAGGAAAAGGATGGCCGCGCCACGTTGGCAGTCGCTGGCTTCGTGCCCGCCGACGATGTGCGATCCATGCTGGCGTTCCTCGGCGACAACGCACGGGATCATCTGCTCGCCGGCGTGTCGAACACGTTTGGTCGGGCGCCCCAGATGCTGGAGCGGTCGGTTTTCGCTGGCGGCCTCACGCTCGACGATTGCGGTGCGATCCAGCAACTGGCGCGACTGCGATGGGACGCTTTGCATCACGAACTTGCCGGGCTGATGACAAAGGCCGTCGATGCGGCCGAAGGCCATGGCGGTGCTCGGATTCGCGTGGGCGTCTATGCCTATCACGAAGAGCGCGCTGCAGCAGCGGCGAAACCTGCCGCGACCGACTGAGATCGCAGGCGCGTGCGCCATGACCGGCGGCTTGCCGCTGGTTCATCCCGAATTGCTCAGTTGAAAGTCACCGTGTTCGCAAGAAGAACGCCGTTCAGAACCTGTGAGCCGGTCACCGTCACCTTGACGCCGTTGCCGAGGTTTCCGACGATGCCGTTTTGGAACAGCACGTTTTGACCGCTTGCATTGATGGGCTGTCCGCGGACCTTGAAGTCCGCCGCGCTGGTGAACCCGCCTACCGTGCCAATGAGTGCGAATGAGGACGGGCCGCCGGTGCCGGAAATGTGCCGGATCTTCACCTTCGTCGCCCGCAGCATGCCGGCGGAGAAGACGCCCGCTACTTCCAGCTTCACGCCGTTGCCAATGCTCGAACTCGGCCCGCCGGTGATCTGCGCTGTGCCCGCATCGACGGGCACGCCGAGTACCTTCAAGGACGCCAGTCCAGCGTATTCGGTCACCACGCCGTCAAGGGTCGCCGTCTGTCCCGTTGCCTGCGCAAGCGAATACCACGATTGGAGGGCGGTTGCATTCAGCGCACCTGCGCTGGCAAATCCGACCCCGCGAACCCGGACGATCGTTCCATTCGCCAGCGTTGCTGAATCAAGACCACCGACAAACAAGGCGTTGGCATAGTTCACGTTCAACGTGCCGATCGAGAAGACGCCGGCAACCTTGTCCAGATTTCGCACGGTGCCCGTCAGGATGGGCGCGCCTCCGGAAGCGACTCGAGCGATACGCGTGGCGCGCAGCATGCCAGGCGCTGCGGGCAAACCCCAGACCTGCAAGGTCGATCCGTCCGCAATGCCGGACAGCCCGCTCGCGTCGGCCCAGACCGTCTCCTCGTCCGTGGAAACCGTGGTACCAAGCAGGCTGAAGGTGCTGCTTGCCAAGTCGATGTTAGACACCGTTCCGCGCAAGTCGGCAGCCGACTCGACCGTCGCTGCCGTGCCCGCGGTGAAGTTGCTATTGACCGGACCAGTGACCTTGACGCTCATGCCGAGCAGCAGCTCTGGCGCATCCTGCAAGTTGAACACGGCGCTGTCGGTGTTGTAGCGCACGCCATTGAGAATCACGCTGCCCAAGCCGTCGGTCGAACCGATGCCCGCGGCCGACGCAGAGCTCACGCCTGTTCCTCCTGACCCGACCCCGGAGCCATCATCGCCACCGGCTGCGGCAGCGGAAGAAACGCCTCCGGCGGCGCCGGAAGACGAGGCGCCTCCGGCGTTTGCCGCGCCATCGCCTTGCGCAGCGCCTGAACCGCCCACGTTCACGGCTGTGCCAGTGCCCGCAATGCCTATGCCGCCTGAGCCCCCGCTGCCACCTCCGCCACACGAGCCAATGAGAAGGCTTATCGCGAAAAGCACAACGGGCTGCCAAATGTTTTTATTCATCGCGGGGTGCTCCAAGCTGTCGGCTCGTGGGCCGGATTGCATTCGCTATTGGATCTTCTCTGCTGTTTTCCGTGAACGCATAGATGCCGACACGAATGCGGGCGCTCTTGTCGTCGCTGTCTGCGTCGACCGCGCGCGTCATTGTGGCTGCCAGCTCACGGTGAAGCACAGACCATCGCGTGCGCACCAACTGTTGGATCGCCTCGCAGGCCTCAGGCGTCAGTCCGCGCGCATAGATTGCGCGCTCAAGCATGGGCGGATTGTCGTGCAGCACATTCGAGACGGCCGCTGCCAGATGATCGTGGGCGTTGTCTCCGAGCACGACAAGCATGCTGCGCAGATCGGCCAGCGGCACAAAACTCGAAGTCTTCAAGCTCGCCCGGCCGCCTTGTACTGCTACCAAATCCAGCCGGATAAGTTCTTCAAGAATGGCGCGGTGGTGCAGGTTGCCTCGACTGGCGCGACGGGCAATGACTTCAAACGTCAATGAACCATCATCCGCAGAAACTGGAAGTGACTGGAGTTCGGGATCGTCTTCGCGCAGCTGGGCCCAGAGTGTGAGTGTCTTGGCCGCCGCCGACAGTTCGGTATGCGGGGCATCCTTGGCAGGCGTTCGTACTCTGAGCGTGATGGCTTTGCGATTGAGTCCGGTGGTTACGGACAGCTGGCTAATGTTGGGTTCCACAGCTTGTTCGCGCCACAGATGCGTCCCCTCGTCCAGCAGAAGCTCTGTGAGCAGGCGTTGCAAGTGCGAGTGCTTCAAACCAAGCGAAAGTGCAAGCCGGATGACTGGACGCAAAACACGCCTGCAAGCGTCCAGCGCGACGACGCCTGCTTCCTGGGTGCCGGCGGCGGTCAAGGTGCCTTCATGCACATGTCAGTGACGAACCGCCGCGCGCGGCAGCCTGTACAGAGATGCGAACGCGTTGCACCAACACCTCCATCGAGTTGACGGCTTATCTGGCGGAGGCAATGCCGACTTCGGTGCGCGCGCGACCTGACTTTGAAGCAGCGTACGCGCGATGCGATCAAGGTTCTCGACGCAATGGCGGTCGCCCCGCGCCAGCGCTTGCAGCGATTGCGCATATTCATCGGTGAGTTGTTGCCAGTGTGAAAAGGCAACGCCCATCGACAGACTGTCATCCCTCATGGCGTCTCCGGATTTAGCAGAAGCGTTGTTCACCAACAATTATGTGACATTGTCACATTGTTGTAAATCAGCCTGAAACAATTCCCAAAACCTACAAGCGACGGCGTAATGTCTGACAAATGGAGTACCAAAGTATCGCAATAGTATGTGACTTCCTCACATTTCTCACCTTACTTCGGAGGCCACGATGAAGCTTGCGCTGTTTGAACGACCCAATCTGAACGCACTACTGGACAGCGCGACGGATGCGATAGCGGGCGCGATTGCACGGCTGGTGCACGCAGCGCAACAACTTCTGGCTCTGGCCGCGTTTGAGCCTGACCTTGCAGCACGGGCAGCGGTAGCGCGGAGCAAGACCGTCATCGGGGAGCTCGAAGCGGAGCGTCGAGTGGACGACAGTCGGCCTCTTTATCAGCGCGGCCGGTCATGAACGCCTGCGCACTGAAGCGTGTCCCGGGGCGTTCGGGGTTCCAGGACATCTTTTCGGCCTGAGTCGAGTGATTCCATGGAACACACGTGGCCCTTTCCGGCATTTGCAGACCCGCTGCGCGCTTACATAGCCCCGACCGATTTCGTTGGACTGCTGTGGCTGCGCGATCGGTCGCCGATCCAGGTGTGCGAATTCTGTCGAACAGCAGGTTCTCGCAAGGCGCGGTGCGATGTTTGTGGGACCGTGCACATGCCTCACGAAACGTCGTCGACTGCTTCTCCCAGCACAGGCGATGAAGGGCAGGGCGCCGTGCCGTTGGCGCCGATCGTCCGGGTAATGGCACGCTTGCTGATCGTGCCGTTGCTGCTGTTCATCGCGTTTTGCGTTTGGTACGCGCTGCACCACCGGTCGCAAAGCTACGACTCGCAGCAGGCTCAGTCGGCAGCGCCGGTGTCTATGGCCCAGGAGCCCGGCAAAGTGGAAGCTCGAAGCCCTCAAGGCTATGTCGCTCCCCTCGTGGCTCCCGTGCCGGCCGCCTCTCGCAGATTGACTTCCTACAGGCCTTCCGGTGGCGAACACTCATCTGGTCTTTGCGCAGGTCGCAATGTGCTGATGCGCGCCGTCTGCATGAACAACCTGTGTGCTTTGCCGAGCCATGCCCGGCAGATGCAGTGCGCGACAGCGGTGGCGCAGCGTCGTCTCGACGAAGAGCGCCGCAATCCGGTTCTGGCGAACTGAAATGCGAACTGCATGCGGCGCGCAATGACGAGTCTGCTTAGCCCCAAGAGAATCTTGCACGGCGGGATGCGCGGTGAATGACAGTTTCGGCGCCGCAGCTGACCCAGTCGCCCGCGTCCCGATCAGGATCGGCATCGCGGACGACCACCCAGTTGTGCGAACTGCACTTCGGCACTGGTTGCTGGAACACTCGGATCTCTGCATTGGAGGTGAAGCCGCCGATGGTTTCGAAGCGCTTGAACTCGCCACGCGCAACACACTGGACGTGCTGGTGCTGGATCTCACGATGCCCGGAAGGGACGGCTTCGACATCATCGGATCGCTTCGGTCCAGGGCGCCGGGAATGGCCATTTTGGTGTTCAGTGGCCATCCGGAAGCGCAGTACGCCCGCAAGCTGCTCGAGGAAGGGGCCCATGGATACCTTCACAAATCCTGCGACCCGGACCAGCTCATCGTTGCGATCCGTCGCGTCGCCAGCGGCCGCAGATACCTGAGTGCAACGCTGTCGCAGCACTTTGCGCGCGAATTGTGCGAGGGGGCCCTGCCACTCCATCAACGCCTGTCCAAACGGGAGTTTCAGATTCTTCTGCTTCTGGCGGCGGGAGACAAGCCGGCCGTGATCGCAAAGAAGCTTCATCTTTCGGCCAGAACCGTCACGCTCTACCGGTCGCGATTGGTGAGAAAGCTCGAGCTGTCGACCAACAGCGACCTGACTTACTTCGCTTTAAAACACGGCTTGCTCGATTAAGGACCGCCATTGACCCATGTGCGGAGCGTGGAATAAGAGTCCGGGATGGTTGCCGATCACCGTGGCGCTAGTCCACTTTGCCCGGTGCCTTCGCTGCCGCCGCTTGGTTGATGGCGACCCGCTTCCAAGTCGCATCCACGTCCCGCACCCAGGCTTCGATGCGTTGCTGGCGAACCCGCTGATCACCCGCAGGTTTGTGCGTGAGCCTTGCCACGTCACCGATGTCGAAGTGGGGCGGCACCTGGCTGTACGGAAAGGGTGGCTCTTTCAGGGAAGCATCCCGGATGGACTGAATTTTTGTGCGGAGGCTGACGGGTTCGTTCATGTGGGCGAGTATGACGGTGCCTGCCGTCGTGTTGTTTCTCGTACGCGCGCACTCGCGCGATAGTCCGACTCAGGCGCTGAGGCTTGCGCGCTATACCTCGCCATCATGAAATCGATATGTTTATCGCCGCTTCCAGGAGGTGCCATGTGGCGAGCCATTGCGTTTGCAATGGTCTTGCCCATTGTTCCGTCGCACGCCGCATCACCCACCGATAACCCGCTGGCCGCCGAACGATGGCAGTCGCGGCCGATCGTGGTTGTCGTTCCGGCCTCCGATCGTGCTCTGCTGCGGCGCGTCGAATCAGCGCTGGAACGCCCCGCGACTCGCGCAGCGTTCGTCGAGCGCGAGATGGTTCTCTACACCGTCGAAGCGGGCCAGGGTCGACGAAACGGCTTGGTGATGACGCGCGAGCAGACCCGTTCCCTGCTAAGCGCGCTCGAACTCAATCCGCACGGCCCGCCGACCTTCGTGCTGGTCGGCAAGGACGGCGGCGTGAAGCTGGTTAAGGGAAACGACGTCGATCTGGATCAAGTATTTGCAACGATCGATCGCATGCCGATGCGGCAGCGCTGATCGTCCGCTGACCCATGCTATTCAGAGGTCCGCGGCTATTTGCTCCAGGTTGGAACGTCGGTTGTGGCCTGCGTTCCATGGCCCAGTGCGCCAGAATGCTGCGATGAACCGGTTCGCACTCTATCTTTTCGTCCTGCTGATCGCGGGCTGCGGTACACCGCCCAACCAGATCATCTCGCTGCGTGAAGGCACGTTCCGGGCACCGTTTTACGACCAGGCCATAACTTACTGCCAGAAGGACGGCTTGACCGCTTCCATTCTGGGCAAAGCGCAAGCGGAAAACGGGATTGTGTTCGCCTGCAAATAGTGGAGCGGCCCGGGCTCGATAGGCAGCCTGAGGTTCAGGCCCGGCGGTCCAGCATGCCCTTCAACTCACCCCTGTCGAGCAAGGCCTTCAACTCATCGGCGCCGCCGACGAGCACGCCCTTGACGAACACCATCGGAAAGGTCGGCCAGCCGGTCCACATCTTGAGCGCATTGCGGTCGCGCCATCCGCTCAGGTAGCTGCCGTATTCGAGGTACTTGAATGCCTGCCTGGCCTCGTCCAGCAGCTTGCGTGCCTTCTTCGGATAGGGGTTGATCGCCATGCCGACCACCACGATGTCATTGGCGGCGATGGCGCCCATCACTTCGCGCACGATCCCTTGCCGGCTCTCCGAAATCGCGGTGCGCACAGCGGGATGGATATGGGCTTCATCTAGGACGGGACGCGGCATGAAAGCTTTCTGAGGTTTGCTGAATCGAATGGTTTCAGCTGTCGCCCCATGCTAGCCCCCGTAGCCCGGCATCAGGGCACAGGCGTGCCGTTGATCGCGATTTGCTTGATGGCGAGGGCCCTTCGACCGTGATCGGTGCCTTGACCGCCGCAACGCAATTGGTGTCGCTCCAGGTCTTGATCTCCGCCGGAAATGCGGTGCTGCGGCGGTGCCGATGGTCTTGCCGCAGAGGTCGATCGGCGCGCTCACGTCGGCAGTCGAAGCCGGTGTGTAGAACTGGACGCCCGAGTGCAAGTAATCGATGAAGTCGAGCGCTGACCTGACGACCTGACGACCTGAAGTTGTGGGCGGCATCAATCCCGATACTGCACGCCCGGCAACACGCACAGCATTTCGAACGCCAGGTTGGCACCGACCAAAGCGGTCGTGCCGTGCGGGTCGTAAGGCGGGGAAATTTCGACCAGATCGGCACCGACGATATTCAACCCGCGCAGGCCGCGGATGATTTCCATGCCTTGGTGCACGCTCAGGCCACCGATCTCCGGCGTGCCGGTGCCGGGTGCGAAGGCGGGGTCGAGCCCGTCGATGTCGAAACTCAGGTACACCGGACCCTGGCCTGCCAAGCCCGCGACGCGTTCCTTCACTTCCTTCATCAACGGCGTCAGGCTCTTGTGCCAGCACTCCTCGGCCTGCACCACGCGAAAGCCCTGTTTGCGGCACCAGTCGAAATCGTCGGCGTGGTAGCCGGTGCCGCGCAGGCCGATCTGCACCACGCGGTCGCAGTCGAGCAGGCCTTCTTCGACCGCACGACGAAAGGGGGTGCCATGCGCGATCTTTTCGCCACCCATCGTGTCGTTGACGTCGGCATGCGCATCGACATGCACCACGCCGATCGGGCCGTACTTCTTGTGCATCGCGCGCAGGATCGGCCAGGCGATGGTGTGGTCGCCGCCGATGGTGATGGGCCGGCAGCCGTTGGCGATGATGCGGTCGTAGGCAGTTTCGATGCGTTCGATCGAATCGAAGATGTTGTACGCGTTGGTCGCCACGTCGCCTATGTCGGCCACTTGCAGCGAGTCGAAGGGCGCGGCGCGCGTCGCCATGTTGTAAGGGCGCAGCAGCACGGACTCGCTGCGCACCTGGCGCGGCCCGAAGCGGGCGCCTGAGCGGTTGGAGGTGCCAAGATCGAACGGCACACCCACGAAGCAGGCGTCCAGCCCATCGCTGGTTTCCTGAATCGGCAATCGCATCATCGACGCGATGCCGGCGAAGCGTGGCACGACGTCGCCGCCGAGCGGCTGGTTGAAGCGGGCGGCCGTGGCCGTGGTGGCAGTGGGCGCGACAGTGGAGGTGGGCGATGACATGGGCGGGCTCGGCAACGGGTTGGGAATCTCTCGCCATGCTACCGAGATGCCGGCGGCGCGAACGGCAAAAAAACTCACCATCGAGGAAAAGCGATCTCCTTACATGCCTGCTGGGGTGTCGGGCTTACCGTGTGAGTTGTGTGTTCTTCTCCTTATTCTTCAATCTCCGGGCAGCATCGGCGCTGCATCTTTGCACCAGGCTCACTACTCGGCGGTCTGCTCGCTATCGCGATGGCGCAGCCGGCCACCGCGCAACCCGCGCCAGCAGCAGCGGCAGCGGCAAGGCCCGCCTTGTCCTGCGAGCAGGCCAATAGCAACTACCAGGCAGTCAACGGCGCGCCGGTTCGCGAACCGCGCAGCGTCGAACTGGCCTGGCGCGACGTGCAGCGCGTGTGCGGCGCCGCGTCGAGCGCGGAGCCGCCGCCGCAGCAGTACGTCGGACCCGCTTCGACCGACCCACGGCCTGTAGCGCCAGTGGCGCCGAAGGCACCGGTCACGCCGACTGGGTCGGACCTATCGCAACAAAGGAGCCCCCTCAAATGAACATGCCCAAAGTCCCTTCCGAAGACGATCCGGCGCAGCTCCCCGTGCAGCCGGAGTTCCCGACAGACGAGGATCCGACGAATCCTCACTCGGACGAGGGTGAGGCCGGCGCTGACGAAAACGCGGCCGGCTTCGTCAAGAAAAAGCTCTGAAGCTCTGAGTCCATGAGGCGATGCCGAGCGCCTGACACACTGCGCTCTTGAACTCATGCGCCCGAGGCTCTACATTCCGGGCATGTACGAACCGGAGAGCGCATTCGATGAGATTTCTCACTGACACCGACGACGAGGTTTTCGACCTGTTGATCGGCTACGCCGGCAGCAGCGAGATCGTGTCCGAGGTAATGGCCCGACCGGGGCGCGACAGCGTGAGGCTGCCACAGGTCATCAAGGAAATCGACGAATTGCTGGCAGCGCGCAAAAGCCAGGCAGCACTCCGTTCGCGAGTGCTCGACGTGCCGCTCGCGATGGCAGTCGCACCGGTCTAGCCCCGAGCTTTTCGACCGGCTCGCGCGCCCCGTTCCTTTTTAGCCTCCGCACCCCGCCTCCGCTCATGTCGCTTGCCTGGGCAACCGTCGTTGTCGTCGTGCTTCTGTTGCCGGGCTTTGCGTTCTTCTTCGGGTTCTATCTGCCCGACCAGGTCACGCGCGAGGCGACGCCCATCAGCCCGCTCGGGCAGCTCGCAATCGTCGTCGGCGTGGCCTTTCTCGTGCACGCTGGCTGGTATATCGCCATCAATGGCTGGCTGTGCCGGTCTGAAATCCTCGGTGCGCGCTGTGTCGCGCTCGACGAGTTCATTCCGCTGCTGCGCATCGACAGCCTGCCGGCGCCGCCCCGGCTGAGCGACACGCCGCAGACGTTGTCGGCCATTCGCGGCACGCTCGCTTCCACCAGCAAGATGGTTGACGAAAACGCTGTCCAGATCACGGCGTATTTCTTCGTCGTCACCGTGACCGGCGCGCTGCTCGGGCTGGCCGCCGGCATGGTCATGCAACTGCGGGCGATGCGGCGCTTCGCGCGCCATCGCTGGATGTATTCGCTCAACGAGGGGCGGCGTCATGCAGGCGGCTCGAAGAAGGCGAAGCGGGTCCGGGCCAATGTGTTGACCAAGTCCGGCGATACGAGCGGAGCCGTGCTCATCTACACCGGCGTGGTCGAGGATTTTTTCGTCAAGACCGACGGAACGATCAGCCAGCTGGTGCTCCGGTACCCGAAGAAGGGGCACATCAGGATCGGCGACGCGGGCTCGATGGAAGCCATCGCCGTGCAAGACATCCCGCCGGCCGAGTTGGATGCCGGCCTGAGCTTCCTGTTTTTGACCAGTTCCGACATCGCCAACGTCTTTTTCGTGGCAGAGCCGGTGCTGGAGCACACCGAGCAGGAGATGCAGGAACTTCGGCGACTGAAGGAAGCAAGAGACGCGCAGAACGCCGAAAACGCAGAGGCGAATCAGCCCGGCAACGCCGTTGCCCATGCGGCTGCCGGCAAAACTGTGGTGCCCTGAAAACGCTTGCACGCAACTCCGGCCAGACGTGTCAAATTACGCAGACACGGCATGCATCGCGGGGCAGAATTCTGTTCATGGTTCTTGCGCAATCACCCTTTTGGCAGCGTCGTAACTGGTGGCTGACCGTGGCTCTCGGCGTCACTGTCACGGCACTGGCCGGCGTGCTGGTGGTTGCTGCACTGCTGACGCCGAACGAAGAAAGCTGGTTGCTGAGCGCTGCGATTCTTTGCGCCCTGCCGTGGTCGCTGGTGCTGTTGACACTGGACCAAGCCCCCGGCTTTGCCGAACGCGCCGGCTTCTTCGTGGTGGGCGGTGTCTGCCTGAACGTGACGCTGCTCTGGTTCGTCTGGCGCTGCGTGGCCGCGTACCGGCGCCGGACTGTTTTTCAGTAACCCCTGGCCGGCTCGTACAGCCCATCGGGCGTCTCGCCCCGCTCGAACTTCGCAATCTGCGTCGCAAAGAAAACAGCGCGTGCGCGCCGTGAAGCCATGGCGCCAACATGCGGCGTGACGAAGATCTTGTCGTGTGCCCAGGCTGGATGGTCTGACCGCAACGGCTCCTCTTCGAACACGTCGATGAAGGCGCCGCACAGGTGCGACGCATCGAGCGCCGCAGCCAGATCGTCGTAGCGCAGATGCGACCCGCGGCCAACGTGGACCAGGCCCGCACCTTTGGGCAACAGGGCGAACGTTTTCGCGCTGAGGATGCCTTCGGTTTCAGGCGTCGCCGGCAGCAGGCAAACCAGTACATCGCAGCGCTCGAAAAAGGCTGGCAGCTCATCGTCACCCGCATGGCATTCGATGCCGTCGAGCGCCTTGCGGCTGCGTGACCAGCCGATCACCTCGAAGCCCAGCCCCCGCACCATTTGCGCCGTGTGCGCGCCCATCGCGCCGAGCCCGAGGATGCCGACGCAGGTGTCGGTCGCGGCGCGCTCCGTCGTGAACATGTCCCATCGATGCACGGCCTGCTGCCGCACCATTCGCTTCAAGTCGCGCAGCAACGCCAGCACGGCCATGCAAACGTACTCACTCATACGCTGCGACGCTTCGGGCGTGGCAGCGCGGAGCAGCGGCAAGTGGCGGGGCCAGGCGGGGTCGGCGGTGATGTGCTCTACGCCGGCGGCGCTGCTGAGCGTCGCCCGCAGATTCGGCATCGCAGCCAGGCGGCCCGGCTCCGGCTCCCAGACCAGCGCGTAGTCCACTCGCTCCGGCGACACCGATGCGTCGTCCCACCAGTGCACGTCGATATGCGGCGCAACGGCTTGAAAGTGCCTGCGCCATTCGGCTACCGCTGCTTCGCCGCCGGACTTGACGACGAGGACGCGCTTCGCTTCGTGACCTGCTGCCATGGGCTCAGCCGATGTCGAACGTCACGCCCTGCGCGAGTGGCAATTCGGTCGAATAGTTGATCGTGTTGGTGGCACGCCGCATGTACGCCTTCCAGCTGTCGCCGCCGGCCTCGCGGCCGCCACCGGTTTCCTTTTCGCCGCCGAAAGCGCCGCCGATTTCGGCACCGCTCGGTCCGATGTTGACGTTGGCGATGCCGCAGTCCGAACCGGCGCTCGACATGAAGCGCTCGGCCTCGCGCATGTCGAGCGTGAAGATGGAAGACGACAGGCCGGCGCCGACCGCGTTGTTCCAGGCAATGGCCTCGTCCATGTTTTCGTAGCGCACCACGTAGAGGATGGGCGCGAAGGTTTCGCGCAGCACGGCGCCCTCATGTGCTTTCAACTCGACCAGAGCCGGGCGCGCATAAAAAGCGTCGGCCCCGCCAATGCTGGTCACGCGTTCGCCGCCATGCACGATGGCGCCGGCAGCGCGGCTCTCGTGCAGCGCTGCCTGCATGCCGGCAAAGGCCGCAGCGTCGATCAGCGGACCGACCAGCGTGCCGGGCTCGCGCGGGTCGCCGACCTGAACGCTGGCATACACCTTGGCCAGGCGCGGCACGAAAGCGTCGTAGATGCTGTCGTGCACGAACAGGCGACGCAGCGAGGTGCAGCGCTGGCCGGCCGTGCCCATGGCAGAGAACGCGACGCCGCGCAGCGTGAGGTCGAGGTCGGCCGATGGCGCGACGATGGCGGCGTTGTTGCCGCCGAGCTCGAGGATGGCGCGCGCGAAACGGGCGGCCACGCGCGGGCCGACCTTGCGCCCCATGGCGGTCGAGCCGGTGGCGGAAAGCACCGCCACGCGCGCATCGTCGACCAGTGTTTCACCGATGTCGCGCTGCCCGATCAGCAACTCGAGCAGGCCGACTGGTGCGTCACCGAAGCGTGCGAGGGCGCGTTGCGCGATGGCATGCACGGCCAGCGCGGTCAGCGGCGTTTTCTCCGAAGGCTTCCACACCACTGCATCGCCGCACACCAGCGCCAGCGCTGCATTCCACGACCAAACGGCCACCGGAAAGTTGAAGGCCGATATGACGCCGCAAACACCCAGCGGATGCCACGTTTCCATCATCCGATGCTGTGCGCGCTCGGTGGCGATCGTCAGGCCGTAGAGCTGGCGTGACAGGCCGACCGCGAAGTCGCAGATATCGATCATTTCCTGCACTTCGCCGGCGCCTTCGGATGGCACCTTGCCGACTTCGATGGTCACGAGCCGGCCGAGATCGGTCTTGGCCGTGCGCAGTTCTTCGCCCAGCAGGCGGACCAGTTCACCGCGGCGTGGTGCCGGCACCTTGCGCCATTCCAGAAAGGCCGCGTGGGCGCGCCCGATGGCGGCAGTCGCCCCGGCTGACGAGCTTTGCGTGACCGCGGCGATGGTCTCGCCGGTAACGGGCGAACGTGCTGGAAGATCGCCACCGACGGTTGCGGCGCGCGGCACGCCGAGGCGCTCCAGCAGGGCTGCGACTTCTTCGGAAAGAGCGGATGCAGGGGAGCTTTGGGCTTGGGTCATGGCGTCAAAAAGTGGAGGCATAGGTGGAGGACGAAGACACGTGAGGAGGGCGTATCGGCTGCATTCGCGGCATCAAGCAGACGCATTGGCCAGGATCTGCGAGGGCCGGCGCAAGGTGGGATCGAACGGATTGATCTTCGGCCCGATCGCGACCGCCTCGCGCTTGAGCAGTTCAACCACGGTCGGCAGGCGGTCGGCATTCAGCCGGTCGGCGATCGTGCCGACGGCCAGCGCGGCGACGGCGCGGCCTTCGCGATCGAGGATCGGCACCGCGACACCGGCCATGCCGTCGAGCAGCCCTGCGTTGCGAGCGGCAAAACCGGCTTGCCGCACCCGGTCGATTTCGGTGCGCAGATAGACCTCGTCGTGGATGCCGTACTCGCGCAGCCGCGACAGGTTGAAGCGGATGACTTCTTCACGCTCGGCCTCGGGCAAGAACGCCAGGATGGCCATCGCGCCCTGGCCGACGCCGAGTGCCACGCGCCCACCGATGTCGCCGGAAAAAGAGCGAATGGGAAACGGACCTTCGCTGCGGTCCAGGCAGATCGCGTCGAAGTTGCTGCGTGCCAGCAGAAAGATGCTGTCGCCGAGGCTTGCGCACAGGCGCAACAGGGCAGGTCGGCACAGCGTGCGAAGGTCGCCCGGATTGCCGGCGTGCGCCGCCATGGCGAAGAACTCGATGCCGAGCCGATACAGCTTGCTGCGCGCGTCTTGCTCGACGATGCCCTCTGCCACCAGCGACTGCAGCAAACGGTGCGCCGTGGCCTGGGTCAGCCCGACGCTGCGCGCGATCTGGGTCACGCGGCCCCCATCCGGGTGCACCTCGGTGAGCGCGCGGATCACCGAAAACAGTCGAGGCACTGCAGCCGTCGACGCTATGGGTTCTGTCATGTCGTTGCGCGGAATAGTTTTATCTTTTAATGCTCTATTTATTCCATTTAACGGAATAAATAAAAGAAAGATTCTATTCTATGGAATACCCGAGCGCTTAGGGCGCATTCCTTGCAATAGATTGCGTAACTTCCGCCACCACGGCGGAAGCAGATGAAAAGGAGGTCGGCATGTCTTTCCTGCAACTCACGGGCGTCACCAAGTTCTACGGCGATACCTGCGCCGTGTCTTCGATGAACCTGTCGGTCGAGAAGGGCGAGTTCGTCTCGCTGCTCGGGCCGTCCGGTTGCGGCAAGACCACCACGCTCCAGATGGTCGCCGGCTTCGAGGCGGTGACACAAGGCCGCATCGAACTCGACGGCCGCGACATCACCCATGCCAAGGCCAACACGCGCGGCCTCGGCATCGTGTTTCAGACTTACGCGCTCTTCCCGCACATGACGGTGCGCGACAACGTCAGCTTCGGGCTGGAGATGCGCAAATTGCCGAAGTCCGAAAGGCGCGAGCGGGTGCGCGATGCGCTGGGCCTGGTGCACCTCGAAGCGCACGCCGACAAGTACCCGCGCGAGTTGTCCGGCGGACAACGGCAGCGCGTGGCGCTGGCGCGTGCCCTGGTGATCGAGCCGCCTGTCCTGCTGCTCGATGAGCCGCTGTCGAACCTCGACGCCAAGCTGCGTGAGGAAATGCAGTTCGAACTGCGCCAGATCCAGCGCAAGGTCGGCACCACCACCGTCATGGTCACGCACGACCAAAGCGAAGCGATGTCGATCAGCGATCGCGTCGTCGTCATGGAAGGCGGCCGCGCCACGCAGATCGACCATCCGCACAACGTCTACGAGCATCCGCGCACGCGCTTCATCTCGACCTTCGTCGGCAAGGCCAACCTGCTCGAAGGCCGAATCAGCGGCGACAGCCCGAGGCAAACCGTGCGGATCGGCGCATTGAGCGTCGATGTGGCCGACACCGGGTTCCGCGCCGGGGCGTCCGTTCTGCTCAGCGTGCGTCCGGAAAAGCTGCAACTGGTGGCGTCGGGCAGCGGCCGTCTCGATGGCGAAGTCGGCGAGCGCTTCTTTCTCGGCAGCCAATGGCTCTATCGCGTCGCCACGCCCATCGGTGACCTGATGGTGCTGTGCCCGAACGATGGCCGCGACGCATTGGAAGAGGGCGCGCGCGCCGCTGTCGACTGGCCGGACCATTGCACGCGGTTGCTGCCGGCCGATGACGAAACGGTGGTCGCCGAGGTCGCAGCGTGAGCCAGACGATGAGCCTGCCGAACAAGGGGCGCAGCAAAGCCACGCCGTGGTGGCTGTCAGGGCCGGCGCTGCTGCTGTTCGCCGCGCTGCTCGTGGTGCCGTTGGTGCTCACCGCGGTGCTGTCGTTCAACGTTTACGACCCGGTCACTGGACCGAAGGCCGGCGAGTTCACGCTGGCGCACTACGCACTGATTTTTACCGACAGCTATTACTACGGCATCTTCTGGCGCACCTTTTGGATTTCCGGGCTGGTGGCGCTGATCTGCGTAGCGATCGGCACGCCGGAAGCCTACGTGCTCAGCCGCATGCGCAACCCGTGGCGCTCGATCCTGCTGCTGGTAGTGCTGGCGCCGCTGCTCGTGTCGGTCGTGGTGCGCGCGTTCGGCTGGAGCATGCTGCTCGGCCCTGAAGGCCTGGTGAACGGGTTGCTCGGCCTTGTCGGCATCGGGCCTATCAAGATGCTCTACACCGAGACCGCAGTCGTCATCGCGCTGGTGCACGTGATGCTGCCCTTCATGGTCATCCCGGTGTGGACCTCGCTGCAGAAGCTGGATCCGGGCGTCGAAAACGCTGCGCTGTCGCTCAAGGCATCGCCCTTCACCACGCTGCGCCGCATCGTGCTGCCGCAGGTGATGCCGGGCATTCTGTCGGGGAGCCTGATCGTGTTCGGGTTGTCTGCCAGTTCCTTCGCGATCCCTGGTTTGCTCGGCGGGCGCCGGCTGAAGATGGTCGCGACGGTCGTCTACGACGAGTACCTGCACGAACTCAACTGGCCGCTCGGCGCCGCTGTCGCGTTGGTGCTGCTGGTCGCCAATCTTGTGGTCATGCTGAGCTACAACCGGCTGGTCGAAGGCCGCTACAAGAAGTCCTTGGGTTGATATGAACTCCACGCTCCCATGACCAAGAACGGACCCTTCGCCCTCGCGTTCAACGCGCTGGTCATCGCCTTCATGCTGGCGCCGCTGGTGGTGGTGTGCGTCGTCGCCTTCACGCCAGAAAACACGCTCACGCTGCCGACGACCGAATTCTCGCTGCGCTGGTTTCGCGCGGTGTTCGCGCACCCGGACTTCATGCAGTCGTTCTGGAACAGCCTGTGGCTGGCGCTGGCGTCGGCCACTATCGCGACGCTGCTGGCGGTGCCTGCGGGCATGGCGATCACGCGCTATGAATTTCCGGGCCGCGACTTCCTCAACGCGCTGTTTTTGTCGCCGTTGATCATTCCGCACCTGGTGCTCGGCGTGGCGCTGCTGCGGCTCTTCGCCTTGGTCGGCGGCACCGGCAGCTTCGGCTTCCTGGTGATGGCGCATGCGCTGATCGTCACGCCGTACACGCTGCGGCTGGTCGTCGCGGCGCTGGTCGGCTTCGACCGCAGCACCGAGCAGGCGGCACTGTCGCTCGGGGCGACGCAAGCCACCGTCTTCACGCGCATCACGCTGCCGATGATCCTGCCGGGCGTGACGGGTGGCTGGATGCTGGCGTTCATCAACAGCTTCGACGAAGTGACCATGTCTATCTTCGTCACCTCGCCCAGCACCGTGACCTTGCCGGTGCGCATGTACATGTACGCGACCGAATCGATCGATCCGCTGATGGCGGCGGTGTCGGCACTGATGGTGGCGGTGACTGCAGTCGCGATGATCCTGCTCGACCGCGTGTATGGGCTCGACCGCGTGCTGGTGGGGCGTCGCTAGCCATGTCTTCATCCCAACCCCTGCTGCGCCGCGTCGCTGAACAAGATCGCGAAGCCGTGGCCTTCAGCATCGACGGTGTGGCCGCGAGCGCGCTGGTCGGCGACACGGTGCTGACGGCCATGCTCACGCAGGTCGGCAGGTTGCGGCGCAACGAGTTCAGCGGTGAGGCGCGGGCCGGCTTCTGCATGATGGGTGCGTGCCAGGACTGCTGGGTCGAAACGGCCGATGGCGCGCGACTGCGTGCCTGCTCGACCTTCATCGAGCCGGGCATGGCGCTCACTACAGGCAGATCAGGCGCTGCGGACGGAGCGCTTGCATGAGGACGACCCTCGCGTTGCAGCCGGTGATCGTCGGCGCCGGCCCGGCCGGCATCCGTGCCGCGCAGACGCTGGCCGGCTACGGCATCAAGCCCGTGCTCATCGATGAAGCATCTCGCGCTGGCGGCCAGATCTACCGCCGCCCGCCGGTGCACTTCAAGCGTGCGCCTGAATCGCTCTACGGCATGGAAGCATCGCGCGCGACCGCGGTGCACGGCGCGATCGACGGCGTCGTCGGCTCGATCGACTACCGGCCCGACAGTCTGGCGTGGAACGTGCAGGACGGGCGGCTCGACGTGATGCACGGACCGACGCAAACCACGCGCACCGTGCCCTATCGCCAGCTCATCGTCGCGTCAGGTGCGACCGACCGTGTGCTGCCCGTGCCGGGATGGACCTTGCCCGGCGTGTACACGCTCGGTGGTGCGCAGGTGGCGCTCAAATTTCAGGGTTGCACGATAGGCTCCCGCGTGGTGTTCATGGGCACCGGGCCGTTGCTGTATCTGGTCGCGTACCAATACGCGAAGGCCGGCGTCGAGGTGGCAGCCGTGCTCGACACCGCGCACTTCGCCGATCAGCTGGCTGCCGTGCCGGCCATGCTCACACAGCCCGCCGTCTTCATGAAGGGCGTGTACTACGTCGGCTGGTTGCGCACGCATGGCGTGGCGTTGCACAGCGGCGTGCGGCCAGTGCGCGTGCTTGGCGACCAGCGCACGAGCGCTGTCGTGTGGGAGCAAGACGGCCACGAGCACACGCTCGATTGCGACGCCATCGGCTTCGGCTACGCGCTGCGCTCCGAGACGCAATTGGCAGACCTGCTCGGCTGCCGCTTCGCCTTCGCACCGATGCAGCGGGCGCACCTGCCCGAACGCGATGCGGTGGGCCGCTCCAGCGTGGCCGGCGTGTACCTTGCGGGCGATGGCGCCGGCATCATGGGCGCCGATGCCGCAGAGTGGGCCGGTGAACTGGCAGCGCTGTCACTGCTCGCCGACGAAGGCGTGCACATCGACGCCGACCGTGTGCGAAAGCTCGAGCGCAAGCTTGCAAAGCTGTCGCGTTTTCGCGAGGGCCTCGAACGCGCCTTTCCGTTTCCACAAGATTGGGCGGCGCACGCACCCGACGAGCTCGTGGTGTGCCGCTGCGAGAACGTGACGGCAGGCGAGCTGCGCCAGACCATCCATGACAGCGGTGCCGATGAACTCAATCGGCTCAAGGCCTTGAGCCGAGTCGGCATGGGTCGTTGCCAGGGCCGCATGTGCGGCGTGGCGGCGGCGGAAATTCTTGCGCACGCCGTCGGCAAGCCCGTGCAACTGGTCGGTCGCCTGCGTGGTCAGGCACCCATCAAGCCGATCCCGATTCACCTGCTGCACGTAGCGAGCGAAGGAGCCGGCGCATGACGCAGCGCATCGTCACCGATGTGGCCATCGTCGGCGGCGGCATCGTCGGCAGTTCGGCTGCGCTCGCTTTGCGCCGCATGGGGCTTGGCGTGGTGCTGTTGGAGCGCGACCTGTGCGGCTCGCGGTCGAGCGGCATCAACTACGGTGGCGTGCGCCGCCAGGGTCGGCCGCTCAGCCAGTTGCCGTTGGCACAGCGCGCGCACGAAATGTGGGGGCGCTTGCCCGAACTCATCGGCATCGATGGTGAATACCTGCGCTCCGGCCACTTCAAGATCGCACGCAGCGAGGCCGACCTGGCAGCGCTCGAAAGCTATCGCGACAGGGCGCGCGATTTCGATCTCGGCATCGAAATCTTGTCGGGCGCCACGCTGCGTGCGCAATGCCCGTGGCTCGGCGGCAAGGCGGTCGGTGGATCGCTCTGCGCCGAAGACGGCCAGGCCAATCCGCGGCTGGTGTCGCCCGCCTTCGCGATGGCCGCGCAGCGTGCCGGCGCGGTAGTCCATGAGCGCACGCGCGTCGATGAGATCGCGCACGACGGCCAGCGCTTTCATCTGCGGGCTTTGAATCTGGAATCAGGCAACGCGATCCAAGTCGAGGCGCCGGTCCTGCTCAACTGCGCTGGCGCGTGGGCCATCACCATCGCTGAACAGTTCGGCGATGTGGTGCCGATGGTTTCCCGCAGCCCCGCCATGGCCGTCACCGAGCCGTTGCCGTTTTTCATGCAGTGGAGCCTTGGCGTGGAAGGTGGCGGTGTGTATTGCCGCCAGGTCGCGCGGGGCAATCTGGTGCTGGGCGGTGGGCCGGGTCGCCTGCTCGATGCCGACCGCTCCCGCTCCGATCGCGACACCATCGCCCTGCTTTCGAAGCAGGCAATCGAGCTGCTGCCGATGCTCCGCAATGCTCACTTCATTCGCACGTGGGGCGGCACCGAAGGCTATCTGCCCGACCGTCAGCCGGTGATCGGCCCGAGTCGCACGACGCCGGGTCTGTTCCATGGTTTCGGCTTTTCCGGCGGTGGCTTCCAGATCGGACCGGCTGTCGGCGAGGTGCTCGCCGATCTCGCGCGCGACGGCCGCACCCGCACACCCATCGGTGCCTTCGCGGTCGACCGTTTTTCATCCGTGCCGGCAGCAACGCCGGTGCTTGCCTCGTAAGTCATTTCGTTTCCCGTTCCTCGTCCCCACCCTCGAAAGGAAAGCCCATGTTCCGCTCCATCCGCTCCATCCGCTCAACCCAACAGCCCATCGCCTTGCGTCGCGCCCTCTTCACCGCGACCGCAGTTGCCGCCCTTGCCGCGTGCGGCATGGCAAGCGCCCAGACCAAGACGATCTACATCGGCATGAACGGCGGCACGATGGAGAAGGCGTACTCGCAGTACGTCTTTCCTGCCTTCGAAAAGCTCTATGGCGCAAAGGTCGTCGTGGTGCCGGGCACCTCGTCGGACATCCTGGCCAAGGCGCAGGCCAACAAGGACAAGCCGCAGATGCACGTGATGTTCCTGGACGACGGCATCATGGTGCGCGCCATCGGCATGGGCCTCTGCGAAAAGCAGCGCCCGAGCGCTGCGCTCAACGACATCTATCCGGCCGCGCGCTTCAAGGACGACATGGCCAGCGGCGTGAGCCTGGGCGTGACGGGCCTCGCCTACAACGCGAAGATGTTCAAGGAAAAGGGCTGGGCCGCGCCGACCTCGTGGATGGACCTGGCCGACCCCAAGTTCAAGGGCAAGGTCGTGTTCCAGTCAGTGTCGGCATCGTCGTTCGGACTTCACGGCTTCCTGATGTTCAACCGCATCCAGGGTGGCAACGACAAGAACGTCGAGCCTGGCTTCAAGGCCTGGCCCACGACCATCGGGCCGAACGTGCTGGAGTACATCCCGAGCTCGGCCAAGATTTCCGAGATGGTGCAGACGAATGAAGCGGCTATCTTTCCGCTGACGCCAACCGCCGTGGCCGCGCTCAAGGTCAAGGGCATTCCGGTCGAGTACGCGAACCCGAAAGAAGGCGCTGTCGTGTTGATGGTCGGCCAGTGCGTGATCGCCAACAACAGCGAGCCCGAACTCGCACAAAAGCTCGCCGAGTTCCTGTTGTCGCCGCTGGCTCAAGCGAATGTGTTGCAGTACGGCAGCCAGATCCCGACCAACCCGAAGGCGCCGGCCGTCGGCGAAGGGGTGGGGCAGGTCGCTGCAATCAACGGCTACATGAAGACCGCGATCACAGTGGACTGGGAAAGCATCAACGCGAACCGTCCCGCCTGGAACGCGCGCTGGAACAAGACGATCGAGCGTTGAGCGGTTGGCAGTTCTGCGCCCGAGCGAGAGGGCGGTTCAGCGAAGAACGACCACGGCCAGAATGACGAGGACTGCGACGACCGCCGCCGCGATCCACAGCCACGATACGCGGCGCGCGGGATCTCCGGTTCCATCGGCCTTGCTCAAATCGGCAAAGCCTGTGTCGTTGCCGGAGCGGGTGTTTTTTTGTTTGGCCATGGGGTGCGATCAGCGGGTTGCCAGGGAAACGATCGACACGCCAAAGGCGACCATCAATGCGATCACCAGCCCCGCGTGCAGCCACACGCGCGAGCCGCCGCTGTTGCGGTATTCGCGCCGGCTTCGCTCGAGCGCTGCGGTGCGGGTGGCGCGTTCCGGCTTGTCGGTCCACCAGCCGAAATTAGTATCTGTATCGTCGTTCATGTAATCCATTTTAGTTACATTCGGACGCAAGTGCGGCTCGCAAAATGTTGGGTGGAAACATTTGTTTTCGATCGTGACTTAGTGCGCTTTCTGACGCGACCGACTTGAAAGCGTCCCGTAAAAAGGGGCTGTAGCGATGCGACGCCACCCTGACGGCGCTGAAGAAGTGCGCCTACAGGGTCACGGCCTGCGCTTCCGTGGCGACTGCACGAGACGGCGTCTAACCTCCGTGTTTCTTACTTTCACACCGCTGCGCATCCCATGAAAACCACTCCCTTCGCTTCAGCCATCGCGCTCACGTTCGCATTGGCCCTCGGTGCTTGCAGCACCGCGCCGTCGACCACGACAACCGCGGTAAACAGCCCGGATCCGACGATCCTGCTGGTGCCGGTGCAGATCACCGATCCGGCATTGCAGTCCGGCTGCTGGGCGCAGTTCTATTCGCAGCGCAACTTCGAAGGCGACATGGTGACCCTGGTCGGGCCTGCCGAAGCCGAGAGCATGGACAAAGGCACCGCACGCGCGCTCAAGCGCGAAATCGACAGTGTGTCGGTCGGTCCCAATGCGACGCTGCAGGTCTACGAGCACGCGATGTTCAAGGACCGCGTGGTGAACTTTCCAGCCAACAGCCGTGAAGGCGGTCTGGTTCGCAAACTGGGTTTCGGGGGTCGCATCGAGGCGCTGAAGTTGAGCTGCGCTTCCTGACGCAGCGGTCCGCCGCGAGAGCGGTGATCGACCTGATTGCGCCTTTCGCCAGCTTCGCGTGAAACTCAGGCGCGGACGACCTGAAAAGGACACTCGATGGCGGATGAATTTGTTGACGTATTGATCGTTGGCGCCGGCATTTCCGGCATCAGCGCGGCGTATCACCTGCAGCAGTACTGCCCCGACCGAAGCTTTGCCATCGTGGAGGCACGCGCTTCTATCGGCGGTACTTGGGACCTGTTTCGCTATCCCGGCGTGCGCTCCGATTCCGACATGCACACGCTCGGCTTCTCGTTCCGTCCCTGGACAGATGCCAAAGCCATAGCGCAAGGGCCGGCCATCCTCGACTATCTGCGCGACACCATGCGCGAGCACGGCATCGACCGCAAGGTGCGCTTCGGTCACAAGGTGCTGCGCGCGGAATGGTCCTCTTCCAAGTCGGAGTGGCGTGTGGAAGTCGGCCGCGCTCCAGGTGGCAACGCGTTGTCCATTCGCTGCGGCTTCCTCTTCATGTGCAGTGGCTACTACGATTACGCAGAAGGTTATCGGCCCGACTTCCCCGGTGAGGCCCGCTTCAATGGGCGGATCGTGCATCCGCAGCACTGGCCGACCGATCTGGACTACGCGGGCAAGCGCGTGGTGGTGATCGGCAGTGGCGCCACCGCCGTGACGCTGGTGCCGGCCATGGCTGACAAGGCAGCGCACGTGACGATGCTGCAGCGCTCGCCGACCTGGATGGCGGCGCGGCCGTCGGTCGACGCACTGGACGTCCGGTTGCGGCGCTACCTGCCGCAGCGTGTGGCGCTCGGCATCGCGCGCTGGAAGAACGTGCTTTTGAGCCAGTTCGTGGTCGCCCTCTGCAAGCACCGTCCGCAGCGCATGCGCAAGCTGTTGCTCGGTGGGGTGCACCGGGCGCTCGGGCCGGGCGTCGACATCGCCACCCACTTCACGCCGCGCTACAACCCTTGGGAGCAGCGCCTGTGCCTCGTGCCCGATGGCGATTTTTTCAATGCGATCAAGTCCGGGCGAGCGTCTGTGGTGACAGACCGCATCGCGTCCTTCACCGAGACCGGTGTGCGGCTCGCGTCGGGCACCTCGCTCGATGCCGACATCATCGTGATGGCCACCGGATTGAAGCTGGCGGTGCTGGGCAACACCGCCTTGTATCTGGACGGCCAGCGCGTGGAGCCCTCTCGCAGCTTCAACTACAAGGGCCTGATGTTCACCGGCGTCCCCAATATGGCCAACACTTTCGGCTACACCAACGCGTCGTGGACGCTCAAGGCGGACCTCACCGCGCGCTACGTTTGCCGGTTGCTCAATCACATGCGAAAGACTGGCGCGCGACAGTGCGTGGTTCCCGCGTTGGCTCCCGACGCGCCCCTGCGTCCATGGACCAATTTCTCTTCAAGCTACTTTGAGCGTGCCGCTGGTCAGTTGCCCAGGCAGGGCGTTACCCGACCATTCAAGCTGATCCAAAACTACCTGATCGACAGGGTGGCGATGCGGTTCGGTGCCGTCGACGATGGCGTGATGCGATTCACGCAATTCACGCCGCGCACTAACTGAGGACAATGGCTATCCATGCGACACCTCTTCGTCTTCGCGCTTTGTCTCAACGTCGGCGCCCTGGCAGGCGGAGCGGCACACGCCCAGGTCATTCGTTGCGTCGATGGTGGCGGCAACGTGAGCTACACCGATCAGAAGTGTCCGGCCCATACGCGCAGCGCAGAACAGGTGATGGGCCCCGAGGCCACCGACCCGCGGCTGGCTCCGCCGGAGCGGCCGCCGTCATCGTCCGTGCCGCCATCGGCAACGCGAACGCCGCAATCGCCAACGGCCGATCGCTTCGCCGAAGAACGTGCCGAAGCACAGCGACGCGCGCTGGAACGCCAACGTCGTGCCGCTGAATACGCGGACGACAGCGCGGGCACGCCATATCCATACCCTTACGCGTATCCCGACAGCAGGTACCGCCAACCCGGCCCGCCGCAAGACATGCGACCGCAACTCCGCTCGTGCGATGCCGGCGGCTGCAACGACACGCTCGGCAATCGCTACAACCCGAACGGCAAACTGCAGAGCTATCAAGGTCTCAACGGCCAGAGGTGCCAGCCTGTCGGCACGACGGTCGTCTGCCGATGAACGGTGGCCGATGACCCTCTAGCCAAATTGACCGGGGGAAAGATCGAGTAGCGTTCGCATGGTCGACCCGCCGTGCAAAACGTCGTCTGCGACGTTGGTAAAAAGCCTCGCCAACAAGCGTTTTGTTACCTACTTTGCGAAAGCGTGAAATCCGCACATCGCAGCCATGCACAGCCCAAGTCCAATCGAGTCCACATCAACTGAACTCAGAGGTATCGACGTGCGAAGAGGATTGGAACTGGTTGTGGACGAACCCGTCAGCGGACGTTTCTTGTGGGCGGTGCTTGGGCGCGAAGTCTTCGGCCTGCCTCGCGCCACGCTTGAAAAAGCAGCTGTGCCACACCCAACGCGAAGCCAGGCGGTTCAGGCCGGCATCGCTGCGATGCAACGCCACATCGAGCCCGCGCCCGCGCGCCGCGCCTGAAGAGGGCTTACGACGCTTCCGCCGTCGCCTTGTCCCGGCGCGTAATCACCTGGCCGCTGCGTGCACCGCTGTGAACGCCGTGATGCCAGGTGATGGTGCCGTTGACGATCACGGCATCGATGCCTTCCGCCGGCTTCGTCGGTGTCTCGTAATTCGCCGCATCGCGAATGGTCGCCGCATCGAAAATCACGATGTCGGCGTGCTGCCCGACCTTCAGCGTGCCGCGGCCGTGCAGGCCAAAGTTGCGCGCAGTGAGCCCGGTCATCTTCCACACCGCGGTCTCCAGCGGGAACAAACCGATGTCGCGGCTGTAGTGGCCTAGCACCCGCGGGAAGGTGCCCCACAAGCGCGGATGCGGCTTGTCGCCCAGCGGAATGCCGTCAGAGCCGATCATCGTTTCGTCGAACGCCATCACGCGCTGCACATCGTCTTCGTCCATCATGAAATAGATCGCGCTGCCGGGCTGCAGCTTGCGGGCTGCCTCGTCGTTGGGCACGCCCCATTCCTTGGCGATGTCCGCCAGGTCGCGGCCGGCGCACTCGGGGTGCGGCTCGCTGCTGGCGATGAGCACACGGCCTTCGAGCATGCCGCGGTCGGTGCGGATCATGGTCGAGCCTGCCGTGTATGGGTAGCAGTCGAGCGACACGCACTGGTGCTTCATGGTCTCCTTGATGAAGGGCAGCGTCACCTTGCTGCGGCCAAAGTTCTGCGCGTTCATTACCTTGTGATGCGAGATGACCACCGGTATATCGAGCGCACGGCCGATCGCGAACGTCTCTTCCAGCGCTTCCATGACGCGGTCGCCCTCGTCGCGCATGTGGGTCACGTAGACCGCACTGCGCTTGCTCAGCGGACGGCTCACCTCGATGATTTCTTCGGTCGTGGCCTTTACCGCTGGTGGATAGAACGTCCCGGTCGAAAGGCCGATTGCACCCGCCTGCATCGCCTCTTCGACATGTGCCTGCATGGCCGCGATTTCCGCTTCGTTGGCTGGCCGATCCAGGTCGCCCATGGTCAACGCGCGCAAGGTCGAGTGGCCGATCATCGCCGCCACGTTCACTGACGACGGCGTCGCGCGCAACGCATCCAGGTACGCCTTGAACGTCGTGAAGCGACCTTCGGCTGGCGAGTCGATGAGGCTCAGCGGCATCGGCAGTTCCATGTCGGCGCGCAGCGGTGCGGCGCTGATGCCGCAGTTGCCGGCCACCACCGTGGTCACGCCTTGCGACACCTTGAAGGGCATGGCCGCTTGCGACAGCACAGCCTGGTCGTCGTGCGTGTGCGAGTCGATGAAGCCCGGCGCCACGATGCGGCCGGTCGCGTCGAGCGTGCGGTCTGCCGTGCAACCGTCGAGCTTGCCGATGGCTGCGATGTGACCGTCGATCACGCCGATATCGGCGATGAAACGAGGCGCCTTGGTGCCGTCGATGACGGTGCCGCCGTGGATGAGCAGGTCGTAATGGCTTGGCGCTGGCGTCATGGGAAATCCTTTGTTGGGTTGTGTCGCGGTGTGGGTGCTAAATGGGGTGGCTGGCTACGGCCTCTGTCTGAAGCGGCTAGCGGAAATGGCAAGCCACCCAGTGCCCGCCGGTCGAAGCGGAATCGCGCTCGCTCAACGTCGGGTCCTGCTGCTTGCAGATGTCCTTGGCCATCGGGCAACGCGTATGAAAGCGGCAGCCCGAAGGCGGGTTCGCCGGGCTTGGCGGATCCCCCTGCAGCAGCATCCGCTTGGCCGGCGTGCGCGGGTTCGGCACCGGCACCGCCGACAACAAGATCTCGGTGTACGGATGCCGGGGTGCCGAAAACAGCGTGTCGCGATCGGCCACTTCGACGATGCGTCCGAGGTACATCACCGCCACCCGATGACTGATGTGGCGCACGACAGCCAGGTCGTGCGCGACGAAGAGATAGGCGATGCCGAACTCGGCCTGCAGGTCCATGAGCAGGTTCACCACTTGCGCCTGCACCGACACGTCGAGCGCCGACACGGGCTCGTCGCAGACGATCAGCTTTGGGTTGAGCGCCAGCGCCCGCGCGATGCCCAGGCGTTGCCTTTGGCCGCCCGAGAACTCGTGCGGGAATCGAGTGACGGATTCGGGTCGCAGCCCCACCTTGCCGAACAACCAGGTCACGCGCTCGTGCCGCTCCGCACGTGACATGCCGAAGTTGCGCAGCGGCTCACCCACGATTTCGCCGGCCGCCAGCCGCGGACTCAGCGACGCATAAGGGTCCTGAAAAATGATCTGCACATCGCGCCGGCGCAGCCGCATGTTTTCGGGGCTCAGCGTCGTCAGCTCTTCGCCGTCGAGCTGCACGGAGCCGGAGGTCGGTTCGATCAATCGCATCACCGACTTGGCTGTGGTCGTTTTGCCGCAGCCCGACTCGCCCACCAGCGACAGCGTCTCGCCGCGCGCCACGGTAAAGGAGACGCCATCGACCGCTTGCACCGGCGACTGCTGCTTCGTCAACCAGCGTTTGGGTGCGGCGTAATGCTTCTTCAGGTTTGCGACCTTGAGCAAGGTCGTCGAAGCCTCTGCGAGAGGCGCCCTTGAATCTAGGACAGCCGCGTTCATGCGATGGCACCTTCTTCATGGCCGATGCGGCCTTCCTCGACCGCGAAGCAGGCAGCCGTGTGACGCTCGCCGGGTTGGTCGGGATCGCTCTGATTCGTCAGGCCCGGCACTTCTGCCACGCAGCGCGCATTGGCATACGTACAGCGCGGCGCAAAGGCACAGCCACGACGCGGCGATTGCGGTGACGGCACCAGTCCCGGGATCTCGGTCAGCCGCGCGCTGTGCGTGTTCATCGAAGGCATCGATGCCATCAGCGCGCGTGTGTACGGATGCAGTGGCCGCTCGAACAGGTCGATCACGTCGGCCTCCTCGACCGTGCTGCCGGCGTACATGACGACCACGCGGTCGCAGCTCTCGGCCACCACGCCCAGGTCGTGCGTGATCATCACGACGCCCATGCCGAGTTCCTTTTGCAGCCGGCGGATCAGGTCGAGGATCTGCGCCTGGATCGTCACGTCGAGCGCGGTGGTCGGCTCGTCGGCGATCAGCACCTCGGGGTTGCAGGCCAGGGCGAGCGCGATCATCACGCGCTGTCGCATGCCGCCGGAGAGTTGATGCGGGTACTCATGAACCCGCCGCTCCGGCTCCGGAATCTGTACGACGCGCAGCATCTCGACCGCGCGCGCCAAGGCTTCGGATCGGTTCGCCTTCTGGTGCACCTGCACCGTCTCGGCGATCTGCCGACCGATGGTCAGCACCGGGTTGAGCGAGGTCATCGGCTCCTGGAAGATCATCGAGATGCGGTTGCCGCGTATCTGCCGCATTTCGCTTTCGGTCAGCTTCAGCAGGTCGATGCCACGCAGCCGCACCGAGCCGCTGATGCGCGCGGGTGGTGTGGCCAGCAGCCGCATGATCGACAGCGCAGTCACGCTCTTGCCGCAGCCGGATTCGCCGACCACGCCCAGCGTCTGGCCGGCGCGCACGGTGTACGAGACGCCGTCGACCGAGCGGGCCGGGCCGGTGAGCGTGTCGAAGTGGGTGCGCAGGTTGTCGACCTCGAGCAATGGCTCGCCGGTGGGCAATGCGATGCGGGACAGGGCTTTCATCGGGTGGGTGTTCCTGTGCGCTGCGCGTTCATAGCTGGCGTGCCAGGCGCGGGTCGAGCGCATCGCGCAAGCCATCGCCCAGCAGGTTGATTGCCAGCACCGTGATGGCCAGCAGGATGCCGGGGTACAGGATGATGTGGAACGCCACCGCGACGAAGTTGCGCCCCTCGGCCATCATGTTTCCCCAACTCGGCGTCTGCGCCGGGATGCCGACACCGAGGAACGACAGCGCGGCCTCGGTCAGCACCGCGGCCGCTGCCACGAAGGTCGCCTGCACGATCAGCGGCGCAACCATGTTGGGCAGCACGTGGCGCGCCAGGATCACCGGCAGCCGGGTGCCGACGGCATGCGCCGCTTCGACATAGAGCTGTTCGCGCAACGTCAGCGACAGCGAGCGCACGAGGCGTACCACGCGCGGGATTTCGGGGATGGTGATCGCGACGATCACGGTCGTCAGGCTGGCGCGCGTCACCGCCATCAGCGCGATCGCCAGCAGGATGCCGGGGATCGCCATCAGTCCGTCCATGACGCGCATCACCACCGTGTCGGCCCACGGCACGAAGCCGGCCAAGAGCCCGAGCAGTACGCCCAGCACCGTGGCCAGTACGCCCACCCACAGGCCGACGATCATCGATACGCGGCCGCCCCACACCGCGCGGCTGAAAACGTCGCGCCCCAGCGCATCCGTACCGAAATAATGTTCGGCGGAAGGCGGCTGCATGCGTGCCAGCGGGTCGATGTCCTGCGGATCGAAGTTGGCGATCCACGGTGCCGCGATCGACAGCGCCGCGATCGCGATCAGCAGCAGTGCACCGATGATCAGCGTCGGGTGCTTGCGCGCCCAGTGCCAACGCGGCAGCACGAAGGGGACGTCTGCTGCAGCGAAAGAATCGGGCACGACAGGAGGCAGAACGGTAGACATGAGGCGGGGGCGTTCAGTACTGGATGCGCGGGTCGAACAGGCGGTAGCTCAGGTCGATCAGCAGGTTGATCAGCACGTACACACCGGCCGAAATGAGCAACACGCTCTGGATCACCGGGTAATCGTGGCGCTGCACGGAATCGATGACGAGTCGCCCGACGCCGGGAATGGCGAACACCGTCTCGGTGACGACCACGCCGCCGATCAGCAACGCGATGCCAACGCCGATGGTGGTGGCGATCGGGATCGCTGCATTGCGCAGCGCATGCCCCAGCACCGGCAGCACACCGAGACCTTTGGCGCGCGCGGTTCGGATGTAGTCCTCATGCAGCACTTCGAGCACGGTCGCGCGCGTCATGCGGGTGACGAGCGCGATGTAGACCAGCGCGAGGTTCACGCAAGGCAGCACAAGGCTGCGCAGCCACGGGCCGACGCCGTCCGCGATGCGCGAGTAGCCCTGAACCGGGAACCACGGCAACTGGATCGCGAAGACGTAGACCAGCAGATAGCCGATCATGAAGACCGGCACCGAGAAGGCCAGCACCGCGAAGAGCATGACCAGCCGATCGATCCAGCTGCCGGCGCGGTAGGCCGCCAGCGTGCCGAGCGGCACGGCGATGAGCAAGGTGAGCAGCATGGTGAGTGCCGCGATGGAAGCGGTCGGCTCCAGCCGCTGTGCGAGCAGTTGGGTCACCGGCACCTGCGTAAAGATCGAGATGCCGAGGTCGCCGGTTGCGAGCCGGCCCAGCCACAGCGCGAACTGCTGCCACAGCGGCTGGTCCAGGCCGAGGGCCGTGCGCAGCTTTTCGATGTCCTCGACTGTCGCCAGGTCGCCGGCGATGAGCGCCGCCGGGTCGCCGGGCGACAGGTGAATCAGCAGGAACACCACGACGGCGACCACCGCCATCACGGGCAGCGTGGCGAGCAGGCGGCGAAGGATGTAGCCCATGTCGAAAAGCCCTCGTGCTTTTTCGCTCGCTTACTTGTCGAGCACCCAGAACGCCGGCATGCCCGACCACAACTTGTCGATGCCCTTGATGTTGGAGCGTGCCGCAAAGGCGGCCGAATACTGGCCCGCGTTCACATAGGGAATGGTCTCGTAGGCGCGCTTCTGGAAGGCGTCGAGCAGCTCCTTGCGCTTGGCCGGCACGGTTTCCCTGATCCACGCGGTGCGCAGTTCATCGAGCTCCTTGTCGCACGGCCAGCCGGGCAGCGAGTTGCCGCAGGCCGCGCCCAGATACGCGTTGGTAATGGGCGAGTTGACGTCGAACTCTCCGGCCACCGTCACGTACATGTTCCAGCCGCCGGCGTCGGGTGCATCTTTCTTGGCGCGGCGCGCGCCGATGGAGGCCCAGTCCATGTTCTGCATGTCGACATTCATGCCCATGTTGCGCATCGTCTGCGCGGCCATCAAGGCTTCGGCGTTCAGGTAAGTGACGTCGGTCGGCACCAGCAGCACGACCTTCTCGCCTTTGTAGCCGGACTCGGCGAGCAACTGCTTGGCCTTTGCCAGATCGGTCTTGCGATACGGCTCCGCGCCGGCAGAGGTTTCGTTGGGACCACCGCAGATGAAATACGTCGCGCAGTAGGTCACGCGCATGTCGAGCGGGTAGCCCATCGCCGCGGTGAACTTTTCCTGGTTGACCGCCATCGCGAGTGCCTGCCGTGCCTTCGGATTATTGAAGGGCGGGTACGTGTGGTTAAGCACCAGAAAGCCCTGGTAAGAACCGCCGGCGCCGATCTTCACGTTCTTGTCGGTGCGCAACGGTGTGATGTAGTCCGGCGGTACCTGCTCGACGATATCGACTTCGCCGTTCTTCAGCGCCGCGATGGCGCTGTTGGCGTCGGGCAGATAGAGCCACTCGACGCGATCGAAGTTGCTCTTCTTGCTGCCGGCGAGGCCGCTCGGTGGTTCGCTGCGCGCGACGTAGTTGGGGTTGCGCACGAACACCGCCTTGTTGCCGGGCACCCACTCGTCGCGCTTGAAGATGAAGGGGCCGGAGCCGAGCACTTCGGTCAATGGCGAGGTCGCCGGCATCTTGGCGAGACGCTCCGGCAGGATCACCGGCGGAAATCCCGATGGCTTGGCCAGCGCATCGAGCACCATGCCGAAAGGCTCCTTGAGCGTCAGCGAAAAGTTGTTGGCGTCGACAGCCTTCCACTCGGCACCGACCGCGCCCATGGCACGGCCCAGGCTGTCGCGCGCACCCCAGCGCTGCAGCGATGCGACCACGTCGGCCGAGGTCACCGGGCTGCCGTCGGAGAACTTCAATCCGGGCCGCAGCGAGAAGCTCCACTGCTTGCCGTCTTTCGACATGGCGTACTTGTCGACCATCTGCGGCTGCGGCTTGCCGGTAGCGTCTTGCGCGAAGAGCGTGTCGTAGACCATGTAGCCGAAGTTGCGCGAGATGTAGGCGGTGGTGAAGGTCGGGTCGAGGATCTTCACGTCGGCATGCGCGACGACTTTCAATGTCTTGGTCTGCGCCTGTGCGGGCAGGCCGGCAAGCGCCAGAGAGAGGCCCAGGCTGCCCCATGCAGCGAGGGTTGCAAGCGTGCGTCGTTTCATCGTCGGTACTCCGGTGGTGAGTTGGGCTGAAAACAAAGAAGGGAATCAGGCAGCGGCGAGGGTGGCCACCAGCGGCCACTTCGGCATGCGCGCCTTGCGGTACGGCAAGGTCGACAAATCGATGGTCACGGCGCCCGGCGCGCCCGCGTAGATGACGTGCTTCGCGACCTTGGAGAACGATGCGTAGAAGTGTTGCGACGACTTCACCACGATGATCTTTTTAGAAGCCAGGTCACAGCCGAGCTGCGTGAACACATCCGTACCCATCGCCTGGTTGCGCAGCGTGATCAGCACGACCTCGATGCCGTTGGCCTCGACCAGCGCGCAGTCGCCAAGCGCCACCGGCGTATTTGCCAGGCCGGTCATCACCATGTCGTGGCGCAGTGCCTTGACCGTGCACACCAGGTCGAGCGGGTCGCCCGACATCGGGCCGATCTTGCCGCCGATGCGCAGCGCGAGCCGTGCGCCTTCTCCGGCCTCGAATGCGATGCGTGCAGCGATCGGGTCCCACATCGGGCCGATGGCCGCGTTCTCGATGCCACGTTCGATCATGCGTCGCAGGATGAAGGTCGAGTCGCCCGCCGCGCCGCCGCCGGGGTTGTCGGCGCCGTCCGCCAGCACGACCGGGCCGCCATCGAAAGCCAGCGCTTCGTCGAGTGCGCTGTCGATGTCGGGATAGCGCACCGCCAGCGCCTCGCGCATGCAGATCAGTTCGTCGGCCAGCTGGCGCGCGAGGGCATCGGCCTTGGCCTGGTCGCCGTCGGCATAGACCAGCAGCTTGGTGCCCATCTCCGGCACGTCGCCCCACGAGAAACCGTGCGCGACCGAAATCGACAGCACGCCGTCTTTGCCTTCGAGCGACTGCAGGCGATCGACGAAAGCGCGCGCCGGATTGCGCGAGGTGTGGACGGTCACGATCATGTCGCAGTCGACCACCGAGGCCACCGGCTTGATCTTGCCTTCGACCATCGCCGCGCAGAGGTCGACCAGCTCGATGCCGCGCTCCAGCACGTCGGTGTGCGGGTACTCCTTGAAGGCGATCAGCAGGTCGGCCTGCGCGATCATTTCCGGCGTGAGGTGGCAGTGCGGATCGAGCTCGGCGCCGACCACGACCTTGGGCCCGACAAGTGCGCGCACGCGGGTGAGCAGGTCGCCCTCGCAATCGTCGTAGCCGTCGGCGACCATGGCCCCGTGCAGGCCGAGCACCACCATGTCGACCGGCAATGCGGCGGCAAGGTCGGCCAGCAACTCTTCACGCAGCGTTTCGTAGGCGTGCCGCGTCGTGGTGCCGCTGGGCTGCGCGCCGGCAACCATGCCCTCGACCAGGTCCCAGCCGAGTTCCTTGCCGCGAAGGCGGGCCGCCCACAGCGGGCCGGAGAAGAACGTCATCGCATCGGGGTGCTTGCCGGCGGCGTAGTAGCCGCGGTCCTTGAACGATGCGAGGCCCGTGGGCATGGGTCCGAAGGTGTTGGTTTCGGTGGCGAGAGATCCGCTGAAGACGCGCATGGTGGGCTCCTTATGAGGTGGGTGAAAGGGCTGCGGCCTTGCGCAACCGCTGTGGGCCGAGCATCTCCGCGGTGAGTCCGAACGACGCGGCGTGCGCCGGCACCGGCAGCCCGCGCGCCAGTGCCGCGCAGGTTTCGCCCATCGCGGGCGAGGTCTGAATGCCGTAGCCGCCTTGCGCCGCGACCCAGAAGAAGCCGGGCACTGCGTCGTCGAAGCCGCCCACCAGATCGCCATCGGCCACGAAGGAGCGCAGCCCGGCCCAGGTGCGCGTCGGCCTGCGGATCGCGAGCGTGGTGTTCTCTTCGATGCGGTGAATCGCCAGCGCGATGTCGAACTCTTCAGGCTGGATGTCTTGCGGCTCGACCGGGTCGGCGTTGGCCGGCGAACCGAGCAGCATGCCGGCGTCGGGCTTGATGTACCAGTCTTCGGTCGCGCCGAAAGCCATCGGCCAACGCGATGCGTCGACGCCCTCGGGCGGCGCGAAGATGAAGGCCGAGCGCCGCCGTGGCTCGATGCCGATCGGCTGCACGCCGGCCAGTTTCGCGATGGTGTCGACCCAGGCGCCGGCCGCATTGAGCACGACGGGCGCTTCATACGTGACACCGCCAGCCTGCACGCGCCAGCCCTGCCCGGTACGCTCCATCGCATCGACGGGCGCGTTGCAAACCAACTTGCCGCCGGCTTGTCGCATGCCGCGCAGATAACCCTGGTGAATGGCATGCACGTCCATGTCGGCCGCGTCGGGTTCGTAGACGGCGCCGATGACCTGCTCCGCGCGCAGCACCGGCACCAGCGCGAGGGCGGCGGCGGTATCGAGTCGTTGCGCGCCCTTGCTCATGCCGCGCAGCACCTCCCAGTGCTCATCGAGATGCGCCTCTTGGCCCGGCGCCGCGATCATCATGGCGCCGCGTGGCGTCAGCAGCGGATGGTCGGTGAAGCCGGGTGGCGGGTTGTCGAAGAAAGCGCGGCTCGCCATCGTGAGCGTGCGCACCTGTGGCGTGCCGTAGCTTTCCATGAAGAGCGCGGCAGAGCGGCCGGTCGAGTGATAGCCGGGCTGGTCTTCGCGCTCGAGCACGACGACCCGGCCGTGCGGTGCGAGCCAGTGTGCGACCGAGGCACCGGCAATGCCCGCACCGATGACGAGAAAGTCCGCCTGGACTGCGGAAGGTGATGAAGCCGTGACGCTCATTGGAAGATGGTGCGGACTGCGCGCAAGTGGTGCATTGACGGGAAGAAGCAGGGCAAAGGAAGACCGAAAGTTGGCGCAGCGTAAATCACAATTTGCGGATACGCAAATTTCAGGCCAGTTCGCGGTGCGGCGTACGCATGAACATTTTTGTTTGGGCTGGCAGAATTCGGCAACGACAACGACAGGACGGCAAGCCTTGAAAGCACATTCACGCAGCGCCCCCGCAGTCGAGCCCACCACGCTCGACCGCGAGACTTTCGGCAAGCGTTTGCGCTCGGCTCGCAAAGCGTTCGGCTGGACCCTGTCGCAACTTTCGGCGTTGTCGGGCGTGTCGATCACGACCATCTCGCGTGCCGAGCGTGGGCAGCTAGCGCTCGGCTACGAAAACTTCGCGGCACTCGGGCGCGCACTGCGGATGGACATGAACGCCATGTTCGCCAGCGACGGTGTCGAGCCGGCCTTGCTCGAGGGGCCGGTGGTCACGCGGGCCGGCAAGGGCGTGGTGTACCGCGGCCTGTCCTTCGCGTATGAGTTTCTCGGCACCACAGCGGTCGGCAAGCAGATGAGCCCGGTGGTCGGGACAGTCCATTCGCGCACCCTGAACGGCCCGGAAGATTTCGCACGACATGCCGGCGAAGAGTTCGCCTATGTGCTCTCGGGTGCGATCGACGTGCACTTCGAGGGTGGTGAGGTAGTGCACCTGGCCCGTGGCGATTCGCTGTATTTCGAAGGTCGCATCGGCCACGCGTATGTCACTGTCAGCCGGCAGCTTGCCAAGATCGTCGGCGTGACCACGACCGATACGGCGTTCATGCAATCGGCACGGGCACGGGTATTGGAACGTGCGAGCTGATACTTTCGTGGTGCCGTCGTGGCCCACGCTGCGGCTAGAGGCCGAAGTGGAAGTCGTCTTGTTCAGCTTCCCGGATCGGCCGGTGCAAGACGCCATCGGCATTCACCGCGCAGCCTCCGAACGCTTCGCGCCAGCCGGCAGCATCTCGTCGCATTCCGATGGCCGTCGAGAACACTTCGCGCGATGGTCGGAGTTCCACTTCCCAAGGGGCTTCGACATGAATCTTTTTCGACCGCTGAGCGCGACCATCTTTGCATTGCTGCTCCCGTTCGCCGCCAGTGCAGCCGACCTCAAAGTCACGGTCACCGATGGACCGACGGTTCCGGCCACGCTCTTCGTGGCGCTGTTCGACTCGGCCGAAGCCTTTGCCGCCGACAAGCCGCTGGTGTCGCAGAAGGTTCCGATGCGGGACGGCACGGCGCAGTTCGCTTTTGCCGGTCTGGCAGCGGGGCGCTATGTGATCAAGTCTTTCGCCGACGAGAACGGCAATGAAAAGCTCGACACGAATCTGGTGGGATTGCCGACCGAGCGTTACGGGTATTCGAACGATGCCAAAGGGCGCATGGGTCCGCCGTCGTTCGACGCGGCTGCGGTCAAGGTGGATGCCGACAGCACCATCGCTTTCCGGCTGCACTGAGCGCGGAGTCGAGCCATGGATCGCCGTGAACTTCTGCGCCGCCTGCTTGCCGCAGGCAGTGTGTCGCCGCTTCTGCAACTTCTTCCGTCGATGTCGGCCCGCGCCGACACCCTCGACGCGCCGGACACCTGGCAGGCGCAGTTCGATGCCTCGACCATGCCCTGGAAGTCGGCCTTCGCTACGCCGAAGGGCGACCTGCCGCTGACCGCCGCCCGGGTGCGCGGGCGTTTCCCCGATGCCGTCGCTGGCACGCTCTATCGCATCGGCCCGGCCGGCCATGACCTGGGCGGTGAGCGCTACCACCACTGGTTCGACGGCGATGGCATGGCGCATCGTTTCGTGATCGCCGGCAGCGAGGTTCACCACCAGGGCCGCTACGTGGCGACCGCCAAGCGCGCGGCTGAAATGCGCGCCGGGCGGCGGCTGACGGAGGGCTTCGGCACCGTGTTCAAGGGCACCGACGAAGTGACCTCTCCCGACAGCATGAACGTCGCCAACATCAGCATGCTGCACGTGGGCGGCGAACTGCTGGCGCTTTGGGAAGGCGGCTCGGCCACGCGCCTCGATCCGCAAACATTGGAGACGCGCGGCATCAAGACCTGGCGCGCCGATCTTGCGGGCGTCCCGTTCTCCGCCCATCCGAGGGTCGAGCCCGACGGGACGGTCTGGAACTTCGGCCTGAGCTCGAACAGCGGCCTGTTGCTGCTTTACGAGATCGCGCCCGACGGCGTGCTGCGACGTGCCGATGCGCTGCCGCTCGCCGACCTGCCGATGATTCACGACTTCGCAGTGACCGCCAGGCACCTCGTCTTTTTGCTGCCGCCGCTGGTGTACGACGTCAAGCGAAGGATGGCCGGCGCCAGCGTTCTCGACTCGCATGTGTGGCGGCCCGAACTCGGCATGCGCGCGCTGGTCATCGACAAAAAAGACTGGAAGCGGCAGCAGACATTCATGCTGCCAGTCGGCTTTCTGTTTCACCTCGGAAATGCCTGGGAAGAAGAGACCGCAAGCGGCACCGTGGTCCATGTCGACTATGCGCGCTCCGCCGATGCGTCGACCCTCTTCGCAAGCACGCGCGACGTCATGCGCGGCCAGCTGGTACGCGCTTCGAGCCCGACGCTCACAGTCGCCAGCCTCGACCTTGGAAGCGGCAAGGCGACGCAGGTCGACCTCGCAGCAGAAGCCGAGTTTCCGCGCATCGATCCACGCTCGGTCGGACTGCGACATGGCCACGTGATTCATGCGACGAATCCGCTTGTCGGCCTGCCGATGTTGAGCGCGATCGCCAACACCAACGTCGAATCAGGATCGTCCCAGGTCTTCAGCTATGGAAAGGAATCGGTGGTCGAGGAACACCTGTTCGTGCCGGACGGTCGAGGCCCGGGTTGGGTGCTGGGCACGGTGTTCGACTATGCGCAGAAAAAGACGGTGCTCTCCTGTTTTGCCGCCGACGCCTTGACCGATGGACCGGTTGCGCAAGCCACCTTGCCGTACGCGCTGCCATTGGGCCTGCACGGGACCTTCGTGCCGACGTAGTGCCTCGAGGTCGCTCGAGTTCGCTCGAGGTCGGCGAACTCAGGCGACGGCGCGAATCGCCTCGCTTTGCACCGCGCGCTCGTCGGCGCTGAAAAAGTGCAACGACTCGGGCGCAATCGAAAGGCGCAGCGTGCCGCTGAGCTGCGGGTTGGCGGTCGGTGCGAGCAACACCAGCTCGCCGAGGGCCGAGCGCAGGTAGCAGAAGGCGCGATCGCCGAGCTGCTCGACGGCCAGCGTTTCGCAGTCGCGCAGTTCCAGCACGACCTCGCCGGGCGCTGGTTCGCCGATGCGGGCCTGCTCGGCCCTGAAGCCGATCGTGGTGGCTTCCCCGTGCAGCCGAAGCGGGACATGGAGCGGCACCTGCTGCGTCGCGTCGCCCAGCCTCAAGAAAGTGCCGCGCGCATCCGGCTCGCAGCGCTGGACCTTGAAGAGGTTGATGCGCGGCGTGCCGATGAAGCCGGCGACGAACAGGTTGGCAGGCGACCGGTACAGCGTCAGCGGCGAGCCGACCTGCTCGATGCGACCCTTGCGCAACACCACGATCTGGTCGGCCAGCGTCATGGCTTCGGTCTGGTCGTGCGTCACGTACACGGCGGTCGCTTTCAACGTTCGCTGCATTCGCGCGATCTCGAGGCGGAGGCGCACTCGCAGCTCGAGGTCGAGGTTCGACAGCGGCTCGTCGTACAGAAAAACCTCGGGCCGGCGGATCATCGCGCGGCCCATGGCCACACGCTGCCGCTGGCCGCCCGAGAGCTGGCGCGGAAAGCGGTCGAGCAGAGGCGTGAGTTCGAGCGTGCCGGCGATCTCGTCGACGCTGCGCTGCTGTTCGGCGGCCGACACCTTGGCCATGCGCAGCGGGAAGGCCAGGTTCTGCCGTACGGTCTTGTGCGGGTACAGCGCGTAGTTCTGGAACACCAGCGCACAGCCGCGGTCGGAGGGCGGCACGTCGTTCATCAATCGGCCGGCGATGCGCACCTCGCCGCCGCTCGGCGTTTCGAGGCCGGCGATCATGCGCAGCAAGGTCGACTTGCCACAGCCCGACGGACCGAGCAGCACGGTCACCTGGCCGTCGGGCATGGTGAGGTCGATGTCGGGAATCACCTCGACGTCGCCGAAGCGCTTGCTGATGGATTTGAGTTGGATCTCGGCCATGAATTTCTTTGCTGCGTTGCGTTGAAAAAGGTGTCAGCCCGTGGGCGAATTGGCCGCCTGCGCGACCCCGCGCTGGATGTTGGATTCGGTCAGTCCGAGCAGTTCCTCCATCGCCTTGCGCGCCTCGGCTGGCTTGCGCGCCCAGATCTGGTCGAGCACTGCGCGGTGCAGCGGCAGGCTCTTGCGCGGCGCGCCGGGTTGCCGCGTCGACAGCTCGAACGAGGTGCGCAGCGCGGCCTCGATGGTGGCACCGAAGGCCACTAAAAACGGGTTGCCGGTGGCGCTCAGGATGGCGTGATGGAACTCCAGGTCGGGCCCCGCATAGGCGACCGGGTCCATGCCCGCAGCATCCATCGCACGGTAGGCACGCTCGATGGCGGCGATGGCGGCATCGGGCGCCGAGGCGGCCGCGAGTTCGCACGCGGCCGGCTCGACGATGCGCCGCAACTGCATCAGGTGTTGCGCCATCTGCACGCGATCGTTGCCCGACCAGGCCCAGCGCAACACGTCTTCGTCCAGCATGTTCCATTGCATGCGCGGCAGCACGCGGGTGCCGGCTTTTTGCCGCGACACCAGCAGGCCCTTGGCCTTGAGCCGGCTCAACGCTTCGCGCACCGAGGTACGGGCCACGCCCAACTGTTCGGCCAACTCGACTTCGGTCGGCAGCGAGGTGCCGTCACCCCACTCGCCGCCCATCACTCGCCGCGCCAGCGCCTCGGTGACGGCCAGCGGCCCACGCCGCGCAGCGGGGCTGGCTGAAGTCACTGAGGGGATATTCTGGTCAGACATAATAATTTGGCTGATGGAGGTTATACGAGGCGAATTGCGCCTGATCTCCGGGTTTTCCACGACGGTATGAATTTAAATTGTCTGTCATATTCCTGACTGCCAAAGGCAAGGAGCATGTCGAGCCTGCCTGCGGTCCATCCCCGGCAGAGCCTCTAGGAGACACACCATGCGCACCACCGAACCCCTTCGAATCGACGCCCAGCGTCGCCGCCTGATCAAGGCTGCCGCCGCCACCGTGGCGGTGAGTGCCGGCAGCACGCTCGCATTTCCGGCCCTCGCGCAGGCCAAGCCCTTCGCTGGCGTGAAGCTGCGCGGCGCTGCTTACCAGCACGGCTTCTTCAACATCCTGCGCAAATACATTCCCGAGTTCGAGGCGCAAACGGGCATGACGGTCGACCTGCAGTTGTCGGCCTTTCCGGTCTACAACCAGCAGGCCGACCTGGAGCTGTCGTCAGGTGGCAGCGCCTGGGATTTCTGCAACGTCACTTTCATCCTGGCGGCGCGCTGGGTGGCCGCTGGCCTGCTCGCCAACCTCGACGATTTCAGCAACGACCGCAAGCTCACGCCGGCCAGCTGGAACCCCGACGACTTCGTCAAGGGTGCGCAACTGCCGTACCTCGACAAGGCTGGCAAGACCTTCGGCTATTCATGGGAAGGCGGCGCCATGTTGATGGGCATCAGCCGCACCGACCTCATGAAAAAGCGCGGCGTGGAAGCACCGCGCACCTTCGACGAACTCATGAAGGTGTGCGAAGCGGTCAATGGGCAGGACGGCGGCAGCGGGCCGGTCACCGGCTTCGTCAGCTCGAACCTGCATCACTGGTTTTTGCCACCCTACATTCAGGGCTACGGCGGCGATCTGTTCGTCAACCCGCCCACCGACATCAAGCCGGCGCTCGACACGCCGGCGTCCATCGAGGCCACCGCTTTCTACACGACGCTGTTGTCGAAATACGGGCCGCAAGGCGTGCTCGGCTACACCGAAGACCAGGCCCGCGCCGCACTCATCAGCGGCCGTTCGAACATCTTCATCCACTCCAGTTCGTGGGTCACCGCGATGCTCACCTCGCCCGACAGCAAAGTGAAGGACACGGCCCGCGTGATGCGCATGCCGGCCGGGCCTAAAGGGGACTTTCCCGCATCGAACAGCCAGGGCCTGGGCATTCCGAAGAACGCCAAGAACAAGGAAGCCGCCTGGGAGTTCATCAAATGGACGCTCAGCCCCGAGCTGACCGCGCGCATCGTGAAGGACACCGGCCATCCGTCGATCTGCCGCCGCTCGGTGATCGAGAGCGCCGAATACAAGCGCATCAATACGGTCAACGGCCAGGACATCGGCAAGCTCTACCTCGAAGTGCTCGACATGCCGAGCAAGACGCACAACTACATGGCCTACCGCACGGTGAAGGAATTCCCGCTGATCGGCGACGTGGTGAACAAGGCGGTCGAGCGCGTGGTGTCGGGCCAGATGCCTCCAGCCGAGTCGATGAAGTCGGCGCAAGAGGCCGCACTCGGCAGCCTGCGCCGCGCTGGCGCGAAAGTCTGAGCCCGCACCGCCGATGGCCGCTGCATCCTATGAACGTCAACGCCGCAGTTTCGTGCGGATGGCCATCGCGCCGAGCCTGCTGTTCCTGCTGCTCGTGGCGGGCTTGCCGACGCTGTTCCTGCTGGTCACCAGCCTGACGCCGGGGGCGCTGGTCAACCCCGGTTCGCTCACCGACTTCACCGAGCCGCTGCGCAACTACAAGTTGCTCGGCAGCGACGAGCGCTTCGTAGGCTCGCTCTGGGTGCAGGCGCGGCTGTCGGTCTACACGGTGGTGTTGCAGGTGCTGCTCGGCACCGGGCTGGCGCTTCTGGTGCACTCGGGACAAGACCGCTGGAAGTCGTTGCGGCACCTGTTCGTGATCCCGATGGTGCTGCCGCCCATCGTCGTGGCGGTGATCTGGAAACTGATCTACACGCCCGACATCAGCCCGATCTACCAGGCCGCGCGGATGCTCGGCATTGCGCTGCCGGCGATGACGACGCATGTCGACTTCGCGCTGTGGGCTATCGTCATCGCCGACACCTGGGAGTGGGCGCCGTTCACCTTCCTGATGGTGCTTGCGTCGTTGCAGACGCTGCCTGCCGAATATGTCGAGGCCGCGCGCATGGATGGTGCCGATGTTTGGCGCGTGTTCGGCCACATCGTGCTGCCGTACATCGCGCCGGTGCTGCTGGTGTGCACGCTGTTCCGGCTGATCGACAGCATCAAGGCGTTCCCGCTGATCTTCCTGCTGACCGGCGGCGGGCCCGGTTCGGTGACCGAGGTGACCAACTACTACGCCTACCTGGTGGCTTTCAACTTCGGCGAGCTGGGCTATTCGAGCGCCATCACCGTGGTGCTGCTGGTGGCCACGGTGCTCATCAGCTGGGCCGCGATGCGGGTCAGCCGCAACCGGGGAATCGATTCATGACATCGCAACGCATGCTGGCTTTGCGCCGCCGCTGGCCGCTGGCGCGGTGGGCCGTGCCGATCATCCTGCTCGTGATGCTGCTGCCCTTCCTGTGGCTGCTGCAGATGTCGTTCAAGCCGACGCCGCTGATCCTGGAATTTCCGCCGCGCGTGTTCTTCACGCCGACGCTGGAGCATTACGTCGGGCTCTGGCAAGCGGGCTTTCCGGAGTCTTTCGTCAACAGCCTGATCACCAGCATCGTGTCGACGGTGCTGGCCTTGCTGCTGGGAATTCCAGCCGCGTATGCCCTGTCGCGCTGGACCGGAAGAGGGCGCTTCGGGCTGGGGCTCGGCATTTTGCTGACGCGCATGGCGCCGCCCATCGCCTTCACCATTCCGTTCTTTCTGGCGTACCGCTGGCTCGGCCTGCTCGACACGCGCACCGGCCTCATCCTGATCTACATGACCTTCAACCTGCCGCTGGTCATCTGGATGATGCAGCCGTTCTTCGACGCGGTGCCGGAATCGCTCGAAGAGGCGGCGTTGATGGACGGCGCCGGCTTTCCGACGGTGTTCTTCGAGATCGTCATGCCGATGGCGACGGCGGGCATCGCCGCCACTTCCATCCTGTGTTTTCTGTACGCCTGGAACGACTTCTTCTTCGCCCTCATCCTGACCCGCACCGATGCCCGCACGGCACCCGTGGCGGTTGTCAACTTCATGAACTACGAAGGTTGGGAGTGGGGCAAGATCGCCGCCGGCGGCTCGCTGGTGATGGCGCCTGTGCTGGTGTTCTCGATGCTGGTGCGGCGCTATCTGGTCAGCGGTTTGACGGCCGGCGCGGTGAAGGGTTGAGCGTGTCCCACCCACCCCTTACCGGCGCAACGCGCATCGTTCCTATCCTGGCCCATCCGGTCGATCATGTGCGCGCACCGCGCACCTACAACCCCGCGTTCGCCGCCGCCGGGCTCGACTGGCACATGGTGCCGATGGGCGTCTTGCCCGCCGACCTGAGCGCGACGCTGGCGCAGCTGGCGCGCGTGACCAACCTGCAAGGCGTCAACCTCACCATTCCGCACAAGGCGGCGGCTTTCGCGCTGTGCAGCCGGGCCACGGCCGAGGCGCGCGATACCGGCATGGCGAACACGCTGCGGCTCGAAGCCGATGGCCACTGGGCCGGCGCCAACTCCGATGGCATCGGCTTTCTCGGCGCCGCACGCGCGAACGGTCTGCTCGACACGGGCAGGCCGGTGGTGATCTCAGGCTCGGGCGGCGCAGGCACCGCGATCGCTTTCGCGCTGGCCGCAGCCGGTGTGCGAGAGATCGACGTGCTGGACACCGACGCCAACCGCGCCGCAGCCCTGCGACACGCGCTGCAGCGGAAGTTTCCCGACCTTGCCGTCGGCCATCGCCGCGAAGCCCTGGCCCACGCCGGGCTGGCCGTGAACGCCACGCCGATGGGCCTGCATGAAGATGATCCGATGCCCTTCGACCCGGCGCTGCTGCCGGCCGATGCCGCGCTGTTCGACATCATTGCCGCGCGCGACACCGAACTGATGGCCGGCGCCGTAGCACGCGGGCTGCGCGTACTCGGCGGGCGCCCGATGGTCGAGCACCAGGTGGCGCACCAGATCGCGTTCTGGCGTGGCGACCATCACGTCTCGCCCAAGTGAGCCAACGAAGAGATACATGTCGAAGAGATACATGCCGAAGAGCTACATGCCGAAGTTCAAGATGACCCGACGGGCCTGGCCAATCCTCGCTGCCGCCCTGGCGCTGGGCGCCTCCCTAGCGCACGCGCAGTCCGCCGTCGACTATCCCCAGAAGCCGATCATGCTGGTCGTGCCGCAGCCGGCCGGTGGCGCAGCGGATCAGTTCGCGCGGCCGTTCGCGCAGGTATTGGCCAAGCGCCTGGGACAGCCGATCGTCATCGAGAACAAGCCCGGCGCCAACGGCAACATCGCGGCTGCCTATGTGGCACGGCAACAGGCATCCGATGGCTACACGATCTTCTTCGGCTCGGTCAGCACGATGGCCGTCAACCCGCATCTGTACAAGACGCCGGGCTTCGACTCGTTCAAGGATTTTCAGCCGATCACGCTGACCAACCAGACGCCGAACGTGCTGATCGTCGGTGCGGCAACGCCCTATAAAACGGTGGCCGATGTGGTCGCCGCCGCAAAGGCCAGGCCGGGTACGCTGACTTTCGGCTCGGCCGGAAACGGCAACACCATGCACCTGACAGGGCTGCAGTTCGAAACGAAGACCGGCACCTCGATGATCCACGTGCCGTACAAGGGCGGCCCTGCCGCGCTCAACGATGTCATCGCCGGGCAAATCCCGATGATGTTCCACAACCTTTCGGCGGTGCTGGCTTTCGAGAAGGCCGGCAAGGTGCGGGTGCTGGCGGTCGCCGACACGCATCGTTCCAGGTTGTTGCCGAACGTGCCGACGATGGCCGAGGCCGGCGCGCCGGGCGTGGTGCAGCTCGCCTGGAGCGGCATGCTCGTGCGCAGCGGCACGCCAGCGCCGATCGTCGATCGGCTGAACAAGGAGATGCGCGAAGTCCTCAAGGAACCCGCGTTCCGCAAGTCGATGGAAGATCAGGGCTTCGACGTGCTGTCGTCCACGCCGCAGGAATTCGAAGCACGCATCAAGGCCGACTACGCCACCATGGGCGAGGTCATCAAAGCCGGCAACGTGCAGATCGACTGAGCGCCGCAAGAAACCTACCGAACCGAAAGTGCTTATGCCCGCCATCAACCTCTTCAAACACGCACTCGCTGCCAAGCAGCCGCAAATCGGCATCTGGTCGACGCTGCCGTATCCCTACATCTCCGAGTTGCTCGCCGGGGCCGGCTTCGACTGGATCATGCTGGACACCGAGCACGCGCCGAGCGACCCGGTGCTGATGCTGCAGCAACTGCAGGCAGTGCAGGCTGAAAGGGACAAGCCGACGTCGGCCGTCGTGCGGCCGCCGTGGAACGACTCGGTGCTCATCAAACAATACCTCGACATCGGTGCGCAGACGCTGCTGTTGCCCTTCGTGCAGAACCGCGCCGAGGCCGAGGCGGCCGTCGCTGCAACGCGCTATCCGCCGGGTGGCATCCGCGGCATGGGCGGCACCATGCGCGCCTCGCGCTTCGGTCGCGACACCGGCTATGTGGCGCAGGCCGAGCGTGAGTTGTGCGTGCTGGTGCAGGTCGAAACGGCCGAGGCGCTGGAGCAACTCGAAGACATCGCCAACGTGGACGGTGTCGATGGCGTGTTCATCGGCCCCGGTGACCTGTCCGCCAGCATGGGCGTGGCCGGCCAGGTCAATCACCCGACAGTGCGTGCCGCCATCGACGCCGCCATCCGCCGCATCCTGGCGTGCGGCAAGGCGCCGGGCATTTTGATGCTCGACGAACCACGCGCCCGCGAGTGCCTGAACCTCGGCGCGCTGTTCGTTGCGGTCGCTACCGACCAGGTGTTGCTGCGCAAGGCTGCCGACGACGTGGCTGCGCGCTTCAAGTCCGCGTCGGTGTCCGGTGCGCCCGTGAATGCGGCGGCCAAAGCGCCCGCCACCTACTGAATGAAAGCGCTTTCCTCGTATGTCCGTTGATGTCTCAGTGACCCACACCGCCAAGCCGACTCGATCCATCGAAGAGCTGCGCAGCCAGCGCTGGTTCGCCAGCGACGACATTCGTGGCTTCGCGCATCGTCAGCGCATGCAGGCGCAAGGGCTGGCGCGCGAAGCATTCATGGGCAGGCCCGTGATCGGCGTCATCAACACATGGAGCGACCTGTCTCCGTGTCACGCCCACTTCCGCGAGCGTGCCGAAGCCGTCAAGCGCGGCGTGCTGCAGGCCGGCGGCTACCCGCTCGAACTGCCGGCGTTGAGCCTCGGCGAAGTGATGGTCAAGCCGACCACCATGATCTACCGCAACCTGTTGTCGATCGAGTGCGAGGAACTGCTGCGCAGCCTGCCGATCGACGGTGCGGTGCTGATGGGCGGCTGCGACAAGACGACGCCCGGACTCATCATGGGCGCGCTGTCGATGGACATCCCCGCCATCTTCATGCCTGCCGGCCCGATGCTGAACGACCGCTACAAAGGTCAGGCGGTCGGTGCCGGCACGCACACCAAGAAGTTCTGGGCCGAGTACACCATCGGCAACATCGACAAGGCCGAATGGGTCGGACTCGAAGCGCGCATGACGCGCACCACCGGCACCTGCAACACGATGGGAACGGCCAGCACCATGACGGCCATTGCCGAAGCACTCGGCCTCTCGCTGCCGGGCGCCATGAGCATTCCGGCGGTGGATGCAGAGCACAGCCGCATGGCCTGGCGCTGCGGCGAGCGCATCGTCGGCATGGTGTGGGAAGACCTGAAGCCCTCGCGCATCGTGAGCAAAGCGTCGTTCATGAATGCCATCGCGGCTTACATGGCGTTGGGTGGCTCGACCAATGCGGCCGTTCACCTTCCGGCGATGGCCGGGCGCGCCGGCATCGAAATCACCGTAGACGACCTGGATGAAATTGCGCGCAAGGTGCCGGTCATCGCCAACCTCTATCCGTCGGGCGAGAAGCTGATGGAAGACTTTCACTTTGCAGGTGGCCTGCCGGCGGTGCTGAACAAGATCGCGAAGCATCTGGACCTGTCGGCCATGACCGTCACCGGCCGCACGCTGGGCGACAACATAGTCCACTGGCCGTCGACCGACGACGGCACCATCCTCGACCCGGAGACACCGCTGATCCGGGGTACCGTCGACTGTCCTGAAGCCGGTATCGCATTGGCTGTGCTGCGTGGCAACCTGTGCCCCGACGGTGCCGTCGTCAAGCCATCGGCGGCGACACCGGCCCTGTTGCGCCACACCGGCCGCGCGCTCGTTTTCGAGTCGAACGCCGAGATGCTCGCGGCGATGGCCGACGAAGCTCTGGACGTCGACGAGTCGACCGTGCTGGTGCTGCGCAACGGTGGCCCGGTCGGTGGGCCCGGCATGCCCGAGTGGGGCAACTTGCCGATCCCTAAGAAGCTGTTGCGCCAGGGCGTGCGCGACATGCTGCGCATCTCCGACGCGCGCATGAGCGGCACCCACTACGGCACCTGCATCCTGCATGTGTCGCCCGAATCGGCAATCGGCGGGCCGCTGGCGCTGCTGAAAACCGGCGACATGATCCGCTTCGACATCGGCGAACGCCGGCTCGACATGCTGGTGCCTGATGAAGAACTGGCCGAACGGCGCCGGGCCTGGGTCGCGCCGGTGCAACCATTCACACGCGGCTACACGCGCATGTTCCAGCGCGAGGTCACGCAGGCGCATCTGGGTTGCGACTTCGAGAGCCTGTCGGGCAACGGGCCGACGCCGGAGCCAGCCATTTACTGAGGAGCGACCGGTGTCTCAGACACCGGTCAGCGAGACCTCGATCAGGTACTGGTGGCATGCCTCCAGGTCGGGCACCACGCCCAGGCCGGGTGCGTTGGACAGCGTGACGGCGCCGTCGCGCACGACGAAGTTCGGCAGCGCGGTCAGTTCGCGCAGCGGGTTCGGATTGGCGTCGACTTCGACATAGCCCGGACCGCCGACAGCGGTTTTCAGATGCATCGACGCGGCGAGGCCGATGCCGCCACCCAGCCAGTGGGGGCAGTACCACTTGCCGGCCGCCACCGTTTCGAGGGCGACGTCGAGACACGCGGTAATGCCACCCCATTTGCCGACGTCAGGCTGGATGATCGGCAGCCCCTGCGCGGCAATGAACTCGCGGAACTGCGACAAGCCGGTGAGGTTTTCGCCGCCGGCCAGGGTCAGGGGTTGCGCCTTCGCGAGTTCGGTCCAGCGTGGTGCCGGTTGGTCGGCGCGCATCGGCTCTTCCATCCACAGCAGATCGAAGCCCGCCATGCGCTGGCCGGCGAGGCGCGCCTCGTCGAAATCCCAGGCCTGGTTGGCATCGACCATCAGCGTCGCTTCGTTGCCCAGTGCGTCGCGCAACAGGCGCAGATTGGCGAGGTCGCGCTCGGCGCCGAAGCCGACCTTGAGCTTGAACGCACGATAGCCTTCGTCACGTTTTTGCAGCGCCAGTCGGTCGGGCTCGGTCGGGTTGATGCCGGAGGCGTAGACCTGGATCGGTGGGGCACGCGCACCGTCTTCTGCGCCATCGGTATCTCCCAGCAGTTGCCAGAGCGGCTTGCCGGCGCGGCGCGCAAAGAGGTCCCACATCGCCGTGTCGACGCCGGCGACGATCTGATGCAACGGACCGTATTCGCCAGTCTGAATCGCCAGCACGGCGAAGCGGCGCGTGAGTTCTTCGAAACCCTCGCGCGGGTGTGTCCAGGCGTGCGCCATGACCACCGGCTTGCAGTAAGCCAACGCCATCCGCGCGCGATGCTCTGCGCCCACGGTGGGGAAGTTGCACCAGATCTCGCCCCAGCCGACATGACCGTCCGCATCGGTCAGGCGCACCAGAACGGCAGGGCGGTCGCGCATGATTCCGAACGAGGTCTGCACCGGCGGGTCGGCCGGCGCGCGAAACACGAAGACATCGAATTGCCGGATCTGGAAAGGGGTCGACGGAGGCATTTGCATGGCGTCTATTTTCGTTGCAACAAGCGGCGCGCACATGGCGCAATGCGGCCCGACGTGACACATCGCGTTGCTTCATACTGGCGCCCGATTTCAAAAAACAACAGGAGACGTATGAAGCAATCGACAACCGCGTGGGCGCGTGCCGGCGCTGCGCCGCTGGCTGCTCTGGCAAGCCTCACCGTCGCGCTGCTGGCCGGCTGCGCAGACACCGGCTCGGTCCGCGCCGTGGCCGATCCGGCGGCTGCGTGCGCTGCAATGATGCAGCCGATTCCAGCCGCGGCCATCGGCCTGCCGAGCTCGGGCGCGGTGATCGAATCGGCCACGCTGGTGTCAGCCAGCGAACTCTCATTGACGAATCCATTGCCCTTTGTTCCGCCACCGCCCGAAGTGGTGGTGGTGCCTGCGACGCCGCAGTACTGCCGGGTCCTGGGCGCCGTGCAGCCGGTCGATCCGGCGGCGCCGCCGATCCGCTTTCAGGTGAACCTGCCGAGCCAGTGGAACGGCCGATCGCTGCAGTACGGCGGCGGTGGTTTCAACGGTGCGTTGGTTAACGCGGTCGGGTTGCCACCTTCTGCGCGCATCGATCAGCCGTCGCCGCTGGCGCGCGGATTCGTCACCGTCGGTACCGACTCGGGCCACCAGAACGCGCCCGGTGTCGCGCTCCAGGCCTTCGCGCTCAACGACGAGGCGCTCGTCAATTTCGCGCACGCGTCGTACAAGAAAGTGCGCGACGTTTCGGTGGATCTGATGAAGCGCCGCTATGGGCAAGGTCCGGCCAAGCTCTACTTCATGGGCAGCTCCGAGGGCGGCCGCGAAGGGCTGATGCTGGCCCAGCGCTATCCGCAGGATTTCGACGGCATCTTCAGCCGCGTGCCGGTCATCAACTGGACCGGCCTGCAGGCAGCCGGCACGCGAATGGGTGTCACCCAAACCGGCGATGGCTGGTTGCCGCCACCGCTCGTCAAGCTGCTGGCAAGCGCAGTTCTGGCCCGCTGCGATGCGCTCGACGGACTGGTCGATGGCATCGTCGGCAACCCTATGGCGTGCGGCGAGCTGTTCGATCCTGCGACATTACGCTGCGCGGGTTCAGCCACGACCGACTGCCTGAGCGATGCGCAGGTTCAGGCGGTGCGAACGCTGCATGCACCGTATGAATTCAGCTTCCCGCTGGCCAATGGCATTCGCAGCTACCCGGGTTGGGGCTGGGGCGGCGAGGCAGCGTCCGGCACCGGACCTGTAGGTGGCTATGTCAGCTGGCAGACCGGTACAGCGCGACAGTCGTTGCCGGTCGGGCCGACCAGCAGCCGTGCCTGGCTCTATGGCAGCGGCGCAATTCAATATTTCTACGCGCGTGATGCGGCGTTCGATCCGAGCCGATTTCGGCCTGAGGATTTCGCACCCCGCGTGCGCGAAGTTTCTGCACTGATGGACTCGACAGATCCGGATCTGTCGGCTTTTCGCGCGCGCGGCGGCAAGCTGGTGATCAGCGAGCACTTGGCCGACTACGCGCAAAACCCGTATGCGGGAATCGACTACTACCGTTCGGTGGTGGCGCGCATGGGTCAAGAGAGCGCAGATTCCTTTGTGCGGCTCTACACAACGCCCGGCGCCGACCATGTCGGCACCGGGGCGCCCGTGAGCGTCGACATGCTGCAGACGCTGACCGATTGGGTCGAGCGCGCACACGCGCCGCAAGATCTGGTGCAAGTCGACCTGCGGGCCGTAGCACCGTTTGCCGAAACCCTGGCGCGGCCGATGTGCCGTTGGCCGACACTGGTCAAATACCGAGGGCAGGGTGACCCCAGGCGCGCTGCAAGTTTCGAATGCGCAACTCCCTGAAGTTCGTGGCGTTGGCTGACACGGGCGCTGTTGGATTGACCGTAGAGTGCGTCGCATGACGTTCGACAAATCTGAAAATTCCGCTGTCGCCGGGAGTGCAGTGCAGGATTCCAGCATCGAGCAGCTGCTGGAAGCCTATGCCGCCCGGTATACGCAGCAAATTCGCGACCTCGCCGAGACCTTCTCGGCGGCGACGACGCGGCTCGGCAGCGCGCAAGGCGATCCTTCGACCGCACTGGCAGACGACGTGCGTGCGAGTGCAAGAAAGCACCGTGTCGACGCGGATTTGCTATTGGCTGCGGTTGCTGACTACGCGGTGATCGAGTCGCGCTCCGAGGCGCTACACCGCTCCCGCGCAGGACACTGATCGCGCAAGCTGCTGCGCCGGTGCGAACCGCGTGGTTATCATGAAGCGCGCAGGTCGCGGCGGACTTTTCGGTTGCCAACCCGGCGTTGGACACCATGCCCAAACTGATACTGACGAGAGCCGGTGGCGACCTTGAATCCTTTGAGTTGACCGCCACGGAAACGACCCTCGGCCGAAGCCTGCACAGCGACATCGTGCTCCACGACATCGCTGCGAGCCGTCGACATGCGGTGATCACTGTCGATGCAGCCTTCGTGACCATCCGTGATGCCAATAGCCGCAACGGCACTCTCGTCAATGGCCAGCGCGTGATGACGCAGACTCTGGCCGACGGCGACGTCGTTGGCCTCGGTGGATGTGCACTGCGCTTTGTGTCTGGCGATCAGCAATACAGCGAGGTGGTTGCCCAAGGGGTTTCTTCAGTGCCGAACTGGATCGTCGACGACCTGGAAGAACACGTACCGACGGCGCCGGATGTGCCCCTGCAGTTACGGCGCAAATAGCTGCAGGCAGCTCGCTTGAAGCATGTTCGGTATGTCCGTTATCGAACAATGAGACACATTCGACACTATTGAAAGAATCATGCGAACGGCCCGAAATCGCTGCTGGATTCTGTGCACAGCTTCCTATGAGCTCTAACTTCTCGGCCAGAAACTGTCCATTTCAGCTAACCACCGGAAGCACACATGAACGTCGCCACATCGCTGGCACTCGCTGTCAAGGAACTCGAGCCCGGGGAATTCCACTGGATGTTGCTCGAGGAAGACGGATCGTTGGAGGATGGATTCAGCTTCAAGCCGAGGCGGATCGGCGAGCCGGAAACCGACATTGCCGCCGCGTGGGTGGCGGGCTATCTGGCCTTGCGCGCGGCGCTGCGCGCAGCCAAACGGTAACCGCCGCCAGGGTCGTCGCCGAGCGCAAATAAAATCGGCGTCGTGAAACCGCTTGTCTTCGACCTGTCTCGCTACGACGCCGCGATCATCGACCTCGACGGAACGATGGTAGACACGCTGGGCGATTTCGTGGCCGCTCTCCGCCTCATGCTGGAAGAACTCGGTCTGCCCGGCATCACCGCCGAAACCGTCGAGCCGATGGTCGGCAAGGGTTCCGAGCACCTCATCGGTTCGGTACTCGACCATGTCCTCGCGCCAACGGTGGCCGTGCGCACAGCGTCGCTCTTCGACCGAGCCTCGGCGTGTTTTCAGTATCACTACCGCCTCGTCAACGGGCAGCAGTCAGTCGTTTTTCCGGGCGTGCGCGAGGGCCTGGAACTGTTTCGGTCCCGCGGGTTGCGCCTGGCCTGCATCACCAACAAACCGACCGATTTCGCGCGTCCGTTGCTGGCGGCAAAAGGACTCGACGGCTTCTTTGAGGTGGTGTTCGGTGGCGATGCGTTCGAGCGCAAAAAACCCGATCCGATGCCGTTGGTGAGGACCTGCGAATACCTCGGAACGTCACCAGCCCGCACGCTGATGCTCGGTGACTCCAGCAACGATGCGCGCGCCGCGCGCGCGGCCGGTTGCCCCGTCGTGCTGGTGACCTATGGCTACAACCACGGGGAGCCGGTGCGCGATGTCGATGCCGATGGCTTCGTCGACGCTTTCACCGATTTCGGCAGCGTGCGAGCGGGCGCTTGACGTCCGGCGTCGGCCGTATCGATCGGCCTTGCCGTTCAACGCGAGCGAGATCTCGCTCACCGGCACGGGGCGCTCGTGGTCAATTTCTGGTGATGAAGTCGACAAACGCCCGCAGCGGCGCAGGCAAGTAGCGGCGTCCCGGGTAGTAAAGAAACGGGCCCGAAAAACGTGGCCACCACGACTGCAATACCGGTTCCAGCGCGCCGCTGTCGAGGTGCGGTTTCAACCAGTCGTCGAACAGCTGGATCACACCCGTGCCCGCGATCGCGGCATCGACGGCGAGGTCGACGGCGGCACCAATGCGCACGATGAGCGGCCCGGTGGGGTCGACCTTCACGACCTCGCCGTCGCGCTCGAACTCCCAGACCGGCATCGCACCGCTGGCGAAGCGGCCGCGCATGCAGGCGTGGTCGAGCAAGTCGCGCGGATGCTCGGGACGGCCGCGGCGGTCGAGATACGCCGGGGATGCCGCTGTGGCGTAGCGCTGTTCGCGCGGGCCGATGGGGATGGCGATCATGTCCTGCTCCAGCCGTTCGTCGTAACGGATGCCAGCGTCGCAGCCGGCCGCGAGCATGTCGACGAAGCTGTCATCGGCCACGATGTCGAGAACGATGTCGGGGTAGGCCGCCAGAAACGGCGGCACGATGCGTGGCAACACGAGGCGCACGGCGCTGATCGGCACGTTGAGCCTGAGCGTGCCTGCGGGGCGATCCCTGAAGCCGTTGACGACGTCGAGCGCGGCCTCCACCTCGACCAGCGCTGGACCGAGCCGGTCGATAAGCCGCGTGCCGGCTTCCGTCGGCGCGACGCTGCGGGTGGTGCGGTTGAGCAACCGCACGCCGAGCCGGGTTTCAAGGCGGCGAACCGCTTCGCTGAGGCTGGAGGCGCTGCTGCCGGTAAGGCGGGCCGCTTCGCGAAAGCCGCCTGCACGGGCGACGGCGACCAGCGCCGTGAGATCACCGAGGTCTGCCGCCATTGTTCGAGATTCCGTACAGCCTGTGCCGAGCGCGGCATCTTATCGCCCGAGTCGATGCGACCTACATTGATCGCCAGACGCCAAGTCACACCGCAAAGGAACCATCGTGATCGATATCGGAAAAGCAGGAACATTCACTCTCGGTGTCCGCACCGTCAAGCGCGTCGGCTACGGCGCGATGCAGCTGGCAGGCCCGGGCGTCTTCGGGCCGCCGAAGGACCGCGCAGGCGCTGTCGCGGTGCTGCGTGCTGCCGTCGAAAGCGGCGTCGACCACATCGACACCAGCGACTTCTATGGCCCGCACATCACCAACCAGATCATCCGCGAGGCGCTGCATCCCTACCGCGACGATCTGGTCATCGTCACGAAGATCAGTGCCCGCCGCGGCGAAGACGGCTCGTGGATTCCGGCCATGTCGCCCAAGGAGCTGACGCAGGCGGTGCACGACAACCTGCGCAACCTCGGGCTCGACGTGCTGGAAGTCGTCAACCTGCGCAGCATGCTCGACGTGCATGGGCCAGTCGAGGGCTCGCTGGAAGAGCCGCTCGTCGCCCTGGCCGAACTGCAACGGCAAGGCCTGGTGCATCACATCGGCCTGAGCAACGTGACGGCCACGCAGATCGCCGATGGACGCCGCATCTGCAAGATCGCCTGCGTGCAGAACATGTACAACCTGGCGCATCGGGACGACGACGCGTTGATCGACGAACTCTCGACACACGGTACCGCCTACGTGCCGTTCTTTCCGCTCGGCGGCTTCACGCCATTGCAGTCGACGGCCCTGTCCGACGTTGCCAGTTCGCTGGGCGCGACGCCCATGCAGGTCGCTCTGGCGTGGCTGCTGCAACGCGCACCGAACATCCTGCTGATTCCCGGCACATCGTCTGTGGGGCATCTGCACGAGAACCTGGCAGCGGTCGATCTGACGCTGGACAGCGATGCGGTCGCGCAGCTCGATCGGATCGGCGCGAAGTGACATCGCTCGCTTGTTGCGGCTAGCACATGCGGGTCGTTCCACTGCCTATGATCGAAGGAATGCGTGGCCATGTCGGCCACAGGGAGTCCGGCTTGAAGCCCAGTCTTTCCGAATCCCTTAAAGCCGAAACCCGCGAGTTGCATACACAAGCCGAGCGCAGCGCCTTCATGGGCCTGTTGCTGCGCGGCCGGATGGAACGACAGGCCTACTGCGCCATGCTGCGCAACCTGCACGCGATCTATGCCGCGCTGGAGCCGGCGCTCGAGCGGCATGCGGGCGATCCGCTTTTGTCTCCCTTGTCCTTTTCGCAACTGCGGCGCGAAGGGCCGCTGCAAGCCGACCTCGACGCACTGCACGGCGCCGGTTGGGCCGATGCCTACGCCATGCAGCCGGCCACCGTGGACTACGTGGCGCGGCTTCGCACGCTGGACGAAGTGCAGCCCGAATTGCTGGCCGCGCACAGCTACGTGCGCTACCTCGGCGACCTGAGCGGCGGGCAGATGCTGCGACGCATCGTGCGCGAGAGCATGGCGCTGCCGCCCGGACAAGGGACAGCGTTCTATGAGTTCGGCACATCGGAAGAAACGGTGCAGTTGAAGCGGGCCTACCGGGAAGGGCTCGAACAACTGCAGCCTGGCGAAGCGACTGCGCGAGCCATCGTGGCCGAGGCCCGCCGCGCCTTCGAACTGCACATGCAGCTCTTCGAGGAACTTGCGAGCGACATGCTCGCGGCCTTTTGACCCCCGCTGACTTTCAAAAAATCCCGGGACCGCCTCGGACTGCGTTTCAGCAGGCGTAGCATCGCCGGCATGCAAGTTGAAAAGCCATCTTCAGCCGGGGCGGCCGCTCTGGAAAGCCCCGCCGACGAGTCTGCCCAAGCCAGTGGCTTCACGTGGCCGAACCCCGTCGCGCCGGGCTTCGCACCGAACGCCGTCATCAATGACGCGCCGGCCTGCGAGTTCTTTGGCGCGAACAATCAGCGCGTGGTTGGCAAGCTGACGCGCTTCTTGCCGAAAGAAGAAGCGGTGCATGTGCAGCTCAATCAGTCGAGCCGAGCGACCACCGTGCGCTTCAATCAGTTCCGCATGCTGCGCCTGACGCGGCCACTGTCCATCGGGACCGCCGCCGGCACCGCGAAGTGGTCGTCCTTCAAGATCACCTGGAACGACGGCAGTGTTCTAGAGGGTGAATCGCTGGGCCAGCGCAAGACCGCTCCGGGGCTTTTTCTTTTTGTCGCCGGTGAAGACAAGAACTCGGTGGTGCGGCTTTTCGTGCCGCGCAGCAGCTTCAAGGAAGTGTTGTTGTCCGAGCCGGATGCATCGGCGCCAGACGCGCCTGCCGAACCTTCCTTGAGCTTGCAGCCGCTCGACGTGGAACCAGCCGAGGACCAGGCGTCCGGTGCGGCATCGCCAGAGCGCGAGAGCGAGTCCGTGCTGTCAGCCGAAGTCGTTACACCGGAGCAATTGGTGGCGCAGCTCGAAGCGCAGAGCCGCATGCCGATGGTGCGCATCGGCCAGGCGCTGATCTCGCTCGGCCTCATCACCGAAGAGCAGTTGCGCGACGGCCTGGCACAGCAACAGTTCGACCGTACCGTACCGCTCGGCGAAACGCTGATTCGCATGGGCGTCATCAAGCGGCTGGACCTGCAGACTGCACTGGCCCGCAAGATGGGATATCCATTGGTCAATCTGCAGCTCTTTCCGCCCGCGGCGGAGGCCCTGCGAAAAATCAGCCACGGTGCCGCACGACGCCTGCAGGTCATGCCGCTGATGGTGAACGAAGGCCGTCTGATCGTGGCGCTCGACGATCCGGCCAACCGGCACGCGGCCATCGACGAGGCGGAATTCATCGCCGGCATCAAGGTGGTGCCGGTGCTCGGGCAATACGCCGACCTCAACGCGATCCTGTTCAAGGCCTACGAGAAGATCGGTGCGACCGAAGTCGGACCGGCGAGCGCCGACCTCGACCGCCCGATCGAGTTCGACATCACCGGCACCAACGAGCTGCTGGAGACGCTCGAAAAAGAAGGCCAGCCTGCGTCCGACGAAGACGCGCCGATCGAGCAGTCCGACAACTCGCTGGTGCGGATGATCAACCGCATGATCCTGGAAGCGCATCGCGAGGGCGTGTCCGACATTCATATCGAGAGCTACCCGGGCCGCGAAAAGATCCGCATCCGTTTCAGGCGCGACGGCCGGCTCTATACCTACCTGGAACTGCCGCCAAACTACCGCAACGCGCTCATCGCCCGCATCAAGATCATGTGCGACCTCGACATCAGCGAGAAGCGCAAGCCGCAAGACGGCAAGATCAATTTCTCGAAGTTTTCACCACAGCATCGGCTTGAACTGCGGGTGGCGACCGTGCCGACCAACAACGGCCTGGAAGACGTCGTGATGCGGCTGCTGGCCTCTGCCAAACCGATCGCGCTCGACGCGCTGGGCTTGTCGGAGCGCAACCTGGCGCAGCTCAAGGCGGCAATCGAACGGCCTTACGGCATGGTGCTTTGCGTGGGACCTACGGGCTCCGGCAAGACCACGACGCTGCACTCGGCTCTGATGCACATCAACACGCCCGAGCGGAAGATCTGGACCGCCGAAGACCCGATCGAGATCACGCAGGTCGGGTTGCGCCAAGTGCAGATCAATCCGCGTATCGACTGGACCTTTGCGAAGGCGCTGCGGGCTTTCGTACGGGCCGATCCCGACGTGATCATGGTCGGCGAAATCCGCGACGAAGAAACCGCCAAGACCGCCATCGAAGCGTCGCTTACCGGCCACCTGGTGCTGTCAACGCTGCACACCAACAGCGCGCCCGAGACCGTGACGCGGCTGCTCGACATGGGCATGGACCCGTTCAACTTCGCGGACTCGTTGCTGGCGGTGCTGGCGCAGCGTCTGGTGCGCCGCCTGTGCACGCATTGCGTGACCAGCCGACCGGCGACCGGGGCCGAGGTCGACGAGTTGCTGTCGGACTACATGCACTCCTTCGGAGCGACCGAGATGGCGGCCGAACACGACACCGTGCGAAGCGGCTGGCTCACGCGTTCTGCCCGTGACGGCGCGCTGCAGATGTACCAAAGCGTGGGCTGCAAGCAGTGCGGCGACACCGGATTCAAGGGGCGCGTCGGCATTCATGAACTGATGGTCATGTCGCGCCCGCTGCGCCGCCTGGTGCAAAACGGCGCACGCGCCGAAGAGCTGCAAGAGACCGCCATGCGTGAAGGCATGCGAACGCTGCGGCAAGACGGCATCGACAAGGTGCTGGCGGGCCAGACCACGATCGACGAAGTGCGCGCGACCAGCAACGTTTAACGCCTGTCATCAAGACAAAGGAATTGCCGACCGATGGAGTCCATGACCGATTTTGAATCGATGTTCGACCTGGCCCCCGTGTCCCTCTGGCTGGAGGACTACAGCGGGTTGAAGCGGTTGTTCGACCGCTGGCGCGCCGAGGGCGTCGAGGACCTTGCAGCGCATCTTGAAGCAGACCCTGCACGAGTGCGTGAATGCATGGCGCAGTGGCGTGTGCTGCGTGTCAACCAAAGTACGCTTTCTCTCTTTTCAGCCGACTCGCAGGAGCATTTGCTGTCGCAACTCGACAAGGTGTTTCGCGGCGACATGGCTGCGCCGGTCGTGCACGAACTGACGCAACTGTGGCAAGGCCATTTGGGCTTCGACAACCAGACGGTGAACTACGCGCTGGACGGCCGCCGCCTCGACGTGCAGGTGCGCGTGCGGGTGCTGCCGGGTCACGAGACCACATGGGATCGCGTGCTGGTGTCGCTCGACGACATCACCGAGCGCGTCCGCGCGGAGCGGGAGCGCATCGAAAGCGAGCGCTATGCGCGCGGCCTGTTCGAGCACTCGCCGGTCTCGCTGTGGGTCGAGGACTTCAGCGCAGTCAAGCTGTTGCTGGACGACATCCGCGAGCGCGGCATCGACGACTTTGCGACCTTCATCAAGGTGCACCCCGAGTTCGTCACGCGCTGCATACAGGAGATCCGCGTCATCGACGTCAACCGCGAAACATTGCGAATGTTCGTGGCCACCGACAAGGACATGCTGCTGCACAACCTCTCGCGCGTTTTTCGCGACGAAATGACGGAGTCTTTCGCCGACCAGTTGCAAGACCTGTGGAATGGCAAGACGCTGCAGCAGCGCGAGGTCGTCAACTACTCGCTGGCAGGCGACACCATCAACATCCACATGCAGTTCGCCGTGCTTGAAGACCGACTTGCCACATGGGATCTGGTGCTGGTGTCGCTGGTCGACATTACCGCCCGGAAGAAGGCCGAGGCCTACCTCGAATACCTCGGAAAGCACGACGTGCTGACCCAGTTGAACAACCGCACTTTTTATTCCGAAGAGCTCAACCGGCTTTCACGCAAAGGCCCGTGGCCGGTGTCGATGCTGGCCATCGACCTCAACGGGCTGAAACACGTCAACGATGAATCCGGCCACGCCGCCGGCGACGTGTTGCTGCGACGCGCGGGCGAGGTGTTGAGCATGGCGGTGGATGCGCCGGCCTGGCCTGCGCGCATCGGTGGCGACGAGTTCGCGGTGCTGATGCCCAAGACCGACGAGCGGGGTGCCGAAGCGATGCGCGACCGGATCCTCTCGTTGCTCGAACTCAATAACCAGTTCTATTCCGGGCAGAGCGGTCATGTGTTGAGCTTTGCCATCGGCACAGCGACTTGCGAAGCGCGCGAGCACCTCGATTCGGCACTTCAGCGCGCCGACAAGGCCATGTATGCAGACAAGGCGCGGCATTACCTGGCGCGTGGAGACCACGTCGCGTGAAAAATGTGCGTTGATTGGTTGTAATTTGATGTGTCTTTGGCCAGTTAGAGGCCATGATCGAGACCATGAAATCCGGTTGTTTCGCCTTGGTGCGGCGATGCATGCTTTTGGCTTACGTCGCAACACTCATGCTCGGCACGGGATTCGTGCGCGCGGGTGAGCCAGGCGCTGAACGTCGGCTGCGAATCGTCGGTGGACTGGCAACGCTCAACCAGTACACGCTGTATGAAGAGCGCTTCTGGGCGCAAGACCTGGCCCGTCTGAGCGGCGGCAAATACAGCGCAAGCATCGTGCCCTTCAACCAGGCTGGCGTCCCGGGTCAGGAAATGCTCAACCTCATGAAGCTGGGTGTGATTCCGTTCGGTACCGCGTTGCTGAGCCAGGTGTCGAGCGAAGAGCCCGAACTGGGCGCAGCGGATCTGGCTGGCCTCAACCCGGACATGGCGACGATGCGCCGCGTCATCGGCGCGTTTCGCCCCACGCTGGAGAAGATCTTGCGAGATCGGTTCAATGTCGAGTTGCTCGCGGTCTACGTCTATCCGGCGCAGGTCATCTTCTGCAAGCGGCCGGCCACGCAGTTGTCCGATCTCGCCGGTCGGCGCATTCGCGTTTCGAGCGTCAGCCAGGCGGACTTCGTCGGTGCCCTCAAGGCAACGCCCCTGCTCATCGAGTTCGAGTCGCTGCTGTCCAACATGAAGTCGGACAACACCGAATGCGCAATCACCGGCGCGATGTCGGGCAACACCATGGGGCTGCACAAGATCACCGGCTCGCTGTACACGATGCCGGTGAGCTGGGGGCTGGCCGTGTTCGGCGCCAACAAGGACATGTGGAACACGCTGCCGCCGGATTTAAAGGTGCTCTTGAAGACCGAGTTGCCGAAACTCGAAGCCACTGTGTGGGCCGAATCGGAGCGTGAAACCGGAGACGGCGTGGCCTGCAATACCGGCGCCGACAGCTGCATTCGCGGTACGCGTGGCGCGATGTCGGTGGCACAGCCTTCTGCCGCCGACGAGCGCCGTCGGCGCGACATCTTCACTGCGAACGTTCTCGGCCCCTGGGTGCAACGGTGCGGCTTCGCCTGCGCCCAGCTGTGGCAGCAAACCATCGGGCCGGCGGTGGGCATCAAGGCGCCCTCGGTACAGTGAACAACCTGCTGCCTCGCCGATTCATCGCCTTCATCTACGGCGTCGCAGCCCTGTTCCTGCTGGCCGTCCTGGGCACTGCGGTGATCCTGACAGCCGAGATGCGCGACAAGGCGCTGGCTGACAGCGAGAGCCAGGCCGTGCGCTTCGTCAGAGGCTCGGAGGCCGCGCTCAATCGCAGCTTGCTGGGCGTCGACTTGTTGCTGGCCAGTTTGAGCGAGCCCTTGCAAACCTCCACGCTCGCGACAGTCACAGCCGATGCATCGCGGACCGACGTGGCACAGCTGATGCAGAAGATCGTGCGGCAGAACTTGCTGGTCAGGTACATCGCCTTTGTCGATCCCAAGGGCGACGTGGTGGCGACATCGGAGCGGCGCGGCACCCGGCTCGTGGTCCAGCTGCCGACCGGCTTCCTGCAGCAAGTGCTCGCGCAGCCTGCATCGTCGCTGGAGATCAGCACGCCGTCGGTGAGTTCTTTGACATCTCAGCGAGTCGTCTATTTCGCACGCGATCTGCAGCTGGCGGACGGCAACCACATCGTGGCCATTGCCGAAGTGCAGTTGTCCCTGCTGACCACCATCCTGACCCAGGGCGCGGACATCAGGGGTCTCGAAGTGACGCTCGAGCAGGATGCAGGTCCGATGCTCGCCAGCATGCCGCCGCGCGACGACCTTTCGGGTCGGCCTATCCTGCCGGCGCTGAGCGAGCGCGGCAGCGCCGGCCAGGTGCAGCGTCTGCCGGCGCGCCTGAGCGGCGAGCCTGCCTTGGTCGTGGCGCGGCCGACGCTGCATCGCAACCTCCTGATCGTCGCGAGCATCCCGTTGAGTTCGGCCTTGTACGAATGGCGACGGCAGCGCACTTTCATTCTGGGCGCAGCAGCGGTTTTCATGCTCATGATCCTGGGGGTGGCCTACCTGACGCAGCTGCACTTTCGGCGGCAATGGCATTCGCGGGCCACGCTCGACCAGGCGCTCGAGTCGATGGTCGACGGGTTCGTGCTGCTCGACTCCGAAGATCGCGTGCTCGCATGGAACCGCCGTTTCGTCGACACCTTCCCATGGGCACGGAACATGATGGCGCCGCTGTTGCCGTTCGACCGGATCATCGACGCGGGCGCGCCCCATGTGCGCGCCGAGATCGTCAATCAGGACGACGACGTGCGCACCGAGTCGGACCGGCGCCAGCGGCCCAGGCAGGGCGAGCGCGAACTCACGTTCGAAGGCGGGCAGGTCGTGCTGGCAGTCAAGAGCCGCACACCGGATGGCGGCCTCGTGTGCGTGTACCGCGACGTCACGGAGAGGCGGCGTCACATCGCCGACGTGATCGACGGCAAGGCGCAATTGCAGGCCACGCTCGATGCCTTGCCCGACGTGCTGCTCGAGTTGGGGCTCGATGGCCGCTGTCATCGCTTTCATTCGCCCCGCACGCTTGAACCGGCGATCGACGTGGCGCAGCCGGTCGGCAATCTGATCTCGGATCTGTTGCCGCCCGATGCCGCAGCCGAAGTCATGTCGGCGCTCGAAGAAACTTATGTATCGGGCTTTTCGACCGGACGCCAGTTCGAGCGGCGCGCGGCGCACGGCACCACCTGGTTCGAAATGTCGGTCTCGCGCAAGGCGGTGGGCGAAGGGGCCGATGCGCGCTTCATCGTGATCTTGCGCAACATCACCGAGCGCAAATCGGCGGCACGCGAAATCGAGCATCTGGCCTTCTACGACAACCTCACCGGGCTGCCGAATCGGCGGCTGCTGCTGCATCGGTTACAGGCGGCCACGGACAACAACGCTCGCCGCCCGCGACAAGGCGCTTTGTTGTTTCTGGATCTGGACCATTTCAAGACGCTCAACGACGCACGCGGTCAGAGCATCGGCGATCTGCTGTTGAAGCAGGTTGCCTTCCGGCTTTTGGTGAGCATGCGAGATGGTGACACTGTGGCCCGGCTGGCCGGTGACGAATTTGTCATGCTGCTGGAGAATCTCAGCGAAGACCCGGCTGTCGCAGCGATGCAGACCAAGGCCTTGGGCGAGGCGATCCTGGCGGAGCTGCAGCAGCCGTTCGAGCTCGCCAACCAGCAGCACCACATCACCTGCAGCATCGGCGCCACGCTCTTCGGCGCGCAGGATCTGTCGCTCGAAGAATTACTGAAGCAGGCCGACATCGCCACCTACTATGCCAAGACGGCAGGCGGCAACGCCATGCATTTTTTCGAGACGGCGATGCAGACCACCATCACGGCGCGCGCCACGCTCGAGAACGAACTGCACGCGGCCATGTCGGCCAAGGAGTTCGTGCTGTATTACCAGCGACAGGTAACCTCGGAAGGCGAGGTCATCGGCGCCGAAGTCCTGATCCGCTGGATGCATCCGCATCGCGGCATGGTGCCCCCGGCCGGCTTCATCGAACTGGCCGAGACGACCGGTTTGATCGTGCCGATCGGCCTGTGGGCGATGGAGCAGGCCTGCATTCAGCTGGAGCGCTGGAGCCACCATCCGAAGCGCTCACATCTGGTGCTCGCGGTGAACGTGAGTGCGCGCCAGTTCCGTCGCGACGACTTCGCCGATCAGGTTCGCGACGTGCTGATCCGCACCGGCGCCGACCCGTCGCGTCTCAAGCTGGAACTGACCGAGAGCCTGCTGCAAGACAAAGTGAGCGAGACGATCCGCAAGATGCGATCGCTGGCCGCCATCGGCATCCAGTTTTCGATGGACGATTTCGGCACCGGTTTTTCGTCGCTGTCGTACATGACGCAATTGCCGCTGCATCAGGTAAAGATCGACAAGTTCTTCGTGCATGGCATCGGCGTCAACCCGAAGGTCGAACTCATCATCCAGACCATCATCGGCATGGCCAGGAGCCTCGATTTGTCAATCGTCGCCGAAGGGGTCGAGACGCAGGAGCAGCTGGAGTTTCTGGAGAAACACGGTTGCCTGTTGTGCCAGGGCTACTTTTTCGGCAGGCCTGTGAGCTTCGAACAGTTCGATGCCGAGCTCGATGCGGAGATGGTGGAATGAACGCAGCCGACAACCCGACGCCGCCCGAGACGGGGCAGGCCGAGACCTTGAACGTGCTTCGTCCGATGGCCGAAGGTTTCGATGGGCTGGGCGTTGCGATGTGCGTCTTCGACAGTGCCGATGCCACCGTGCTCTGGAACCGGGCGTTCCTGAAGTTTTTTCCGGAGCACGCAGCCTACGTTCATGTGGGCGAGCCCTACGTCGACAATCTGCGCCGTTTCTATCGGGAGCGCCTGGGCCCGGACGAGCTGCCGCTGATCGAGCGTTACGTGCAGGAAGGCCTGGACCGCCACCGCACTCAGCAACGACCCTTTTCATTCGAGCATTTGGGCAGGCGCCTCCAGGTGACGGCGTTTCCCGTGCCGGGAGCGTGCCGGGTCCGCCTGTGGAAGGTTGAGCCCGAAGCAAGCGTCGCCACGGATTCTGCAGACGGCATGAACGTCGAACCGGCCAGCACCAAACAAGTGAGTGAGCAGGTCATTGTCGAAGCAACACTGCTCGACCACGTGGCTGACGGCGTGATGGTGACGGACATTGCCGACCGCATTCTCTGGGTCAACGAGCCATTCGTTTCGATGTATGGCGTGGCTGCGAGGGCAGCGGCGGTCGGCACTGGGTTTGCCGACGTCTACCGCGCCGCCTGGGATGCGCACGCAAGCGATGAGCAGGCCCTGTACGAGCGCGGCCTGGCGACGCTGGTCGACAACATGCGTTTTGCCGGCGCGCCCTTCGAACTGCCGCTGCCCCGCGACCGGTGGAGTCGTGTCATCGCGCAGCGCAGCCCCGATGGCAAGGGATTTTTCGTGCATGTCGACATCACCCTGCTCAAGCGCCAGCACCACCTCCTGAGCGTTGCCGAAGCACGCGCCAGGGAGAGTGAGGCTCAGTTGCAGAGCAAGTCGATGCTGCTCGAAGCCACGCTCGACCGAATGGAGCAGGGCATCATGATGGTGAACGCCGACAGGGTGGTCGAAGTCTGCAACCGACGTGCGATGGAACTGCTCGATCTGCCGCCGGAATTGATGGCGTCCAGACCGACGTTCGGCCAGGTGCTGGCGCATCAATGGGCCAGCGACGAGTTCATGCACACGCCGCAGGATGTGCTCGATTTTGTTCGTGGCGGCGGCATTCTCGATCGGCCGCACAGCTACGACCGCATGCGTCCGAACGGACAAGTGGTGGAAATCCAGAGCGTGCCGATCGAGGGCGGCGGCGTCGTCCGCACCTATGCCGACATCACCGAGCGCAAGCGCAGTGAAGAGCGTATTCGGCACATGGCGCAGCACGACGGTCTCACCGCGCTGACCAATCGCGAGGTGTTTCTCGAAGAGCTTCATGACGCGACGGATGAGTCACAAAGCACCGGTGAAATCTTTGCCGTGTACTTCATCGACCTCGACAAGTTCAAGTCGATCAACGATCACTTCGGTCACGCGATCGGCGACAAGGTGCTGGTGCAGGTGGCCGATCGCATGCGGCGATTGGTCGACGTATCCGACGTGGTCGGGAGGCTGGGCGGCGATGAGTTCGCGATCCTCAGGCGTCAGGTCGACGGGCCGGCGGGCGCGATGATGTTCGCGCAAACCTTGCTCGACGGCTTTCGCACGCCGATGCAAATCGAAGGGCACGTGCTCCACCTCGGCACTTCCGTAGGCGTGGGGCTCTACCCTGCCTCGGGTACGGGCGCCGATGCGCTGTTGCGCGCTGCCGATGCGGCGATGTACCTTGCGAAGTCGAGCGGAAGCGGGCGCGCGTTGTTGTTTGTGCAGCCCACAGATGCCGTCAGCGAATCCGTGCCGGACTAGCGAACGGCTGGCCGACGCGGGTCGATTGCGGGTGTCTTATTTCTTCAGCGGCTGGGTTGGTGCTGCAGCAGATTGCGTGGCTGCCTGAGCTTGCGCCTTGGCCGCAGACTCGCTGTCTTTCTTGGCGGCTTCGTGGTGGCCGATGGCGCAACCGGCTGCGGCACCCAATACGCCATGCTTGCCGGCGACGTGGCCCGCGACGCCACCGACTGCAGCGCCCTTCAGACAGCCCTTGGCTTCGGCGGCACCGCTCAGGACGGCAAAAGATAAAACGGCGATGGCAAGAACGTGGGTTCGCATGGTGACTCCGGGGATGTTGGTGTGTTTGTGGAGCCTGTTCAACGCGCTTCGTAGCAACGCGTCGACGTGTCGGCCTCAACACGAGAAGCTTTCCTACAAAGAGCCTGCTGAACGGCGGTTCCGCAGGTCGGCTTTCGGCATTGAGGTACGGTGGCGCCGATGAACACCGCGTTGAATCTCCCCGTCCTGCGAATACAGGATTTGAACTTCACTTATCCGGAGCAATCGCCCCTTGCCAGTGGTTGGTCTGCATCGATCGGCTCCGGCGTGACACTCATGTTCGGCGATACCGGCGGCGGCAAATCGACCTTGCTGCGGATCATGGCCGGCGTGCAGCCCGCCGGCGGCCGATTGACGCTCTCGGGCGTGAGATTGGACGAGAGCCCTGAAGCCTATCGACGCAACGTGTTCTTCGTCGATTCGGCGACATCGATTTTCGATCAGGTGACGGCGCGCGCATGCACGGCGACCTTGCGCGAGGGCGACGCGGCATTCGACGAGCGCGCGTGGCGAGACATGGTCGATGGGTTTTCGTTGACGCCGCACATCGACAAGCCGATGTACATGTTGTCGACCGGCTCCAAGCGCAAGGTCTGGCTGGCGAGCGCGCTGGCTTCCGGTCGGGCGTTGACCTTGCTGGACGAACCGACGAGTGCGCTCGACGCGGGCTCGATTCGCTGCCTGTGGCGCGTGGTGGGAGAGCGTGCCAACTCGTCTGAGCGCGCTATTGTCATCGCCAGCGCCGAGCGCATCGATCAGGTTCTGCTGGCTGGCACTATCGAACTGCCGCTGGCTTGAGACGGTATGCAAGAAATGAAAGCCAGGGCCAGCGGTCCGCGCGTCTACCTCGCCGGGCCCGACGTTTTCTTTCCCGACAGCAAGCAGATTTTCCAGAGCTTGCTGGCCCATTGCGAACGTCTCGGCATGGTCGGCCTGGTGCCGTCCGATGGCGGGATTTCCGAAGGATTCGTCGGAACCGACGATGAAATGGCGCAGCGCATCTACGACGGCAACGTGGCGCTCATGCACGAGGCCGACGGCGTGATCGCCAACTTGATGAGCTTTCGAGGTGTCGAGCCGGATTCGGGCACGGCTTTCGAAGTCGGCTTTGCCGTTGCCCTGCAGAAGCCGGTGGTCACGTACGGCGTGCCCGAAGGCACCTACGCCGGCCGCGTGGCCGCGGTCATCCCGACCACGCCAGGTTCGGACGGCAATCTGCGCGAGACCCAAAGCGGCGTGCTGGTCGAAGGCCTGGGCCAGCGCATGAACCTGATGCTGACGCGCTCGACCGCCATGGCGCCCACGGCGGAAGCGGCGCTTGCAATGCTGCGCGACATGCTCAATGGCAGCGGTGATAAGGACGACAAAGCCGTCTGATCAGGCGGCCTGCCGTAGCGTGACGACCTTCATGGCGCGGTGGACTTCGGCCTCGCCATGCTTGGACAGCAATTGCATCAGATGCTTTCGGATCAGCATGCCGGGCCGATCGGAATCCATCGAATATTCGACGCCGCGCCGGCGCGTGTCGACCAGCGCATCGGGGTCGGTCGATTCGAGGATGTCCTTGTCTTCGCGCGTGATCTCTTCATCGAAGGCCGTCAACATCTGCGCGGCGCAGTCGGCTTCGGTGTCGTTGCGAAAGAGCCATTGGCACAGCTGCATGCGGCCATCGTCGATCGGCGTGAAGCAGTTGATGATGATGTGTCGCTTGCCTGGCTTGACAGGTTGTCCGTCCCCGTCGGTCGGCGCTGGATACTCGATGTCGAGCCGGCGCGAGAAGGGCAAGAAGTAGGCGTTGCGCATGTGGCGCGTCGTGATCGGCTCTGTCACGCCGCTGACGGCGTGAAACTTCTCCGGGTTGACCGCTTCGATCACCGTCTCGGCATAGAACCCGTTGTCGTTCTCGACCAGGTTGTACTTGCTCGGCTTCGGGCTGGCAGCTACGCCGAAAGTGCCGCGATGCACGAAACTGAAGTGCGAGTTGTCGAACGAATTTTCGAGCGCGCGCATCGGGCTGGTGTCCCAGGTTTCGTAGAACTGGAAGATCGTGCGATAGCCCGGGTCGTCGAATTCGGGAATCGCCGGAATGTCGGCGATCGGGTCTTCGAGCGCCACCCAGGCGAAGCCGTAGCGAGCGGTGCAGTGGTAGGCCGGCGTTTTGTAGTCGGGCGAGATCGCGCGGTCTGCTTCGTATTGGGGAATGCGAACGACCTGGCCGCTGCGGTCGTAGGTCCAGCCGTGGTAGCCGCACTGAATCGCGCCCTGGCCGCAGGCTTTGCCCTCGGCATCGACGCACCAGCCTTTGGACAACTTCGCGGTGCGGTGGCAGCAACGGTCGCGCAGCGCGGCCGGCTCTCCGTCGGCATCCATGAAGAGCACGATGTCTTCGCCGAGCAGCTTGAAAGGTTTGGGGCCGTGGGCAAGTTCGGTCAGCGGCATAACGGCATGCCAGAACTTGCGAAAAACGGGTTGTTGGGTGACAAGCATGAAAAGTCCTTCGGGTTGCGTGTGGGGATACGAACTTGAAAGAGCAATTTCCTGCCGCGGCTGCGAAAAATGCGAAAACTCGCCCCGGGCTGAACGCTTCTACTCTGCGCTCTGCCGGATGCAAATTGCGCGCCAGGATTATGTCCCGGCGCGCACCGGTTCTTACAGCGACGCCGAGTTGATGCCGCGTGTCGCAGCGCGAGCTTGTGCGCGCACCGTGGCACGGTCGAGCGTGCTGCCGGCCAGCGTCAAGACGCCTTGTCCGTAGCCATCAGCGTACGGATTAGGGCTGTGCGCTGCAGCGACGGCTTGCGCACGGACCACGCTGCGGTCGGTCGACGACGCGATCGTCAGCACACCCGAGTCGGCGCCTTCAGCGTATGGGTTGTCGCTGTGTGCGGCGACAACGCCCTGAGCCTGCACCTGCGTGCGGTTGGCTTCATGCGTCAGCGCGTGCACGCCGTCATAGGTTTCGGCTTGCGCGCCAGCGGCGGCGAAGAGTGTGAGTGCAACGGCGGCGATGATCTTCGAGCTGTTCATTTCAATTTCCTTGGGTGTTCTGGATGACTCGACGGGTCCGGAAGTGGTGTCGATTGCTGTCCATGGGCTGAATTTTGAATCGGAAAACCTAGGGAAAACCCTCGAAAAGAGAACCTCGGTGTTCGCGTTCTGGAGACAATGACGGCGTGAAAGACGCCATCGGTACGCGCGCGATTCAGCACGGCGGCAGATATGGGACACGCGTGGATTGCGCTGACTCAGCCTGACGCTCGACAGTCCCACAGGCTGATCGACCGGGTTCCGTCAACATGCACGCATGGCCAAATCCAAAATTGCAATCTATGGCGCGATCGGCGCCAACGTGGCGATCGCCATCACCAAGTTCGTCGTCGCCGGCGTCACGGGCAGCTCGGCCATGCTGTCGGAGGGCATTCACTCGGCGGTCGATACTTTCAACGGTATCTTGCTGCTGGTCGGCCTCAGGCTGAGCCAGCGGCCCGCAACGCCGGAGCACCCTTTCGGGCATGGCAAGGAGCTCTATTTCTGGAGCCTGATCGTGGCGGTGCTGATCTTCGGTCTGGGCGGCGGCGTGTCTTTCTATGAAGGTATCCAGCACATTCGCAATCCCGAGCCGATGCGCGATCCAATATGGAACTACATCGTGCTGGCCGCCGCTTTCGTCTTCGAAGGCACGAGCTTCACCATCGCACTGAAGCAGTTTATTGGCCAGACCCACGGGCAGCCGTTTTGGACAGCGCTCCACCGCAGCAAGGACCCGACGACCTACACGGTGCTGGCCGAAGATTCGGCGGCACTGGCCGGTCTGCTGGTCGCGGCCGTCGGCATCTACGCCAGTCACCGGCTCGACATGCCGGCGCTCGACGGCGCGGCGTCGGTGGTCATCGGGGTGCTGTTGGTGGGCGTGGCGGTGTTGCTCATTCGCGAGTCGCGCGGGTTGCTGATAGGTGAGGGCATTCGCCCGGAAACCGCGCGCGAGATTCGTGCTTTGGCGCTGGCGCATCCGGGCGTCAACGGCGTCGGGGAAATTCTGTCGATGTACATCGGGCCCGATGACGCGCTGGTGACCATCGATCTCGACTTCGACGACGGCACCGCCACCGACCAGGCGGCCGCCACCATCTCGACGCTGCAGCGCGAGGTGCGAGCGCGCTACCCGATGATCAAGCGCCTTTTCATCGAAGCCGGCAGCCCGCCGGAGTCGGATGGGGCCAGCTCTCGGGAAGCCACAGCGAGGCGCACACCTGCTTGGTCGCGCGAGCACCGAGTGCGGAGGATGGAGGATTAAGGGGAGTTACCCTCCACCTCATGTCAAGCAGCCCACGCAAAACCCTTCGCGCGCTGGCCGAGGCGCGCCGCGGCGTGCTGGTGCCAGGTGCCTTCAACGCCCTCTCCGCCCGCGTCATCGAGGACCTGGGATTCGAGGCCATCTACATCACCGGCGCCGGCGTCACCAACATGTGGTTCGGCCTGCCCGACCAGGGCTTCATGGGCCTGCACGAGATCGCAGACCATACGGCGCGAATCCGCGACGCGGTCAGCCTGCCGCTGATCGTCGATGCCGACACCGGATTCGGCAACGCGCTGAACGTGCGGCACACGGTGCGCGTGCTCGAACGTGCCGGCGCCGATTGCATCCAGTTCGAAGACCAGGTCGCGCCCAAGCGCTGCGGCCACTTCTCCGGCAAGGATGTCATCAGCACCGACGAAGCCGTCGCCAAGATCAAGGCCGCGGTAGACGCCCGCACCGACCCTGACCTGCTCATCCTCGCGCGCACCGATGCCTGCGCTACCCAGGGCTTCGAGGCGGCACTCGAACGCGCGCAGAAGTTCAGCGAAGCGGGTGCCGACATCCTGTTCGTCGAAGCCGTGACCACGGTCGACGAGATTCGCGCGCTGCCGCAGCGGTTGGTGCGGCCGCAGTTGATGAACATGGTGATCGGCGGCAAGACGCCGATCTTCGGCGCCAACGAACTGGCCGGGCTGGGCTACGGCCTGGTGCTCTATGCCAATGCGGCGTTGCAGGGCGCCGTCGCTGGCATGCAGAAAGCGCTGACAGTGCTGCGTGAGACGGGGCGCATCGACGAGGACCCTGCCCTGGTCGTGTCGTTCGCGGAGCGGCAGCGGCTGGTAGGCAAGCCGGCGCTGGATGCGCTGGAAGCGAAGTACGCGACCGGCGCACGCTGAGTCGCCCTTGGCAGCAGGTGACGAGAGGTATGTTTTTGCCCCTGAATGGCGTTAACAGTGCTTCAAGGTGTAAGTACAATGACTTACATGAACACCGAGCGCGACAACTTCCATGATTGGGCGCGAGACAAGCCGGACCACAGCAAGTTCACGCCGTTGAGCCGGGCGGATTTCGTGCAGGCGCGGTCGCACGGCGGGCTGCCGTGGGGACGCATCGTTGCCGCCATCCTGATCTGCGCGTTCATCGTCTACGTTATCAAGTTGCTGATCAAGCACTGAGCGTCGACTTCCCGAACCGGGCCCGAATCAAGGTGCTCGGCGGCAGAGTGCTGTACCGTCGCGGAGCAGCGCGAACGCTCTCCGCCAACCGGCTGTCCCGAAGAACTCGGCCGCATCGCGGCGCAGAGCTTGCGCGCCGGCAAAGGCTCGGGCTTCTCACCTGACCTCATGCAGCGACGCTGCGCCGTCCTACAGTGCATGAAGGGGACTCGGGCTTAGGCTGCATCGCCATGGCCAAACACGATGCACTCGGGCCTTACAAGGCCAAGCGGAACTTCTCGATCACGCCCGAGCCGCAGGACGGCGGCGAGAGTCGTGCAGAGTCCAAGCGCGGTCTGCAGTTCGTCATCCAGAAACATTGGGCGACGCGCCTGCACTATGACTTGCGCCTCGAGCTCGACGGCACCATGAAAAGCTGGGCTGTGCCCAAGGGTCCGAGCTTCGACCCGGCGGACAAGCGCATGGCAGTGCAGGTTGAAGACCATCCCATCGCTTACAACAGCTTCGAAGGGCAGATCCCGGATAAGCAGTACGGCGCCGGCAAGGTCATCATCTGGGACAAAGGCACCTGGGCGCCGATCGGCGACGCGCGCGAAGGCTATCGCACCGGCAAGCTCAAGTTCGAGGTGCATGGCCACAAGTTGCATGGGCATTGGACCCTCGTGCGCATGAAGGGCAGGGACGCCGACAAGCAACCGCCCTGGCTGCTCATCAAGGAGCACGATGCATACGAGCGCTCCGCCACCGAGTACAGCGTGGTCGATGAGCTGCCCGATAGCGTCGCGAAGTTGCCAGCACCGGATGCAGGGGAACGCACGATGAAGACCCCTAAGGCGGATGACTCACCAATCGAGCCCGTCGGCATTCCCGGGATCAAGCGCGCCAAGCTCCCGGCCGCGCTCAAGCCGCAGCTCGCCACGCTGGTCGACGCGCCACCGTCCGACCCTGCCAACTGGCTGTACGAGATCAAGTTCGACGGCTACCGTTTGCTGGCACGCGTCGACGGCGTCAACGTCAATCTCTTCACCCGAAACGGCCACGATTGGACGCACAAGCTCGAGCACCTGGCCGAAGCGTTGCGCAAGGCCGGGTTGCCACCGTGCTGGCTAGACGGTGAGATCGTCGTCCATGGCAGCGCGGGCGTGCCGGACTTCCAGGCGCTGCAGAACGCCTTCGACAAGGCGCGCACCAAAGACATCGTCTACTTCGTTTTCGATCTGCCGTTCTGCGGCGGACAAGACCTGCGCGAAGTGGCGTTGGAAAACCGGCGTGGCCTCCTCAAGTCGCTGGTCGACGGCATCGATTCCGATGCGATCTGTTTCAGCGACGAGTTCGACGCGCCGGGCCGCGATATCACGCTGTCGGCATGCAAGCTCGGCCTTGAAGGCGTCATCGGCAAGCGCAAGGATTCCATCTATCGCGCCAGCCGTTCGCCGGACTGGATCAAGCTCAAATGCACCCAGCGGCAGGAGTTCGTCATCGGTGGTTGGACCGATCCGCAGGGTTCGCGCGCTGGTCTCGGGTCGCTCTTGCTGGGTGTGCACGACGACAAGGGTGCACTGCGCTATGCAGGCAACGTCGGCACCGGCTTCAACGCGCAATCGCTGGCGCAATTGCGGAAGCAACTCGATGCGCTCGCGGCCGACAAGAGCCCGTTCTCTGCGAAGACTGCGATCGATCGCAAGGCCCATTGGGTCCAGCCCAAACTCATCGCAGAAGTCTCTTTCGGCGAATGGACGACGACAGGCAGCGTGCGCCATTCTGTGTTCCATGGGCTGAGAACGGACAAGCCGCCGACAGCCATCGTGCGGGAGAAACCGGTGCATGTTCAAAATGCGTCGATGTCGGGGAAGACATCGAGTGAAGTGCCGGCCGAGGTGCCAGCCAAAAGAGCGACCAAGGAGGCAAGCAAATCGTTGCCTGCATCCAGCAAGACCGCCAAGACCGCCAAGACCGCAGCAGACAAGCCTTCGCTCGCGACCTCATTGCCCGCGGGTTTCAAGGTGTCCAGCCCGGATCGCGTAGTGGACGCCAGCACCGGCGCCGCCAAGATCGACATCGTCCGCTACTACGCGTTGATTGCGCCCTTGATGCTGCCCCACTTAAAGAACCGCCCGGTGTCCTTGCTGCGTGCGCCGGATGGCATCGCCGGCAGTTTGTTTTTTCAAAAGCACCTGGACAAATACAAGCTGCCCGGCGTGCGTGAGCTCGACCCCGCGCTCGATCCCGACCACGGCCGCTACCTCGAAATACCGACCATGCAAGGCCTGCTGTCGGCAGCGCAAATGAACGTGATCGAGTTCCACACGTGGAATGCGGTGAAGACATCCATCGGCAAGCCCGACCGCATGACCTTCGACCTCGACCCCGGCCAGGGCGTCAGCTGGGCGACCATCCAGGAAGCGACCAAGCTGGTCCGTGTGTTGCTGGAAGAACTGGAGTTGAGGTCTTTCGTGAAAACCAGCGGCGGCAAGGGCCTGCATGTCGTGGTGCCCATTCGCAAGCAACTCGACTGGGACACCGTGAAGGACTTTTCGCAAGCCATCGTCCAGCATCTGGCGAGCACGTTGCCACAGATGTTCGTTGCCAAGAGCGGGCCACGCAATCGCGTCGGCAAGATCTTCGTCGACTACCTGCGCAACGGGTTCGGCGCCACGACGGCGTGTGCATGGACGCTGCGCTCCCGGCCGGGCCTTGGCGTGTCGGTGCCAATCGGCTGGGACGAGATCGACCACGTCACCGGCGGCGACCAGTGGAAGCTCGCGAACATTCACGGCCGCCTCGACGTCGGCAACAAGCCGTGGGACGACTTGGCGGGTGCGGCGCAAAGCCTGAAGGAAGCGATGGACGTGCTGGACTTCCCGAAGAACGCGTCGAAGGTCCCATCGAAAAAAACTTAGCAGGTCTGAGCGTTCAGCTCGCCGGCCAGTCGAGCTCGATCCATGTGGGCGCGTGGTCGCTGGCGCCGCTTCGACCCCTGACTTCCCAGGCTACAGTCGCCGCGCGGGCAACGGCGACCACTCAGCGCTGATGAGCAAGTGGTCGGCAAGCTGCCTGCTCCAAGCAGAGCTTCTAGATCGGCAGGATCTTCAGGTCGAAGACCCGCTCGATAAACCACAGCGCGGCAACGATCACCGCAAAGACCGAACCGCCGCGCAACACGACTGGCGGATAGCGTCGCCAAGACCGCAGTGCCAGCAGGACCGTCAGCGCCATGGTCACGATGATCAACTGGCCGGCCTCTACGCCGAGGTTGAATCTCAGCAATGCCGACACGAAGCTCGCGACTGGCAAGTCGAGCTCGGCCAGCACGTTCGCAAAGCCGAAGCCGTGAATCAGGCCGAACAGAAAAGTGAAGATGCGACGGCGCCCGCGCAGCACCGGCACGATGTTGTCGACCGCCGCCACGATGATGGTGAGCGCGATGGCCGGCTCGATGAGGCGCGGTGAAAGCGACACGATCTTGAGCCCCGCCAGCGCCAGCGTGATCGAGTGGCCCAGGGTGAACATCGTGACGGTCGCCAACATCGGCCACACCGCCTGCTGCCACCGCGCTACCGGCCGCCAGCCCTCGCGCGTGCGCACCAGCACTGCGGGCAGCAGCAGGCAGATCAGGAACAGGATGTGGTCGTAGCCGATCAGGATGTGATGGATGCCGTCGAGGAGAAAGCTGGTGTCGCCGGAGGATTCAGGTGAGGGTGACGCAGTCGTCGCATCGTGCGGCAGCGCCACAGCAACTGCTCCGCCCACCGGATCGAGCGACCGCAGCGCTGGAGCCGCAGCGCTGCCCATGTCGACGCGCAACAAGCCGCGGTGCGTCGGGTCGACTTCCTTGAACAACCGGTAGTCGACATCGAGGCGATCGCCCGCAGCGCACTGCGACTGCAGCTGCAGCACGAGGTAGGTGCCGTCGACGCGGCTTTCGATGGCGGGCGGCTGCGCTTCGTTCAACACGCAGCGCCCTTGCTGCAATTGCAGGTGCGCCAGCGCATAGGCACGAATGTCGTCCATGCGTGCTTTGACTTCGCCCCAGCTCAGCTTCTGGTCGCCGTCTTTATCGATGTCGAGCATGGCGTCGAGATCGCGCAGCGAGATGTCCCAGCGCAAGTTCAACTGGTCGCCGGCGCGGCTCAACTGCAGGTAGGCGTCGCTGGCCTTGTGGGCTTGCGCTGGAAGGATGAACACGATGCCGATCGCCAGCACAGCAAGGACGCGAACGACAAAGGCACGCCTCATCACAAGACCGCATCGACCCGCGCATCGCGCAGCCCGATTTGCCGCATCAACGCCTTGACTTCTGCACGCGCCGCATCGTCGTTGGCCGTGGCGGCGGCTCGTGCGAACACAAGCAGGTCGATCGGCTCGCGCTGCAATTGCACGTTGAGCCGCGCGAGCTCGAGCGCGCGGCGCGCATCCTTTTGTACGTCGAGCGCGAACATCGCGTGTTCTCTCGCATGCAGCACCGTGCTGCCGGGCCGAAGCGCCGCGGCATCGAAGCGCGCCGCTAGCTCGTCCACGTCGCTCTGCGCCGTTGCGCGTTGCGCAGCGGTCAACTTCTTTTGTTCGCCGAGCCGTTGCGTGGCCATGACGATGCGCAACAACACGGCGTCGCTGCGCGGCTCGGACTTGAGCAGGGGCAAGACTTCAGCCGGTCGGCTCTGGCTCAGCAGAAAGTCGCTGTAGGCCAGCACGTCGTAGCCTGCGCGCTCGGCGCCCAGTGCCTGGCGGTAGGCGGTATGGGCAGCGGGCGCACGGCCTGCCAGTTCATTGATTTCTGCCACCGTCGTCAATAGCCATTGCCGCGTCGCGTTCTGACGCGGATCTTTCAGCGGCGGACTGTCGAGCAGGCTTTGCAACGACTCCTGCGCGCCGCGATGGTCGCCACGCAGGCCCGCGTTCTCGGCCAAGCACGCCACGGCATAGAGGTTCTGTCGCAGCTTGACCAGCGAGCGGCATGCCGCATCCGAATCGGCATAGCGGCCGCGCACTCGGAGGATCGTCGCCAGCGTGAGCCAGCCCTGGGCGTTAGACGCGTCGGCAGTAAGCGCGAGCTTGAGCGTGCGCTCCGAGCCATCGAAGTCATGAAGAAATTGGGCGACCGTCGCATGCATCACTAGGATGCGGTTGGGCGTGGTCGCCGTGAGTGGTTGCCATGCCTGCAGCACGCCCATGGCGTAGCCGGCGTAGCGCGCGTCGCCTTGCGAGCGCGCGAGATCGAGGTAAGTTTTGGCGGCTTCGAGGGCGGTGCCCTCGTCGCGCGGCCGTTGCACCAGTTCGCGACGGAGACGACGCTCCTCGCGTGACCAGCCTGCCACGGAGGGAAGCGATTCGACGATCTCGTTGTCGCTCGTCGGCACCCGCGGCACGGCGTGTGCCGTGCCGCTGGCGACGAAGACCGACAGTACCGCCGCGAGCAGCGAGGCTGCGACAGCACCGTATCGGATCATGCGAACGCGACCACTGAGCCTTCTCTATTGCGTAGAGACCGGGTCTTTGGTTTCCGATGTCGGCGGCGGGTCGAACTTCGACACGTCGGCCGGTGGGGCGGTCTCCGAGGTACCTGCCACGAGCTGTTTCACATACGAAATGAAGCTGTCGTAGGCATCCGCCATCATGGGGGGCTGCGTGGTCTGCGGCGGAGGGTTCTGCGCCGGCGGTGCTGTCCCGATCGGCACATAGCCACCTCCGCCGCCGCCACCGCCGCAGGCCGTGAGCACGAGTGCCGCAGCGAGCGCGACGCCCAGTTTCAGAAGCTTGTTCTTCATGGTGCTAACTCCTTACGGCTGCTGCTGGGTCACGGCGCCTGGCAGCGGCGTGTTGAGGTATGGGAACACGGCAGGGAACGCGGCTGGCGTCTGCAGTGCGCCATCGGTAAATGGCAGGCTACCGGCCGGTGCGTCCGATGGCTTGCAGCCAAGCTTGAACTTGTCGGTATCGGTGGTCAACACGCAGAGTGCACCCATGGCCACGCGCAACTCGATGTCCACCACGTCGTCACCCGGGCGACGTCCGTTCGGGAAGCCCGCGAGGTCGCCACCGGCCACGCCGAGGTTGCTCTGGTTCGCCATCGGGGTCGGCGCGATCTTCGTTTCCAGACGCAGCATTTCCGACGGCACGACGTTGGCTGGTTTGTTGAGCCCGTCGATGCCCGTCAGGAATGTGGCAACCAGATCGGTGCGCGGGAACTTGGTCGGTGCCTTGGCCGATGGGAACAAGGTTTCGATCAGCGCTGGCAACGCGGGGTTTGTCACGTACGGCAGAAACTGCTTGTCGTCACTCGGTTGCGAATTGTTGAAGCGATCCTTGTCCTTCAGCCCGATCACGAGTTCGTTGACGAGCGGCATGCCGAGACGCGACACCTGGGTCCATGCGCCACCGTTGAGGTAGGTGGTGCCGTGGCCGCTTTTCGGCGGGCTGGCGACAAGTCGCCCCTGACGTGCGCTGGACGTCGTCCAGCCGCCGATGATGGTGCTGCCGGCTGTGGTCAGGCAGGAGGTGGGCACTTCCATTTCGAGCGACGTGATGTTCTTGCCGGCCAGCGAATCGGAATTCGGTACGTTGACGGAGCCCAGCGGTGCGAGATTGATCAGGTCGAAAATCGGACCGAGCGCGACGACGAAGGGATCTTTTCGCTGACCCACGAAGACCTTGCCCGGCGCATCACATCCGGGGATGGTGACGTCGTACACGTGCTGGGCTGCGTAGTTGGCATAGCCCGGCGCCACGCCGAAAGTTTTCTCGCCGATGTTGTCGGTCGGCTTGTCGAACACGGTGGTGCCGTCGAGCTTCTTGACCGGGTCACCCAGGCTACCCCGACGCGGGCCACGCACCACATTCACCGTGTAGGTCTCGCGGAGATTGCTGGTCGGCTGGTTCGGGCCGGTGATGCCGCCGGCTTGCACCAGTGGAATCGAGGTCTTCACGCCGTCAATGGGAAGGGCGATGTCACGCAACGTGTTCTGGAACCGGAACTGGAACGTGATGTGTTCCTTGCCGTCGCCGACGTTGTCGATGTGGATCTCGTACAAGCCGTTCGGATCCATGTTGAAGTAATTGGGTCCACCGTACGGGCTCTGGTCCGGCTGGTAATCGGCGATCAGCGTCGTGTAGGCCGCACGGGCTGGGTCGTAGCTGCGGAACATGTAGAAGTCGGTGCCGTCGAGCTTGGGCGACCCGGCAATCGACGGCGCCTCGCGGTGGCTCGATGCGAGCGCGCCGCCCGCGGCGATGGCGCACAACGCCAGCGCGCAGGCCTGAATTGGAAGTCTTGTCAATTTCATCACTTCACCTCGAAAGTTGGTTTGGTTTGAGAGGCCCGGTGCTGCTTGATCCGGCCGAATTTCCCGGTCGGATTCACGCTAGCCAAAGCTTTACGTGAACAAGTTCACATTGGATTCAAACCAGATGCCGCGACAGCCGTGAAATGGCTGCGCGACGTCCCAACTTCCCTCCGGCTTCGGGAAAACCCGTGGTCGAAGTCGCGGCGCGCGCTGACGCGTCGCGCTCCGCTGCTCAGGCTTCGGCCAGCATGCCCCGCTCTTCGATGAACGCGACCACCTCGGCCAGCCCGGTCTTGGTTTTGAGATTGGTCATGACGTAGGGCCGCTGCTTGCGCATGCGTTTGGTGTCGGCTTCCATCACTTCCAGACTGGCGCCAACGTAGGGCGCCAGGTCGGTCTTGTTGATGATGAAGAGGTCGCTCTTGGTGATGCCGGGGCCACCCTTGCGCGGGATCTTTTCGCCGGCGGCGACGTCGATCACGTAGATCGTGAGGTCGCTCAGCTCGGGGCTGAAGGTGGCGGCCAGGTTGTCGCCGCCGCTCTCGACGAACACCACGTCTGCGTTCGGAAACTCGCCCAGCATGCGGTCGATGGCTTCGAGGTTGATCGACGCGTCTTCCCGGATGGCAGTGTGCGGGCAGCCGCCGGTCTCGACACCCATGATGCGTTCGGCCGGCAGCGCACCGGCGACCGTCAGGATGCGCTGGTCTTCCTTGGTGTAGATGTCGTTGGTGATGGCGATCAGGTCGTACTTGTCGCGCATCGCCTTGCACAGCATTTCGAGCAGCGTCGTCTTACCCGAGCCGACCGGACCGCCGATGCCCACGCGCAGCGGCGGCAGTTTCTTGGTGCGGTTGGGGATGTGGTGCAGGGCGGAGGACATGGTGTGGACCTTAGCTTCGAAAGAGGCGTGAATACTGGGCTTCGTGCCGCGCGGAAAGCACGGCGAGCATGGGAGAGAAGGCCTGACGATCGTCGTCGCCGAGTGCGATGGCGTGGTCGACCGCATGCGGAATTTCAGCAGCCAGCCGGCCCAGCATGCGTTGGCCGGCGCTCTGGCCGAGCGGCACGCACTTGACCGCGGCGCCTGTCATGTTCTCTGCCCAACCAAACGCAAAGGCGAGGCAGCCATCGCGCACGGTGGCTTGCGTGCGCGATGCGGCAAAGGCGAATGCGATCGGGTAGGTCACCGGCATCTTGTCGAAGGAGGCCACCACGTCGTCGTGATGCAGCTTCAGCCATTCGACGAACGAGCGGCCCATCTGCTCGGTCTGCAAGCGGAACTCGGCGGTCTCGCGGGTCTGCAGCACCCAGGCGTTGAGGCGGGCGAGGCGCTCGGCGTCTTGCGTGCGCCAGGCGTCGATGGCTTGGGCGACGATCGACAGGTCGCCGCGTGCCAGGGTCAGATGCAGCTGATCTACCAGCCAGTCGGAGGCTGCCGCTTCCGTTGCAAGGCCGGCCCATTCGACGCCGGCCTCGATGCCTTCGGAGTACGAGAAGCCGCCGATGGGCAGCGCCGGCGAGGCCAGCCAGATGAGCTGGAGAAGGCTGGAGGCCGGCAGGGCGCCCACAGGCGCGGCAGGGTCAGGCATGCAGGTCAGTGCGCGTGGTGCGGACCGTCGTGATCGTGCCCGTGGTCATGACCTTGCTCATGGCTGTGCGGATGGCCATTGTCTTGCGGCTGTGCATAGGCGTCGGGGTGGAGCACCGGGCCGACGGGCGCCTTGCCATGGTCGCCGGATGCATGCGCGCCATATGCGCCGCCCTCCGGCTCGAAGGCCTCTTCCGCCTCGCGCACGATCAGGTGCATCGAGCGCAGCATGGCGGCCAGCACATGGTCGGGCTCGATCTTGAGGTGGTCGGGCTTGAGCTCTATAGGCACGTGACGATTGCCCAGGTGGTAGGCCGCGCGTGTCAGATCGAAGGGCGTGCCGTGTTCGGTGCAATGGGTGATGACCAGCACCGGCTGCGGCGACGCGATCACCCGGATCAGCGAGCCGTCTTCGGCCACCAGCACGTCGCCCCCGCGCACCGCAGTGCCGCGTGGCAAGAAGATGCCGACCTGCCGGCCTTGCGAATCGATGGTGTCGAAGCGACTCTTCTGGCGAACGTCCCAGTCGAGTTCGATGGTGGCAGCACGCTTGAGCAGCACGGGCGCGAGGCCCTTGCCCTGGGGCATCAGTTTGTTGGCAGTCAGCATGGGGGCAAAAAAAGCAGGATGGAGAAAGAACGGTGTGTGCGAGTCGGCGTGGTCAGGCGCGGTCAGACACGGCTTAGCAACTCGGACTTCTTGGCGGCGAATTCTTCGTCGCTCAGGAAACCCTTGGTGCGGACGTCGGCCAACTTTTCGATGGTCGCAAAGACGTCTTGCGAATTGTTCGACGGCGCATTGCTATTGCTGTTGCTGTTGCTGTTGCTGTATCTGAGTCGAGAAAAGTGGCTGGGTCGTTAGTTGGCGGCGCAACGCTTGTACTCTCTCGCGTAGCAAGATAGTATAACATTTGTTATAACTCAAGGCCGCCTATGTCTGCACTCAAACTTACCCAGATCGGTAACTCCGTTGGAGTGATCCTGCCAAAAGAATTGCTCGCGCGACTGCAGCTGGGCAAGGGCGACACCGTGTTTTGGACGGAGGCGGCGAACGGTGTGATGTTGACGCCGTACAACGCCGAATTCGAGGCGCAAATGACGGCGGCGCGACGCATCATGAAAAAGCGGCGCGATGTTTTGCGTGAACTTGCCAAATGAGTTTGGCATCTCGCGACTGGCATTGGCTCGACAGTGCAGTGGCGCACGCTGTCGATGAGGCGCAACTCGCCGAGCATGGAGGCGCCTCCGGCGTACGCGATAAAAATCTGCTCGCGTCGGCGCTCGCGCGGCCACAGCAACTGGCCACCTACGAAAGTCCGGACGTCGCTGCGATCGCTGCCAGCTATGGCTTTGGCATTGCTCGTAACCATCCTTTCATTGACGGCAACAAACGAACGGCCTTCGTCGCGGTTGAACTGTTTCTCTTGCTGAATCGCTTCGAGTTGATGGCGCCCGATGCCGAATGCGTACTCACGATGCTCGACCTCGCTTCCGGCGCTTTGGATGAGCCGAGTTTCGCTTCGTGGATTCGTCGGCATATTCAAGAAGCGTCTGCTTCAGAATAAAAAGTACCGCTGCGTCAGCGGCAACGAGGTCGCCGGTTCGCACACCAGCAACTGGCCGTCTGCACGCACCGCATAGGTCTGCGTATCGATCTCCATCTTCGGCGTCAGGCCGTTGTGGACCATGTGCTTCTTGCGGATGCCCCGCACATTCTTAACCGCCACCAGCGTCTTGTGCAGACCGTACTTTTCGCCGATGCCCGCTGCCAACCCTGCCTGCGACACGAAGGTGAGCGAGCTCTTGTGGAGCGAACCACCGTAGGCGCCGAACATCGGTCTGTAATGCACCGGTTGCGGCGTTGGGATCGATGCGTTGGGGTCGCCCATGGCGGCCATGGCGATGGTGCCGCCCTTGATGATGGTGAACGGCTTCACACCGAAAAACGCTGGCTTCCACACCACCAGGTCGGCCCACTTGCCGACCTCGATGCTGCCCACTTCGTGTGCGATGCCGTGCGCGATGGCCGGGTTGATCGTGTACTTGGCGATGTAGCGCTTGGCGCGAAAGTTGTCGTTGCGCTGCAGCGCCTCGACCAGTTCGCCCTGGCCGGTCGGTGCCAGCCAGCCGCGCTGCGCCTTCATCTTGTGCGCCGTCTGCCAGGTGCGAATGATGACTTCGCCCACACGGCCCATCGCCTGGCTGTCGCTGCTCATCATGCTGATAGCGCCGAGGTCGTGCAGGATGTCTTCGGCCGCGATGGTTTCCTTTCGGATGCGCGACTCGGCAAAGGCCAGGTCCTCGGCGATGCCGGGGTCGAGGTGGTGGCACACCATCAGCATGTCGACGTGCTCGTCGAGCGTGTTCACCGTGTACGGCATCGTCGGGTTGGTCGACGATGGCAAGAAGTTCTCTTCACCCACCACCCGCAGGATGTCCGGCGCATGACCGCCGCCCGCGCCTTCGGTATGAAAGGCGCAGATGCCGCGCCCGCCGACCGCCGCGATGGTGTTCTCGACGAAGCCCGATTCGTTCAGCGTGTCTGAATGGATCGCCACCTGCGTGTCGGTGGCGTCGGCCACGTCAAGGCAGTTGCTGATGGCTGCCGGCGTCGTGCCCCAGTCTTCATGCAGCTTCAGGCCGATCACGCCGGCATTGATCTGCTCGTGCAGCGCGTCCGGCAGGCTGGCGTTGCCCTTGCCCAGAAAGCCGAGGTTCATCGGGAACGCGTCGGCGGCCTGCAGCATGCGTTCGATGTGCCACGGGCCGGGCGTCGCGGTCGTCGCGAAGGTGCCGGTCGCGGGGCCGGTGCCGCCGCCGAGCATGGTCGTCACGCCGGAGGTCAGCGCCTCTTCGAGTTGCTGCGGCGCGATGAAATGGATGTGACTGTCGATGCCGCCGGCCGTCACGATATTGCCTTCGCAACTGATGACTTCAGTGCCGGGCCCAATCACGATGTCGACGCCCGGTTGCACGTCGGGGTTGCCGGCCTTGCCGATGGCGACGATGCGGCCGCCCTTCAGTCCGATGTCTGCCTTGACGATGCCCCAGTGGTCGAGGATCAACGCGTTGGTCATCACCGTGTCGACGGCGCCACCGGCCGTCGCGCCACTGCCTGTGCCGTCGCGCGTGCGTTGCGATTGCGCCATGCCGTCGCGAATCGTCTTGCCGCCGCCGAACTTCACTTCTTCGCCGTAGGCCCCGGCGCGCAAGGTGTAGTCGGCCTCGACTTCGACGATGAGGTCGGTGTCGGCGAGCCGCACGCGGTCGCCTACGGTGGGGCCGAAGATTTCCGCATAGGCGCGGCGTCCGATCGTTGCCATCTAGAGTTTTCCTTGGACCAGGCCACGAAAGCCGTAGACCACGCGGCCGCCGGCAAAGTCGACCAATTCGACCGTGCGCTGCTGGCCCGGTTCGAAGCGAACCGCAGTGCCCGACGCGATGTTCAGCCGCATGCCGCGCGCCGCTTCTCGGTCGAAGCCGAGCGCGCCGTTGGTCTCGGCAAAGTGATAGTGCGAGCCGACCTGGATCGGCCGGTCTGCGGTGTTCTGCACGATGAGCGTCAGCGTGCGCCGGCCGCTGTTGAGCGCGTGGTCGCCTTCGTCGGTGAAGAGTTCGCCGGGGATCATGCGAGGGCTCCGTTCAGGCGGCTTGCACGAGCAGCACGGCGCCGAGTGCGACCACCGCGGCACCTGCTGCGCGCGGCAGCCAGACATTGCCGCGACGCAGCGCCCAACCGGCAGCGATGCCGGCCAGATGCAGCAGCACCGTCGCGGCCACCATGCCGGCGAGCGTCAGCGCCGCGCCGGACTGGTTCGCCAACTCGTGCCCATGCGCGACGCCATGAAAAATCGCGAAACCGCCGACCAGCACCGCTGCTGCGGCAGGCGGCAGATGCTTCTGCGTGACGACGAGCAAGCCGAGCACCAGCAGCGATGCCGCGATCATCGGCTCGACCGCCGGCAGCTGAATGCCCGCCAGACCGATCAGCGCGCCGACCAGCAGCATCGCCGCGAAGCCGAGCGGCGCCCACAACAGATCGGGCCAGGCGCGACGTGCCGACAGCGCACTCCAGAGGCCTACCGCCACCATCGCCGCAAGATGGTCGGCGCCGGTCAGCGGGTGCATGAAGCCGCTGACCAGGCCATGGTGCAGTCCGCCGTCGACGCCGGTGTGCGCGCTGGCCGCGAGCGGCAGCAGTGCGAGCAGGGCGATGAAGCTCGTGGATACAGAAGCGGTGCGCATGAAAAGAGATCCTCGTGATGGTCGTTGTGGTCGTCGGGCTTCAAACGATCGGCTGGTGAACCGTCACCAGCTTGGTGCCGTCGGGAAAGGTCGCTTCGACCTGGATGTCGGGGATCATTTCGGCGATGCCGTCCATGACGTCGGCACGCGTCAGCACGCTGCGGCCGGCGCTCATCAGCTCGGCGACGCTCTTGCCATCGCGCGCCCCTTCCATGACGGCGGCAGAAATCAACGCAATGGCTTCGGGGTAGTTGAGCTTCAGACCCCGAGCCTGCCGCCGTTCGGCCAGCAAGGCGGCAGTGAAGATCAACAACTTGTCTTTTTCGCGCGGAGTGAGTTCCATGATCAGGGCATTATGGGCAACGGGTGAGCGTTGCAACAGTCATGCCGTCCTTTGCGCGCGCCTGCGCCGTGGCATGAAATCTGCACCGAAAAAATGTGAATCCGAACCCCACCACGCCCCCTGGACCCGACGAAGCGCCACAGCGCATCGTCAAGGTCCGGCGCGACTACAACAGCTGGGTCGCGAGCGAAACGCTCGAAGACTACGCGCTGCGCTACACGCCGCAGCGCTTTCGCAAGTGGTCTGAATGGCGGGTCGCCAACACGGCTTTCGGCGCGGCTTCGTTCCTGATCCTGGAGGCGGTAGGCGCCACGCTGCTCGTGCAGTACGGTTTTGCCAACGCGTTCTGGGCCATCCTGGTGACGGGGCTCATCATCTTTCTGGCGGGCTTGCCGATCAGCGTGTACGCGGCGCGCTACGGCGTCGACATGGACCTGCTGACGCGTGGCGCCGGCTTCGGCTATATCGGCTCGACGCTGACGTCGCTGATCTATGCGTCGTTCACCTTCATCTTTTTTGCGCTCGAAGCGGCGGTGATGGCGTATGCGCTGGAGCTCGCGCTGGGCGTGCCGCCGGTGTGGGGTTACCTGATCTGCGCGCTGGTCGTGATCCCTTTGGTGACGCACGGCGTATCGGCCATCAGCCGCCTGCAACTCTGGTCCCAGCCGATCTGGCTGCTGATGCTGGTCGTGCCGTTCTGCTTCGTCGTGGTGCGCGATCCGGGCGCCTTTGCCGGGATTACGCACTACAGCGGTGAGAAAGGCGGCTCGGCCGGCTTCGACCTGCGCCTTTTTGGTGCGGCATTGACGGTTGGCATCGCGCTCATCACGCAGATGGGCGAGCAGGCCGACTACTTGCGCTTCATGCCCGAACGTACCGCAGCAACACGCGGGCGGTGGTGGGCCGGCGTGCTGGCGGGCGGGCCGGGCTGGGTCGTTCTCGGCGTGATCAAGATGCTCGGTGGCGCGCTTCTGGCCTATCTGGCGATCACGCACATGGTGCCGGTCGACCGGGCCGTCGATCCGAACCAGATGTACCTCGCGGCCTACGAGTACGTGTTCCCTAACTACGGCTGGGCGGTTGCTGCCACGGCGCTCTTCGTGGTCATCTCGCAGATCAAGATCAACGTCACCAACGCCTATGCCGGCTCGCTGGCCTGGAGCAACTTCTTCTCGCGCGTCACGCACAGCCATCCGGGCCGCGTGGTGTGGGTGGTGTTCAACGCGCTCATCGCGTTCATGCTGATGGAGATGAACGTGTTCGAGGCGTTGGGCGATGTGCTCGGGCTCTACGCCAACATCGCCATCGCCTGGATGATGGCGGTGGTCGCCGATCTGGTCATCAACAAGCCGCTGGGCCTGTCGCCGCCGGGCATCGAATTCAAGCGCGCGCATCTGTGGGACATCAACCCGGTCGGCGTCGGTGCGATGGCGCTGGCCTCGGTGCTCTCGATCACGGCTTACCTCGGCTTTTTCGGGCCGATGGCGCAGGCGTTTTCAGCGTTGATCGCGCTCGGCACGGCGCTGGTGACCTCGCCGTTCATCGCATGGGCGACCGGCGGCAAGTACTACATCGCACGGACTTCCAACGGAAACGGTGCCGCGCTGTTCGCGCCTGCACCCGGCGCACGGTCGGTGCGATGGGCGCGGGTCGAGGCCGAAGTCGGAACTCGCCAGCGGCTGGTCGTGCAGCGCTGCGTGATTTGCGAGCGCGAGTACGAAGGGCCGGACATGGCGCATTGCCCGGCGTACCAGGGCGCGATCTGTTCGCTGTGCTGCACGCTCGATGCGCGTTGCGGCGACCTGTGCAAGCCGCAGGCCGGCCTGTCGGCGCAATGGTCGGCCGTCTTGCGCTGGCTGCTGCCCCAACGCAGCTGGCGCTATCTCGACACCGGGCTCGGCCACTTCCTGCTGTTGATGCTGATCATCGTGCCGCTGCTGGCGATCGTCTTCGGCGTGCTCTACACGCAGGAGCTGCGGGCGCTGGCCGAAGGCACGCTCCAGACCATGACGCCCAACGAAACGGTGGGCGCGCAGGCGGCATTGCGATCGGGCTTCTCGAAGGTCTACATGGCACTGCTCGTGCTGGCCGGCATCGTCGCCTGGTGGCTGGTGCTGGCGCAACAGAGTCGCAAGGTGGCGCAAGAAGAATCGAACCGGCAGACGCACTTGCTGGTGCGCGAAATCGCGTTGCACCACGAAACCGACCGTGCCCTTCAAGCGGCCAAGCAGGCTGCCGACGAGGCACGCGAAATCGCGGAGCAGGCCAAGCGCGCAGCCGACCAGGCCAACCAGGCCAAGAGTCGCTACATCAGCGCCATCAGCCACGAGTTGCGCACGCCGCTGAACAGCATCCTGGGCTATGCGCAGCTGATGGGCGAAGACGCCTCCGTGCCACCGCACCGACAGCAGGCGGTGGCCGTCATCAAGCGCGGCGGCGAGCACTTGCTGTCGCTGATCGAAGGCACGCTCGACATCGCCCACATCGAGGCCGGCAAGCTCACGCTGCATGCGCGGCCGATGCGCTTTGCCGATTCGATGCGCGAGCTGGCCGACATGTTCGAGCTGCAGGCCGAAGAGAAGGGCCTTGCCTTCTTCTTCGAGCCCGCAGAAGGCTTGCCCGAGGTGGTACGCGCCGACGAAAAACGGGTGCGGCAGATTCTCATCAACCTGCTCGGCAACGCGATCAAGTTCACCGCGTCCGGGCAGGTCACTTTGCGGCTGGCCCATGCACGCGAGTTCGCGACCATCGAGATCGAAGACACCGGCCCGGGCATGGCAGCCGAAGACATCGAGCGCATCTTCGAGCCGTTTTCTCGTGGGGCCTCGGGCGGCAACCCGGCTATATCAGCAGGCGGCGGTGGCGGCAACGTCGGCAGCAGTTCGGCGCCGGGCGCCGGCCTCGGCCTCACCATCGCCAAGATGCTGACCGACCTGATGGGAGGCGAGATGCAGGTGCAGAGCAGGCCGGGCGTCGGGTCGATCTTCCGCGTTCGACTGTTCCTGCCGCGCGTGCACGAGGCACTGGCCGGCCCGCGCCGTGCGCAGTTGCCGGCACCCATGCCGCGTGTGCGCCGTGGCTATGCGGGCGAGCGCCGCCGCGTGCTGGTGGTCGACAACGAAGAGGCCGATCGCGAATTGCTCGTGCAGGTGCTGACGCCGCTCGGCTTCGAGTTGCGCGCGGCTGCGAGCGGCCACGACGCGCTCGACCTGCTGGCCGCCGGCTATCGGCCGGATGCGATGTTCGTCGACCTGGCGATGCCCGGCATCGACGGCTGGGAAACGATTCGCCGTGCTCGCAAGCTGGGCCTGTCGCACACCGTCATCGCCATCGTGTCCGCCAATGCGTTCGACAAGCGGCTCGACAACGACGTCGGCATCACGCCGGAAGATTTTTTCGTGAAGCCGGTGCGCCACAGCGAGTTGCTCGATTGGCTGGAGCGGCGGCTCGTTTTGCAATGGACCGCCACACCCGCACCGTCAAAGCCCTCTGCGACCGGTGCTGTCGAAGCGCTGATCATGGTGCGCCCCGCACCCGAACGTTTGCGCGCATTGGAAGAAGCCGTCGGGTTGGGTTACTTTCGCGGCATCATGAACCAGCTCGACGACATCGATGCCGAGCAGCCCGAGTGCGCTGCCTGGACCAGCGCGCAACGCGCCCTGGCGCGCCAGTTCCAGTTCGAAGCGATGGATTGCAAGTGAGCTCGAGCCCCACCGACCGCCCGCTCGCCCGCAACACCGATCTGGTGCTGATCGTCGACGACGTGCCCGACAACCTGGCCGTGCTGCACGACGCACTCGACGAATCCGGCTACACCGTGCTGGTCGCGACCAATGGCGAAGCCGCGTTGCAGCGTGCCGCGCAGGCCCGGCCCGACATCGTGCTGCTCGACGCCATGATGCCCGGCATCGACGGCTTCGAAGTGGCGCGCCGGCTCAAGGCCGACCCGGCCACCGCGCACATCCCTATCGTCTTCATGACCGGGCTCACCGAGACGGAGCACCTGGTCGCTGCGCTGGAAGCGGGCGGTGTCGACTACGTCACCAAGCCGATCAAGCCGAAGGAAGTACTGGCGCGCATGAACGTGCATCTGCAGGGCGCACGCCGTGCGCGGCAGGCGGCGCAACAGGCCGGCCAGGCGCGCAACGCGCTCGATGCGTTCGGCTACGCGAGCATCACCGTGCGTCTGCCCGAAGGCCGGCTCATCTGGCAGACCGCTTTGGCGCGCGAACTGTTGCTGCGCTATTGCGGCACCAGCGCGCCCGAGACGCCGGCCGTGGTGCTCGACTGGTTGCGCCTGCACTTGCCGGGCACGGTCGACCGCATCGAGCCACCTGTCCTGGCGATCGGCCCCGCGGCGCGCAGCCTCACGTTGCGGCTGCACCAGCAAACCGGCCATGACGACGACGGTGCCGAATGGATGATCATCCTGCGCGAGGTGTCCGACGTCGCCGTCATCGAGGCCATGAGCCTGAGCCTGAAGCTCACGGCGCGCGAGGCAGAAGTGCTTTATTGGGTGGTCAAGGGCAAGACCAACAAGGACATCGGCGAGATCCTCGGCAGCAGCCCGGCCACTGCCAAGAAGCATCTGGAGCGCGTGTACGTGAAGCTCGGCGTCGAGACGCGCACAGCGGCAGCGGGCGTTGCCATGAAGCGCATTCGCGAGTTGCAGCCGCACTTCGAAATCTGATCGAAGTGTGAGCTGAGCACCTACGTCGCCGCGGGTGCGCAGGCGTCATCGACTTGCCGTTTTGGCATCCTAGAATCCGCCGAACCCGTCCACGATGACGCAGCGATTGCGCGCCAAGACGCGGTCGATCCGGGAGGCCCACGATGAGAACAACGAGCAGCATGAGGCGAAGCATGGCGCTGGCCGGTGCTGCTTTGCTGTGCCTGTTGCACGCGGGCAGCGCGTTGGCTGGCGGCCATCTGGACGTCGACGATGCGGGCACGCTCGACCGCGGTCAGTGCCTCGTCGAGACATGGGGCGGGCGTTCCGGGGCGGTTCCGGTCAACGCGTTGCATGTCGGACCCACCTGCCGTGTCGGGCCGATCGAGCTGGGCGTGAATCTCGATCGCACGTCGAATCCCGGCACTTACTACGCGGGGCCACAGGTCAAGTGGACATGGTTCGGCCAGGAGGCGGATGCGCGCTTCAGCGGTGCCGTGTCGGCCAACGCTACTTTCGACCGTACCCACCACGGCAAGCCGGGACGGCAGCTGGTATTTCCGTTCACGCTGGTTGCGACCCCCAATTGGCAGATCCACGCCAACATCGGTGCCGACTGGGCGACCGTCACCGGTGAACGTACTTTCCGCCGAGGCCTTGGCACCGAGTGGGCACTGAACGAGGCGGTGTCGTTGCTCGCGGAGCGCAACCGCGCTTTCGACGCGTGGACCACACGCATCGGCGCGCGTTTCAACTTCACGCCGTTCACCAGTCTCGACGTCACGACCTCGCGCACCGGGCCCGAGCATGCGCGCGGCTTCTATGTCGGGTTAAATCACGAGTTCAAGCGGCCCTGAACATGGGCCGCTCCAACCCAATTTCTGGAGACAAAAAATGAAGAAGATCGGAATGATCGGCATCGGCATGATGGGCCACGGCATCGCGACCAACATCGTGAAGCATGGCTATCCGCTGGCCGTCCTGGAGCATGCTGGCAACCAGCCGCTCGATGCGCTGAAGGCGGCGGGCGTGACCACATACGGCAAGCCACGCGAACTCGCAGCGGCGGTCGATATCGTCATTCTGTGCGTCACCGGATCGCCGCAGGTCGAGGCCGTCTTGATGGGCGACGATGGCGTGCTGCAGGGCCTGCAAGGCCGGAAAGCAGGCACCGTCATCATCGATTGCTCCACTGCGATTCCGACTTCGACGGAGCGATTGGCAAAACTGGTGATGGAAGCGGGTGGCCGCTTCCTCGATTCGCCGATGACGCGCACGCCCAAAGAGGCGGCCGAAGGTCGTCTCAATCTGCTGGTGGGTGGCGATGCCGCGCTGTTCGAAGAATGCAAGCCGCTGCTTGCCTGCTTCGCCGAGAACATCACGCACGCCGGCCCGGTCGGTGCCGGTCATCGCATGAAGTTGCTGCACAACTACGTCTCGCTCGGCTTCGTCGGTCTGTTGGCCGAAGCGGCTGCTTGTGCCGAGCGGTCGGGCGTGGCGCCCGAGGTGCTGGTCGATGTGCTGGCAAAGGGCGGTGGTGGCGGTCTGGCGCTCGAGCGCATGAAGCCGTACATCCTGTCGCGCGATCCGTCGGGGCTGCGCTTCTTCATGTCGAACGCGGCCAAGGACATGGGCTACTACACGACGATGGCGGGCGACATCGGCGCTGCGCGCGCCATTGCGGACGGCGTGCACGAGACCTTCGAGCGCGCGCTGCGTGAGGGCGACCCGCAGGCGCTGGTGCCTGAGCTGGTCAGCTTGCTGGCGAAGAAAGGCGACGGCGCAATCTAGCCCTCGGCCCCCTCGACCAGAAAACGCACCCGCCGCACGCCCTGCCATTCATCGGCATCGAGCCGAAACGCCAGCATCACCTTCGCAGGCAACGGATCGGTATGGCCGAACCAGATCCCGTCGATCGGCCGCCCTTGATGGCGCAGCTTCAACGCCAGGTGCTTTTCGCCGACGAGCCGCTGCGACAGCACCTCGACCTCTTCGCTGAAAGTCGGCGGCGCAAAGCCCTGGCCCCACACCTCGCGGTGCAACGTATCGACCAGATCGACGCGCAGATACTCGCGCGCCAATGGACCGTCGGTGTCGATCTGGCGTACCAGCGACGACGCGGCGAGCCACTCTTGCGCGACCTGTGCGATGGCTTTACAGAAGGTCTCGAAGTGCTCGCTGGCCACCGTACAACCCGCCGCCATGGCATGGCCGCCGAAGCGCAGCAGCACCCCGGGATGCCGCTTGGCAACAAGGTCCAATGCGTCGCGCAGATGGAAGCCTGGGATGGAGCGGCCCGAGCCTTTGAGTTCCGCTTCCTTGCCCGGCGCTGCGCTCGCCGCGAAGACGAAGGTCGGCCGATGAAATCGATCCTTCAGACGCGACGCGACGATGCCGACCACGCCTTCATGAAACGCTGCATCGAACACGCTGATGGCCGGCGGCGGCGCCTCGCTGCTGTCGCCACTCGCATCGAATAGCGACTCGGCCAGCAGCAGCGCCTGGTCGCGCATCCCGCCCTCGATGTCGCGCCGCTCGCGGTTGATGCCGTCGAGCGTGCGTGCCAGCTCGTCGGCGCGCGCGGCGTCGTCGGTGAGCAGGCATTCGATGCCGAGTGTCATGTCGGCCAAGCGCCCGGCGGCGTTGATGCGCGGGCCGAGCGCAAAGCCGAAGTCGAAGGTGGTGGCCGTGGGTGCGTTGCGACCGGACGCCTTGAACAGCGCCGCGATTCCGGCCTGCATCGAGCCCGCACGGATGCGGCGCAACCCCTGCGCCACCAGGCGGCGGTTGTTGGCATCGAGCCTGACCACGTCGGCCACGGTGCCGAGCGCGACCAGGGGCAGCAACACGTCGAGCTTCGGCTGATTCGCCAGCGTGAAGACGCCGCGCGTGCGCAGCTCGGAGCGCAAAGCCAGCAGCACATAGAACATGACGCCGACGCCAGCGATGCTCTTGCTTTCGAAGTCGCAGCCGGGCTGGTTCGGGTTGACCAGCACTTCGGCCGATGGCAGCTGCGGGCCGGGCAAGTGGTGGTCGGTGACGAGCACCTTGAGGCCGCGCGCCTGCGCCGCGGCCACGCCGTCGACACTGGCGATGCCGTTGTCGACGGTAATGAGCAGGTCGGCGCCGCGGTCGGCCACGCGTTCGGCGATGGGCGGCGTCAGGCCGTAGCCGTCGATCACGCGGTCCGGTACGAGATAGCTCACGTTCTTCGCGCCGAGCAGGCGCAGACCGCGCACGGCGACTGCGCAGGCGGTCGCGCCGTCGCAGTCGTAGTCGGCCACGATGCACATGCGCTGGTCCGCCGCGATGGCGTCGGCCAGCAGCACGGCGGCTTCGCGCGTGCCGCGCAATGTGTCGGGCGGCAGCAGGCGCGCGAGACCGTCGTCGAGTTCGTCCTTGCCGAGCACGCCGCGAGCCGCATACAGGCGCGCGAGCAGCGGATGCACGCCTGCCTGCTCGAGCGCCCAGGCGCTGCGCGGCGGAATGATCCGGGCAACGATCTTCACAGCGTTGCCAGCAAAGTGGCCGCTGACGGCCGCTCGAACAGGCCCTTGAGCCAGCGCCCGAAGGTGCGTTTGTGCGTCGTGAAGCGCTTGGCTGCAAGATCGCCGCACAGCGTCAGCGTGACTTCATCGCCGCGCGTCGCAGCGGCCAGCGCTTCGGCGATCGGGCCGGCATCGAGTGCGCGCCAGGCCTCGGCCCACACGGGGCCGTCGTCACGCAGCGCGGCCGGTCGCAGGGTGCCGATCACCTCGGGTGCATCGACATCGAAAGGCAACAGCTCCGGCGGCAAGGCCCCGGTGCCGCTGAGCCAGAACGAATTGATCGGCGGTACGCCGCGGGCTGCACGATCGTCGTTCACCCGCTGGGTGTAGAGCAGCATCTGCATTTCGTTTTGAAGGCGGCGCAGCGACCTTGCATGGTCCGACAGCGGCGACCACTTCGAGATCGGCCAGCCGATGGCGCGGTCGATCGACGCCGTCGCGATGCCTTGGAACACCGCGCCGCGCGCGAGCCAGCGGCCCGGCACGGCCGACCCGCGCAATGCAATGCCGTCTTCTTCGAAGAACGGTTGCGCCGCTTTCAGCAACGCGTCGGATTCGGCCGCGTCGATCTCGATGGCGGCCGGATCGCCCAGCACGACGTCGTCGATGCCGACCTGCCAGTGACAGAGCGTGGCCCAGCCCCAGGCTTCGGCGTCGTCCGCCTCCGCGACCTTGCTGCGGCGCGCGTCAAGGGCGGCCCACGGGATGCAGCCATCTGCCGACGCGAGGCCGAGCGCTTGTGCCAGTGCGCGTTCGTGCGGCGGCGAGCGGGTGGTGTCTGCCTGTGTGTCGTCGTCGGCGAGCGTCGCGCGTGCCAGCAGGGCTTCGAGATTGGGAAGCCGCAAGCCGACGAGCGCGGCGGCGCAGGCGGGGGAATTGCGTCCTGCGTAGGGAATAAGCAGATGACGAGGGGACGAACCGGGAGAACTTGAAGAGGCGGTGGCAACCATGGGCCTATTGTCCGGGATGCCACAATCGTCGGCCTATGCCCATCCCCTATGAACTGCAACTTGGCTGGCGATATACGCGCGCAGGCCGGGCGACGCGGCGCAACGGCTTCATCTCCTTCATTTCCGGCGTGTCGATGCTCGGCATCGCGCTCGGCGTGGCCGCCCTGATCATCGTGCTCAGCGTAATGAACGGCTTCCAGAAAGAAGTGACCGACCGCATGCTCGGCGTGATCTCGCACATCGAGATCACTTCGCGCGACGGGCAAGCGCTGGCAGACATCGACGCCATCGCCGCTGCTGCGCGCAAGAACACGGAAGTGATCGGCGTGGCGCCGTTCATCGCCTCGCAAGCGCTCATCGCGCGCGGTGAAGACATGAAAGGCACGCTGATTCGTGGCATCGATCCCAAGCTCGAGCCGCAAGTTACCGACATCTCGATGACCGCGCAAAAAGGCGCGCTCGACAAGCTGGTGCCGGGCCAGTTCGGCGTCGTGCTCGGCATCGAACTCGCGCGCTCGCTCTACGTGCGCGATGGCGACCAGGTCACGCTGATCGCACCGGGCGGCCAGGTCACGCCGGCCGGCGTCGTGCCCAGGCTGAAACAGTTCACCGTGGTCGGCACGTTCGATTCGGGCCATTACGAATACGACTCGGCGCTGGCGATGATTCACGAGGAAGACGCGCAACGCGTGTTTCGCCTCGACGGCCCGAGCGGCCTGCGCATCAAGCTGAAAGACCTGCACCAGGCGCGCGAGGTGGCCGATGAGCTTGCCGCCACGTTGCCGGGTTCGTTTTTGATCAAGGACTGGACGCGCCAGAACAAGACGTGGTTTGCTGCGGTGCAGGTCGAGAAACGCATGATGTTCATCATCCTGACGCTGATCGTCGCGGTCGCGGCGTTCAACCTGGTGTCGACTCTGGTGATGACAGTGACCGACAAGCGCGCCGACATCGCCATCTTGCGAACGCTGGGCGCCAGCCCGAAAAGCATCATGGCAATTTTCGTGGTGCAGGGTGCGATGGTCGGCGTCATCGGGACCGTGCTCGGCCTCGTGCTGGGGCTGGGCGTGGCTTACAACATCGACGTGATCGTGCCGGCCATCGAGCACGCACTGCACACCAGCTTTCTGCCGCAGGACATCTACCTGATCAGCAAGATGCCGAGCGATCCACAACAGAGCGACATCATGCCGATCGCCATCATTTCGCTGGTGCTTTCCTTTGCCGCGACGCTGTATCCGAGCTGGCGCGCCAGCCGCGTGAACCCCGCCGAGGCGCTGCGCTATGAGTGAAGTTGCATCGTCGAAGGTGGTCCTCAAGGCACGCGGCCTCACCAAGCGTTTCCACGAAGGCCGGCTCGACCTGACCGTGCTGCACGGCGTCGACCTCGACGTGCGCGCCGGCGAAACGCTGGCCATCGTCGGTGCGTCGGGCTCGGGCAAGAGCACCTTGCTGCACCTGATGGGCGGGCTCGATGCGCCAACTGCGGGCAGCGTCGAACTGCTTGGCAAGAACATCGCCACGGTCGATGCGGCGGAGCAGGGCCGCATGCGCAATCTGCACCTCGGCTTCGTCTACCAGTTCCATCACCTGCTGCCGGAATTCAGCGCACTCGACAACGTCGCGATGCCGCTCAAGATCCGGCGCGCCGATCCGGCGGACGCCGCGCGCGCCGCGACCGCGATGCTCACCAGCGTCGGACTCGCCGAGCGGCTGCAGCATCGCCCGGCCGAGTTGTCGGGCGGCGAGCGTCAGCGCGTGGCGATCGCGCGCGCGCTGGTCACTCAACCGGCCTGCGTGCTGGCCGACGAACCGACCGGCAACCTCGATCGTGCGACCGCCGACGGCGTCTTCGCGCTGATGCTCGAACTGGCGCGGCTGCACGGCACGGCCTTTGTCATGGTCACCCACGACGAGACGCTGGCAACGCGCTGCGACCGCGTGTTGCGCCTGGTGGCGGGCCGGTTGGCCGACTGAGCACTTTCGTGGCTCTTGCAGGCCTGTATCCGAACGTTTCATACTTCGGATCACTACTGACTTGAAGGGGCGGAATGGGATGACCAAAGAATTTGTGCGTTGCGGCGTGTCGCCGTCGCGCTGGCTGCGCCCACTCGGTGTCGTCGCCGGCCTCTTGCTCTCACTGGCAGCGCATGCACAAGTGAAGATTCTGGTGAACCCTGGCGATCAGGGCGAGCAATCGCGTGGCGCCACCATGACGAGCTGGCGCACGGCCATCGAGCAGGTGCTGCGCAAGGAGCGGTTCAACGATTCGACGATGGCCGGCCTGGCCGACATGACGAGCGACCTCAGCGCCACCCGCGCCCGCATTCCCGATGTCGTCGTCGGCCCGGCCCACCTCATCGGCTCGGCCTTGCGCTACGGCTACACACCCGTCGCACAGCTCGATGTTCGCTCGCAAGCCGTGCTCGTCGTGTCGACGCACAGCCCGATCACCAACTTCCAGCAGGCGGCGGGCAAACGCCTCGGGCTTCCCATGCAGGACAGCCTGGTCACGTACCTGCTGCGCGGTGAAACCGTGGCTGCGAACACCACGATCAAGCGCCACTTTCGGGATCTCTACGAAACACGCTATCAAGACGCGCTGCTGGTCTGTTTGCAGATCGGGCGCTGTGACGTGGTGGGTGTCGAAAAGGCGACCTACGAAAAGTGGATTGCGGCCGGCAGCCAGGTCAAGGTGATCATGGAATCGCGCGAAGTACCGGGCTTGAGTTTGGCCATCAAGGACGGCTCGAAGATCTCGGCCGACGCATTCCGGGCCGACCTCGCCGAAGTCGCAGCCGCGGGCAGCAAGACGACGCGTGTGTCGCCCCAAGATTTCACTTACGTGTCGACGCTCGGCTACTTCACGCCGCGTGCGCTGGCTGGTGCCAAGGTGGTCGACGCCAAGACCGTGGCCGCGATGTTGTCGGCCCATACGGCTCGCTACATCGACACGCGCAACGACGCCGAATTCAACGAGGGCCATGTGCCCGGGTCGGTGCTCGTGCCGTACGTCGAGAAGTCGGCGAAAGACCCGGACTTCACTTCGGATGCCGACCAGTTCAACATTGCGAAGCTCGGCCCCGAACGCGATGCCGTGCTGGTGTTCGGCTGTAACGGCCCGGAGTGCTGGAAGAGTCACAAGGCCAGCATCGCGGCGCTGAAGGCCGGCTATAAAAACGTCAACTGGTTTCGTGGCGGGTTGCCCGAGTGGCGTGCCGCCGGCCTCGCGGTCGATACGAACGCCAAGTGAGCCTGCAAGCGTCGGCAGCGGCGTGCCGGTTAGTGTCCCCGGGATCTACGGTGGTTACGCCGCATCGACATCGTCATCCTTTTACGAAAGAGTCCCTCGAATGACCGACCTTCCGCTCGCGCGAAATCCTCTGCGCCGCTCCCTTCTGACGGGCACCGGCGCAGCCATCGCCTTCGGCACGTTGGGCCCGGTCCGCTCTGCTTTCGCGCAGGGCGCGCCGGCGCGATCGCTGCCCGCGTATGCCGCCTTCAAGGACGCCGGCTCGATGATCGTGCACAGCGCGAACACCATCGAAACGCGCCGCGGTGCTGCCGGCAACGGAGCTCTGACTACTGTCAACCAGCTCTACGTGCGCAACAACCTCACGCCGCCGAGCGCCGACATAGTGGCCAAGCCCGACGACTGGGTCGTACAGATCGAAGGCGTGCGTCGCCCCAAATCACTCACCGTGCGCGAGCTCAAGGCCATGCGCACCGAGCGCGTGGCGATGGTGCTGCAATGCAGCGGCAACGGCCGCGGCATGTTCCCGTCCAAACCGAGCGGCACACCGTGGCAAGTCGGCGCTGCCGGTTGCGTGATGTGGACCGGCGTGCCGGTGCGCGACCTCGTGCATGCGACCGGCGGCGTGCTGCCGGGCATGTTGTTCATGACCGGCACGGGCGGCGAAGTGCTGCCGGTGGGTGTCGATGCCAAGTCGCGTGTCGAGCGCAGCGTGCCGGCGGCCGCCATGGAAGACGCCGTGCTCGCATGGGAGATCAACGGGCAGCCCATCCCGCTGGCGCACGGTGGCCCGCTGCGGCTCGTGGTGCCGGGCTTCACCGGCGTCAACAGCGTCAAGTACGTCAAGAAGCTCGCCTTCACCACGGTCGAAAGCGATTCGTCGATCCAGCAGACCGACTACCGCATGACACCGTCGGCCGAAGCCGCGATACGTCCGACCGATCCGTCGGTGTGGCAAATGCCGCCCAAGTCGTGGATCAACACGCCGCTGGCGGGCGTTGCGAAACTGGGCGCGCGCGGTCTGCTGATTCAGGGCGTGGCGTTTGCCGGCGTCAATGCAGTGAAGCAGGTCGATGTTTCGATGGACGGCGGCGCGACCTGGCAGCGTGCGGCGCTGGCCGGACCCGATCTCGGGCGCTTCGCCTGGCGTCAGTTCGAACTGCCGGTGCAGCTGCCCGCTGGCCAATACGTGCTGGCCAGCCGGGTGACCGATGTGCGCGGTAACGTGCAGGTCGAGAACCGCGTCGAGAACAAAGCCGGCTACCTGAACTCGAGCTGGCGCGACCACGCCGTCGCCATCACGGTCGCCTGAAGCGATGCGTTTTCGGACCCTTGCGGCAGCCGGACTGGCGCTGTTGTCGCTACTGCCATCAATCGGCGCACAGGCGCAAGCTTCAGCCGACGACGGGCGCAAGCTGTTCGTCGACGGCGTGGCGCCATTGCCGGCTTGCGCGCTCTGTCACGCGCTCAAGAAGGCCGGCGCGAGCGGGCAGATCGGCCCTGATCTCGACGACCTTCGCCCGGATGCCGACCGGGTCGAGAAGGCGATGCGCAATGGCATCGGGCCGATGCCGTCTTTCAAGACGCTGACCGAAGTGCAGATCAAGACACTGGCCGCCTACGTGGCGGCAGCCGCAGGCGCGCCCTGAGGACCCTGCGCGGGGTTCACTTCGGCTTGTAAGCCACCACGTCGATCTCGACCTTCGCGTCGACCATGAGCCGTGCTTCCGTGGTCGAACGGGCCGGCCGGCCTTCGGCACTGAAGTAGCCCATGTAGATACGGTTGAAGGCACCGAAATCGCGCGCGTCCTGCAGCCAAACCGTGCTTTTGCAGACGTCGTCGAGCGTCGCGCCGGCCAGCGCGAGCACCGACTTCAGGTTCTCCATGACCTGCCGCGTTTGCGCTTCGATGCCGCCGACCACGATTTCGCCGTTGCTGTCGGCGGGCACCTGGCCCGACACGTAGATGAAGTCGCCCGCGCGCACAGCCGGGGAGAAAGGGCGGACCTGGCGGTCGGAGGCGGTGGGCGATCCACCGAGGTATTCGAGGGGCATGAAAGACTCCTGCGGACGGGCCGCTGTGTTTGGCTGTGAAATTCTATTTCAGTAAAAGGTCCAAGATAGAGGGTTTTCCCGGGTGATTTGGCGCGTTTGATGCTTCAAAGTCCGGCGGTGCGAAAGTAAATTTCACAAATCCTGAAGCGAAGGAGTTTCAATGCGAGCCACCAACCTAGCCAAATCTGTCTTGAAACATGCCCTCGTCAGCGGCGCCTTGCTGGCGGCGCTGGCCGTCGCAGCGACTGTGGGAGCGCCCGCAGCACTGGCGCAAGCGCCGCGCAACTACGCCACGCTGGCGATGGTGGCCGAGCCGCAAACGCTAGACCCGATGGCATCGACCGCCGACCTGGTCGCGACCATCATGCAGCACGTGTTCGAGCCGCTCTACACCTTCGACGCCAAGTGGAACGTGGTGCCGATGCTCGCCGAGTCGATGCCCAAAATCTCGGCCGATGGCAAGAGCTACTCGATCACTTTGCGCAAGGGCGTGATGCTGCACAACGGCCGCGAACTGAACGCCGACGACGTGGTCGCCAGCCTGCAGCGCTGGATCGAGCAGTCGCCACGCGGCAAGGCAGTGGGCGCGCAGATCGAGAGCCTCAAGGCCAAGGGCGCGCTCGGCGTCGACATCGTGTTGAAAGCGCCGTATGCGCCGCTGGTGTCGCAGCTCGCATTGCCGAGCGGCATGGCCGCCATCATGGCGAAAGACTCGATCGCGCAGCCGCTGAAAGACTTCGTCGGCACCGGTCCGTACAAGTTCAAGGAGCGTCAGCCCGACCGCTTCGTCATCCTGACGCGCTTCGACAAATACAGCGCGCGCAAAGAGCCGGCCAACGGCTATGGCGGCAAGCGCGAGGCGCTCATCGAAGAGCTGCGCTTCGTGCCCGTACCCAACGCGAGCACGCGGGTCGAAGGCGCGCTGGCGGCTCAATACGACTTCGCCGATCTGCTGCCGGTCGAGGCACTGACGCGGCTTGAAAAGTCGGGCGGCAAAACCGTACCCATCCTCACGCCATCGTTCGGCTTCCCGTACCTGGTTTTCAACACCAAGGAAGGCGTGCTGGCCAACCAGGCGATGCGCCAGGCTGTGCAAACCGGCATGGGCGAGGGCGAGATGCTGGCCGCCGGCTTCGGCGATACGCGCTTCTTCATTGCAGAGGGCAATCACTTCCCGAAAGGCTCGCCTTTCTACTCGACCAGCGGCACCGAGCTGTACAACCAGCGCAATGGCCCGAAAGCCAAAGAAGCAGCGGTCAAGGCCGGCTACAAAGGCGAGCCGATTCGCCTGATGGCCAGCCGCCAGTACGACTTTCACTACAACATGGCCTTGCTGATGGCCGAGCAGTTGAAGAAGGCCGGCTTCAAGGTCGAACTCAACATCGTCGACTGGGCAACGCTCGTGCAGCGCCGCAACGATCCGAAGTTGTGGGACATCTACGTGACGCATTCGGGCCAGTTCCCCGAGCCGATGCTGTCGCCACCGCAGCTCGGTGACGGTGCGCCCGGCTGGTGGGACACGCCCGCCAAAAAGGCCGCGCTGCAGGCCTTCAACGTCGAGAGCGATCCTGCTAAGCGTGGTGCGCTGTGGGGCAAGGTCCAGCAGGTCGTCTACGACGAAGTGCCGTACGTGAACGTCGGCAAGTTCAATGGTCTGTCGGCCAGGAGCCCGGCGCTCGACAACTACCAGCCCGCGACCTGGCCGTTCTTCTGGAATGCGAAGATCAAGTAAGCGCCTTGCGATGTACCGCTATCTCGCTTCCCGCCTCGCAGGCATGTTGATCGTGCTCGCCATCGTGGCGGTGCTGGTCTTCATCCTGACGCGCGCCGCGTCGGGCGACCCTGTGTCGGTGCTGCTCGGCGACCAGGCCACCGCCGCCGACATCGCCCGCGTGCAAAAGGAATACGGGCTGGACAAGCCGCTGCCCGTGCAGTTCGGCTACTGGCTGCGCGAAGTGCTGCAAGGCAACCTCGGCCAGTCGATTTTTCTGCAGCGGCCGGTGACGCAGGCACTGTGGGAGCGGGCCGAACCGACCACGCTGTTGTCGTTGATGGCAGTCGCCATCGCGGCGCTGATCGGCTTGCCGTGCGGCATCGTCTCGGCGGTGTTTCGCGGGCGCTGGATCGATCAGTTCTTCACCGGCATCGCGATGCTGGGCGCGAGCATTCCGAGCTTCTGGCTCGGCATCGTGCTGATCCAGATCTTCGCGGTGTCGTTCGGCTGGTTTCCGGTGTCGGGTTACGGCGCGCCCGGTGCGCCGCTGCTCGAACGGCTGCATTCACTGATCCTCCCCGCGGCCGTGCTGGGCCTGCTCAACTCGGCGCTCATCATCCGCTTCACGCGGGCATCGATGCTCGATGTGCTGGGTGAAGACTACGTGCGAACGGCGCGCTCCAAAGGCCTGTCGGAAAGCACTGTCGTGTTGAAGCACGCGCTGCGCAATGCCTTGGTGCCGATCGTCACCGTACTGGGCCTGACCGCTGCCTTGATGATCGGCGGCGCCGTCGTGACCGAGACCGTGTTCGGCCTGCCGGGCGTGGGCAGCCTCGTCGTCAATGCGGTGCTGCGGCGCGACTACCCGGTGATCCAGGGCGCGCTGCTGGTGATCGCCGCGATCTACGTGCTCATCAATTTCTCGATCGACCTGCTGTACGTCGCGGTCGATCCGCGCGTCAAGCTCTGAGCGCGCAAGCCGACACCCGGAACGCACAGTCATGCAACTCCCGAGAACACTTCGCCAGCTGATGCATCGCCGCACGGTGATGATCTCCGCGCTGGTGCTGCTGGTCATCGCCGTCATGGCGATCGGCGCGCCATGGTTCGCGTCGTTCGACCCCAACGACACGGCCGTGCTCGACCGTTTGAAGCCGCCGAGCGCGGAGCACCTGATGGGCACCGACGAACTGGGCCGAGACATGTACGCGCGCATCGTTCATGGTGCGCGTTACTCGCTCACCATCGCGGCACTGACGGCCCTTGGCTCGGTCGTCTTCGGCACCGCGCTGGGGCTCGTCGCCGGTTTTTTCCGTCGGCTCGATGCACCGATCATGCGAGTCGTCGACGCCATGATGTCGTTCCCCGACATCCTGCTCGCGATCGCGCTGGTCGCCATCTTGGGCGCTTCGCTAGGCAACGTCGTGCTGGCACTGGTCTTGGTCTACACGCCACGTGTCGCGCGGGTCGTGCGGGCATCGACGTTGGTGGTTCGCGAGTTGTTGTTCGTCGAAGCCGTGCGCGCGCTCGGCGTGCGAACCTCGCGCATCCTGTGGCGCCACATCCTGCCCAACCTGATGTCGCCGATCCTCGTGCAGGTGTCGTTCATCTTCGCGTACGCCATCCTCGCTGAAGCCGGCCTGTCGTTCCTCGGCGTCGGCGTACCCCCCGACATCCCGACCTGGGGAACGATGGTCGCGGGGAGCCAGCAATATGCCGACCGCGCGTTCTGGGTCGTGTTGTTTCCGGGGCTGGCGATCATCTTCACTGCGCTGTCTTTGCAGCTGCTCGGTGATGGTGTGCGTGACTTGCTCGACCCGAAATTGAAGAAGGCGGCGTGAATGGAGCATCGTCTGCAAACTACGTTGTTGAGTGCGAAGCGGCATCGCGCCGACGGCGTACTCCCCTCCGCGAATGTCCCCCGGCCTTCGGCCTCCTCCTTTATTTCGCTGCGGGGAGCACACCATCGACGCGATCCCTCGGCGCGAATCGACGAGTGCTCCCGAAACCATAGCTGGAGCCACTGACATGACCACCGCTCCCCGCCTCAAAGTCAGGAACCTGAGCACCAGCTTCCCCACCGAAGACGGCCTGGTTCGCTCGGTGGCCGACGTCAGCTTCTCGATCCAACCCGGCAAGACCACCGCCTTGGTCGGCGAGTCGGGTTCAGGCAAGTCGGTCACCAGCCTCACCCTCATGCGGCTGCTCCCCAAGACCGCCAACGCACAGGTCGCCGGAGAAACAGCATTTGCGACACGCGACGGTCGTACCGTCGACTTGCTGAAGCTCCCAGAGACCGATATGCGACGCCTCCGCGGCAACGAGTTGTCGATGATTTTTCAGGAGCCGATGACCAGCCTCAACCCGGTGTTCACCATCGGCGAGCAGATCGCAGAAAGCGTTCGGTTGCACAAGGGCCTCGACCGCAAAGCGGCGCTGGCCCACGCATTGCGTATGCTCGAACTGGTCGAGATTCCGGCTGCATCGCAGCGGCTGTACGAGTACCCGCATCAACTGTCAGGCGGCATGCGGCAGCGCGTGATGATCGCGCTGGCGATGGCGTGCGACCCGACATTGCTGATCGCCGATGAGCCGACCACCGCACTCGACGTGACCATCCAGGCTCAGATCCTTGCGCTGATGCGACGGCTGCAGGCGGAAACCGGCATGAGCATTCTGTTCATCACGCACAACCTCGGCGTGGTCGCGCACCATGCGGACGATGTGGTCGTGATGTATGCCGGCCAGGTGGTCGAGCATGCGCCGGTGCGGCCGATGTTCGCTGCGCCGGAGCATCCGTACACGCAAGGATTGCTGGCCTGCTTGCCGGGCAAGGCAGCGCGCGCCGGACAGCCGCGACCCAAGCGGTTGTTCGCGATTCGCGGGCAGGTGTCGAGCCCGTTGGCACCGCCGCCGGGTTGCGCTTTCGAGCCGCGTTGCGACCTGGCGATCGACGCTTGCCGCGCCGCGATGCCGCCATTGATCAGCACGCAGACTGACCGCGAGGCGCGTTGCATCCGCGTGCTGGAGCACGTCGATTTGACTGGGGCTGCAACCGAAGTTTCCGAGCTGGGGGCGGCATGAGCGCGATCATGGAAGAGCCTCTCATCGAGGTGCGCAACCTCAAGAAATACTTCGGCACCGGCGCGCGTCCGGTGCGCGCCGTCGACGATGTTTCGTTCGCCATCAAGCAAGGCGAAACACTGGGTCTCGTCGGTGAATCCGGCTCGGGAAAAAGCACCATCGGTCGCACCTTGTTGCGACTGGTGGAGCGTACCGATGGCGAGGTGCTGTACCGCGGCCAGGACGTCGGCAAGCTGTCGGGAGGTGACATGCGCCGCCTGCGAAGCAAGCTGCAGATCATTTTTCAGGATCCGTATGCGAGCCTGAATCCGAAGATGCGTATCAGCGCAATCCTCGGCGAAGCGCTTGCCACGCATGGGCTGCACAAAGGTGCCGCTGCGCGCGACAAGCGCATCGCCGAGCTGCTTGAAACGGTGGGCCTCCGCGCCGAACATGCCAGTCGGTTTCCGCACGAGTTTTCGGGCGGCCAGCGGCAGCGCATCGGCGTGGCGCGTGCGCTTGCGGTCGAGCCTGAGTTCATCGTCGCCGACGAGCCGTTGTCGGCGCTGGACGTGTCGATCCAGGCGCAGGTCATCAACCTGCTGGCCGACCTGCGTGAGCGCCTGTCGCTCACCATGCTCTTCATCTCGCACGACCTCGATGTGGTCGAGTACCTGTGCGACCGCGTGGTGGTGCTCTACCTCGGCAAGGTGATGGAAGTGGCGACGACTGCCGAACTGTTCGAGCGACCATTTCATCCGTACACCCAAGCGCTGCTGGCTGCGAGCCCGAAGCCCGATCCGCTGCAGCCGAGCGAACATGTGGCGTTGAAGGGCGATATTCCGAGTCCGATCGCGCCGCCTTCGGGCTGCGTGTTTCGCACCCGCTGCCCACAGGCTATCGAAGCGTGTGCGCAAACCGTGCCGCCGCTGGAAGAGCTGGCGCCCGGTCATTTTTCTGCCTGCATCCGCAAGGATCTGCTGGGCGCAATCGATTCGAGACTGACGACATGAATTCATCGACCCACGACCTGCTCGACCCGTTGCTGCACAGCGGCTTCAAGGGCTACCCGCGCACGCAGCCACCGCGGCTGCGCAGCGACATCGGCGCTGCGCAATGGAACGTGCTCGCCGGCGATCTGCCGCTGCCGCTGGCTGTCCTGAAACGCGAAGCGCTGGAGCACAACCTGGCCTGGATGCAGGCCCGTGTGCGCGAGTGGGGCGTCGACCTGGCGCCGCATGGCAAGACGACGATGTCGCCGCAGTTGTTCCAGCGCCAGCTCGATGCCGGTGCCTGGGGCATGACCTTTGCAACCGTCACGCAACTGGCCGTCGGCGTGGCGGCGGGCGCGCGGCGCACGCTCATCGCGAACCAGGTGGTGAGCGACGAAGACCTCGGCGGCATTCAACAGCTGTTGCGCACCCACGAAGGACTGCGGATCGTGTTCCTGCTCGACTCGGTGGCGCAACTCGATCTCATCGAAGCTTGGTCGCACGCACATCAGGAGCATCTGCCCTTCGAGCTGATGATCGAGATCGGTGTCGACGGTGGCCGCACCGGATGCCGCACGCACGAGCAGGCCACCACGCTGGCCGAGCGTTGCAAGGCAAGCCCGGCCGTGAAACTGGTCGGCATCGAATGCTACGAAGGGCAGGGCGCCACCGGCGAGACGGGCCCGGACACCGCGTACACCGACACGATCATGGGCCGCGTCGAAGCGGTCGCACGCCACTGCGAAACGCACGGACTCTTCGAGACCGACGAAGTGCTGGTGTCGGCCGGCGGCTCCGCCATCTACGACCTCGTTGCCGCACGACTCAAGCCGGCGCTCGGCATGCCGGTGCGCGGCCTGCTGCGCTCGGGCTGCTACGTCACGCACGACCACGGCACCTACCAGCGCTTTCAGGTGTCGATCGATGCCCGTCTCGGTTGCGACTGCGGCGACAGCCTTCGCCCCGCGATGGAGGTGTGGACCACCGTGCAGTCATGCCCCGAACCACGCCTCGCCATCGTCGCGATGGGCAAGCGCGATGTGTCGTTCGACCTGTCGATGCCGACGCCCATCGCGCGTGCGTTGCTTGGTGCGCAGGTCACATCGACGGTACCGGCCAGCTGGCACATCAGCGCGTTGAACGACCAGCACGGCTACCTGCGCTGGACCGCAACCGACGATGCGCTGGCACCGGTCGTCGGCGAGCGCATCGGCTTCGGTATCTCGCATCCATGCACGACGTTCGACAAATGGCACTGGATGCCGATCGTGGAAGACGACTACCGCGTGAGCGATGCGGTGTCGATCAACTTTTGAGCATGGCAACCGCAATGACTTTGTCCCTCCTGCGACGTATCGCCGAGCTCCGCGAGAGCGCGCCGACGACGCGGCGCGCGATCCTCGACATGATCCTCGAAGACCCCGACCGCGTGCTCGGTGAAAGCTTCGAGTTGCTGGCCGAGCGCTCGCGCAGTTCGGTGCCGACCATCATGCGCACCTGCCGCGATCTCGGCTTTGCCGGGCTGCGCGAATTCAAGCTGGCGTTGGCACAAGAGCTGGCGCTGGGCGGCTCGCCACTGCATCGCCGCGTCAACATCGAAGACGCGGCCGACGACGTCGTTGCCAAGATTTCTCGCAGCGCCGCGGCTTCGGTCTCGGGCGTTCGCAGCCAGCTCGACATGGCCGTGCTCGAAGGCGCTGTGGCCGCTATCGCAGCAGCGCCCCACGTGGATTTGTACGGTGCGGGCGCGACCTCGTGGTTCATGGTCAACGACCTGCAGGCGCGGCTGTTCCGCCTCGGCATCTCGGCCAACGCATGGGCCGACTATCACTTGCAGCAAGTGGCCGGCGCGGCGCAGCGGCCGGGTGGCGTGGTCATCGCGATTTCGCATGTTGGCGGCATGCCGTCGTTGCTGGATGCAGTCGACATCGCACGCGGGCAGGGCGCCAAGGTGGTGGCGTTGACGCGACCCGGCACGGCGCTGGCAGAGCGCGCCGACTTTTTGCTCGGTATGTCGGTGCCCGACGACGCGGTGATGCATGTCGGCATCGATGCGTACCTGGCGCATCTGACAGTCATCGAGATACTCACGGTGCTCGTCGCGCAGCGCCGCGGCGAGCCGGCGGTGCAGCGCCTGCAGCGCGCACGCGAAGCGTTCCAGCGACACGGCATCGACGCGGCCACGCATCCGTTGCAAAGCTGGGACGGCGGAGGGTTGAAGCATGGCTGAATCAGCTGCCACGGGCCTCACCCTTCTTCAGGATGGCTTGGTTATCGACGGCACCGGCGGCCCGGGCTGGCCGGGTGATGTGCTGTTGCAGGGCGACCGCATTGTGGCCATGGGCGAAGGGCTTCGGCATCGCTTGCCGGCTGGCATCGACGTTGCCGAGGTCGATGTGATCGACTGCCGCGGCAAGGTGATCGCGCCGGGCTTTATCGACGTGCACACGCACGATGACGCCACCCTGTTGCGCGACCCGGCGTGCCTGCCCAAAGTGTCGCAAGGCATCACGACGGTGGTCACCGGCAACTGCGGCATTTCGCTCGCGCCGTATCGCGTTGCGCAAGCAAAACCGCCGCTCACGTTGCTGGGCGCCGATTCGTTTCTGCACGCGACCATGGACGATTACCGCGTCGCCGTCGATGCCGCTCAACCCGCTCTCAATGTCGCCGCGCTGGTCGGCCACACCACCTTGCGTTTCGCAGCCATGCAGACACTCGACAAGGCCGCGACGCCCGACGAACTCGCACACATGGGCGCGCTGCTCGATGCCTGTATGCAAGCGGGAGCACATGGCCTCTCGTCCGGTCTGTTCTATGAAGAGGCCTTCGCGGCGCCGGCCGAAGAAGTCACCGCACTGGCCCGCGTCGTCGCACGGCATGGCGGCGTCTACGCCACGCATTTGCGCAGCGAAATGCAAGCGATCGTCGAGGCGATGCACGAAGCCGGCGACACGGCATTCGAGGCCGGCGTACCGCTCGTGATCTCGCATCACAAGTGCGCCGGCCCGGCCAACTGGGGCCGCACGCTGGAGACACTGCCGCTGATCGATGCGCTGGCCGGCCGGCAGGACATCGCCCTCGACGTCTACCCCTACGTGGCCGGCTCGACCGTGCTGCGCGAAGACCTGGTCGATGGCGTCATCGACGTGCTGCTGACGTGGTCGGACACGCACCCTGAAGTGACCGGTCGGCTGCTCGCAGATGTGGCGAAAGAGTGGGGCGTCGATCAGAAAGAAGCGTGCCGCCGCCTGCAGCCCGGCGGCGCGTGCTACTTCCAGATGCAGGAGGCTGATGTCGAGCGCGTGATCGCGCATCCGCGCAGCATGATCGGTAGCGACGGCTTGCCGCACGATCGGCATCCGCACCCGCGTTTGTGGGGCGCGTTCCCGCGCGTTTTTGCACGCTACTGGCGCGAGCGCAAGCTCATCACGCTGGAGCAGGCGGTGCACAAGATGACCGGCATGACGGCGCGCAACATGCGCATCGCCGACCGCGGCCAACTGCGTGTCGGTGCCATGGCCGACGTGGTCGTTTTCGATCCGGCGACCATTGCCGACACCGCGACCTACGACAAGCCGAAGAGCATCAGCGTGGGGATCGAACGGGTGTTCGTGAATGGGGCGCTGGCTTTTCGCAATGACGGCAATCAAGCCAATGACGGAAAGCCCGAAGTGCTCGCGCGTGCCGGGCGCATGCTGACGCGTGCTGCGCGATAGCCGCCTGCAGGGTCAGCCCGCGATCGAGTACCCACCGTCGACCGGAATCGCCGTGCCTGTCACGAAGTCCGACGCCGCGCTCGCGAGGAACACCGCAGTCCCCGCGAGGTCTTCCGGCTGCCCCCACCGCGCCGCCGGCGCACGTGCGACCACACGCTCGCTCAAGCCTGCGACCTGCTCACGCGCGCCATCGGTCAACGCAGTCTGAATCCAGCCCGGCAGGATGGCGTTCACCTGAATGCCATCTGCAGCCCATGACATGGCGGTCGCCTTGGTCAGCTGCACGATGCCTCCTTTGCTCGCCCCGTACGCCGGTGCATACGGCGCGCCGAAGATCGACATCATCGAACCGATGTTGATGATCTTGCCGCCGCCCGCTGCCTTCATGAGCGGGTGCGCCGCACGGCTGCACAAGAAAGCGCTGGTGAGGTTGGTGTCCATCACTTGGTTCCACTCGGCGAGCGTGAGTTGGTCGACCGACTTGCGCACTGTCATGCCGGCGTTGTTGACGAGTATGTCGAGCCTGCCGCAGCGCTGGGCAAGCTGAGCGAAAAGCGACGTCACCGAAGCTTCATCGGTGACGTCGGCGGCTAGCGCAAAGCTGTCGCTGCCCAGCGCGATCAACGCCTCGACAGCGGCGGCTGATTTCTCGGCATTGCGCGCCGCGATCACGACGCGTGCACCGGCTTGCGCCAGGCCCTTGGCCATACCGAGCCCGATGCCGCCATTGCCGCCCGTGACGAGCGCGACCTTGCCTTTTAAATCGAACATCCGCATGTCTCCATTGCTTCTTGAAAGCTAGAGGATACGGTTGAACCAGAAGATCGAAAGGCCCGCAGAAACCACGGCCAGGAGCGCGGCGGCCAGCGCGAAGAGGGCCGAGATCTCGGTTTCCTTTTTCTCCACGGTGAGCCGCGAGCTGAGCGTGTCGTAGACCTTCTTCAGGTCGCCCGCCGTGCCGGCATAGAAGTAGTCGGCATTTGTCTTTTGCGCGATCGCCTTCAGCGTGTCTTCGTCGAGTCGCACGCGCATCGACCAGCCTTCGAAGCCGATCGTTTCCCCATCGACCGTTCCGACGCCGACCGTGTAGACGCGCACCCCGCGGTCGGCTGCAATCTTGGCGGCATCGAGCGGGTCGACACCGGTGGTGCGCTGGCCGTCGGTCAGCATGATGATGGCAGCGGAGGTGTACGAGCCGGGCGCGACCGGCACGAACTCCTTGGGCGCTGCCTTGCCGGCCTGTTCGATCGGCACGCCGCGCTGGCGGCTCGGCGCATTGACCTTGTCGATGTCGATGCCGGCATCGGGGAACAGCGTGGCGAGCGACATCATGATGCCGTTGCCGGTGGCGGTGCCGCGCTGCAGTTGGAATGCATCGATGGCGGTGTAGAGATCTTCGCGGTTGGTGGTCGGCAGCTGCGCCACTTGCGCGCTGCCGGCAAAGGCGACGATGCCGACCTTGACGCTGCGCGGCAGGTCTTTTAAAAAGCCCTTGGCAGCTTCCTGCGCGGCCACGATGCGGCTGGGCAGCACGTCGGCGGCGCGCATGCTGCCCGATACGTCCATCGCCAGGATGATGGTCTGGTTGCTCGACGGCAGCAGAACCACGGCGGTGGGCCGCGATGCGGCAATCAACATGGCCGCGATGGCAAGCAGAAAGATAAGCGGCGGCACGTGGCGCCGAAAGCTCTGGCCGGCGCCCATCGCCTCGCGCACGATCGACAGGCTCGCATAGCGCATTGCCAGCTTTTTCTTGCGGCGCATCAGCCACAAGTACAAGACGATCAGCAACGGCAGCGCCAGCAGCAACCACAGGAATTGAGGCCACAGAAAGTTCATTGGGGTCATGCGAAGGCCTTGATGCTGCCCGCACCCGAGCGCACCTTGCGCTTGCGCAGGTCGGCGAAGCGCACGATGGCTTCGACCAGGTCGTCATCGGTCGAGAGTTCGAGCGCGTCGACGCCGGCCTTGGCCAAAGATGCGCGCAAAGTCGCTTCGCGTTCGGCCGCGATGCGCGCAAAGCGTTTGCGGAAACCCTTGTCGTGTGTGTCGACCCACAGCTGTTCGCCGGTTTCGGCATCGCGCAACGGCACCAGTCCGAGGTCGGGCAACTCGAGCTCGAGCGGGTCGTAGAGACGCACGGCGATCACTTCATGGCGCTGTGCGAGCTGGCCTAGCGGTTTCTCCCACCCGGGCTCGCTCAGGAAATCCGATACCACGAAAACGGTCGAGCGGCGCGGCATCAGGTTGGCGGCCGACTTCAGCATGTCCGACAGCCGGGTCATGCCTTTTTGCAGCAGCAAGGCCTCGGCGCGGCGCTCCATCGCATGCAGCAGATGCAGCACGTGGCGGCGGCCACTGCGTGGCGGAATCACCGCTTCGAGGTCGTTGCCGTAGATCAGCGCGCCGACGCGGTTGCCGTGCCGCGTGAGCAGCCGCGCGAGCACGCCGACGAAGCCGGTCGAGATCTCGCGCTTGGCCTTCAGGCCCGAACCGAAGTCGACTGACCGGCTCAGGTCGAGCACGAACCAAGCCGACATTTCGCGGTCTTCGGTGAAGACGCGGACGTGCGGCGATTGCAGCCGCGCGGTCACGTTCCAGTCGATGTGCCGCACATCGTCGTGCAGCTGGTATTCGCGCAAGTCGGCCAAGTCGAGCCCGGTGCCGCGCATCAGCGTGCGGTAGTCGCCTTGCAGCAGGCCATCGAGCCGGCGAATGACCGTCCACTCAAGCCGTCGCAACGCGCGATCCACGCCCATCGCGGGCGCCGCATCGTTGGCGGCAAGCCCCGGCGGCCGCTCCTGGATGGGCGACTTTGCAGGCGAGCGGGGCGTTCTACGCCACCAGCTTTTCATGCTCTAGCGGTTTTGCAGGTGCGGGCACGGCTCTCATGATCTTGTCGATGAGGCTGTCGGGCGTGAGCCCTTCCGACAGGCCTTCGTAGGACAGCGTGACCCGATGCCGCAGCACGTCCGGCACCAGCGCGGTCATGTCTTCGGGCAGCGCATAGGTGCGGCCACGCAGCAGCGCCAGCGCGCGCGCGCCTTCGGTCAGGTTGATGCTGGCGCGCGGGCTGGCACCGAATGTGATGAAGCGGCGCATGTCTTTCAGGCCGTGCTTCTCGGGTGTGCGCGTGGCCGATACCAGCTTGACTGCGTACTGGATCAGCGAAGGGTCGACATACACGCGCCGTGCTTCGGCTTGCAATTGCGCCAATTGATCGGTCGTGGCAACCGCGCTCACTTCGACTGGCGGGCCGATCACGCGCTGCACGATGACGAACTCTTCTTCATCGGTCGGGTAGTCGACGAGTACCTTCATCATGAATCGGTCGACCTGCGCTTCCGGCAGCGGATAGGTGCCTTCGGTTTCGATCGGGTTCTGCGTGGCCATGACCAGGAACGGGCGCGGCACCTTGTGCGTCTCGCCGGCGATGGTCACCTGCCGTTCCTGCATCACCTCGAGCAGCGCGCTCTGCACCTTGGCGGGGGCGCGGTTGATTTCATCGGCCAGCAACAGGTTGGCGAAGACCGGGCCGAGCGAGGTGCTGAAGTCGCCGGTCTTCTGGTTGTAGATGCGCGTGCCGACCAGGTCGGCCGGCACCAGGTCGGGCGTGAACTGGATGCGCTTGAACTGGCCCTGCACGGTTTCGGCCAGCGTCTTGATGGTGAGCGTCTTGGCCAGGCCCGGCACGCCTTCGACCAGCAGGTGCCCGCCCGCCAATATCGCGACCATCACGCGCTCGAGAAAACGGTCCTGCCCGACCACCACCCGTTTCACCTGATAAAGGATTTGCTCCATCAGTTCGGCCGTGGCGGGCGAAGGAGAGAACGACGGGTTTTCAGTGCTCATGGGATTTCGGTGCTCTCTGAGTTTTCCGCTGGATTGAAGGTCAGAACGGCGGCATGCCGGCCGCGGCTGCCGCGTTTTCTATGGGGATCGCAAAGGCGATGCCGATGAAGGTGCGCGCCTGTGTCGGGTTCAGGATGGCCGTCACGATGCCCAGCACTTCGCCCTGCATATTGATGAGCGGACCGCCGGAGTTGCCGGGGTTGGCCGCCGCGTCGAACTGGATCAGGTTGCCGAGTTCCTGCTTGCCTTCAGGCGAGCGGAAAGATCGCTTGAGCCCCGACACCACGCCAGCCGACACCGAAGGACCGATCCCGAACGGAAAGCCGACGGCAGCAACCTCGTCGCCTGGCTGCAGGTCGGCGGTGGAACGCATCGTCGCGGCATACAGGTCGTCCGGAATCTTTTGCGCCTGCAACACCGCCAGGTCGTTTTCTGGTTGCACGCCGGTGACGGTGGCGATCGACTCGAGGCCGTCAAAAAAGGTGACCTTGATGCGGTCGGCGCCCGCCACGACGTGCAGGTTGGTCAGGATGACGCCCTTGTCCACGATGACCACGCCGGTGCCGACACCGCGTTCGTTGTCGCCTTCCGCATCGGCTTCGGGCGCTTTGCCTTTCGCCATGTTGCGGCCGCGCTTTTCAGTGGTGGCCTCGGGCGTTTTCCTTTCGGGGCCGTAGCTCACGACTCGCACCACGGAGGGTCGGATGATGTCGGCTGCCTTGGCGGCAGGGGACGGCAGCACGGCGGTTTGCAACGAGCGCAGCACTGCTGCGTCGATGTCTTTTTGGGTGAGGGTGCGGTTGCCCTGGTGCGGCCAGTAGTAGCCGCCGCCGGCGGCCATTGCGACGCACAGCGCAAGCAGGACAACGAAACTTTTACGGCCCGGACCGGTGCGCGCTGACTTGGCAGCTGCAGACGGAAGCGTGTCAGCGACACCAGCCCCCGCGCTCGCAGTTTCAGCGTTTTCCGGGGCCGAGCCGGCCGCGGATTGCGACGGATTTCGGGGCGATCGGCTGTACAAACCTGGCCTGCGCATCGAGGCACCTCCGGTTAAAAGAAGACGCTGAAGCGATGACGGTAGCACGCTTTGTGCCGCCTTGCAGCGGTTCGGGCATCATCCGCCGATGGCTCTTTTCGTCGATACCCATTGCCATCTGGACGCAGCTCAATTCGGGCCCGATGAGCCGGCAGTGCGCGCTCGCGCAGCCGCCAAAAACGTACGGCTGTGTGTCATTCCGGCGGTGGCGGCGTTCAACTTCGCGACCGTGCGCGACCTGGCCCACGCGCAGGGTGACGCCTATGCGTTGGGCATCCATCCCCTCTGCACCGGCGACGCGAAGGACAGTGATCTCGACTTGCTGGACGCCGAGCTTGCGGCCCGCATCAACGACCCTCGCCTGGTCGCTGTCGGCGAGATCGGGCTCGATTACTTCGTCGAGGGTCTGGACGACGAACGACAGCAGCATTTCTTTCATGCCCAGCTGGTGCTGGCCCGAAAGTACGATTTGCCGGTGGTTATCCATGTGCGACGTTCGGTCGACAAGGTGCTCAAGCATCTGCGCCAAGTCGGTGCCGGGCGACCGTGGCAGGGCATCGCGCACGCTTTCAATGGCAGCGAGCAGCAGGCGAACGCCTGTATCTCGCTCGGGCTCAAGCTGGGCTTTGGCGGCGCTGTGACCTTCGAGCGGGCCCTCCAGTTGCGGCGCCTTGCCGCCAGCCTGCCGCTCGACGCGCTGGTCATGGAAACAGATTCGCCGGACATTCAGCCGCACTGGCTCTATCGAACCGCAGAGCAGCGTCAGGACGGCTCGCCGCAGGCTCGCAATGAGCCCGGTGAACTGCCGCGCATCGCCAAAGTGGTGGCGGGCCTGCGCGGCATCAGCATTGATGCGTTGGCCGAGGCGACGACCCGAAACGCCATCGCCGCATTGCCGAAGCTGGGCCCTTTGATCAATTCGCCGATCGACTTGTCGGTTCGGAACCACGAGGCCGCGTAGGCAAACGCCCCGACTTCCAAGCTTGTCTTCAACGTGAAGTTCTTTGGTGTCATCCTTGAAGCACCGTGGTTCGTTAGATCCACACAGTGACAAGTTCGTCACTCCAACTTTCAAGGAGATTCTTCATGAACGCATCTTTCATTCGCACCGTCCCGGCCGTGCTCGCCCTGGCCTTTGCATCGATCGGTCTGTCTGCCAATGCTCAGACGACTGCACCGGCAACCGCGCCGGCCGTTGCTCCCGCACCGACCGTGACAGAGCGCGCCAAGGAAACCACCAAGGACGCTGTCGACGCGACCAAGAGCGGAACCAAGAAGGCCTACAACGCCACCAAGACTGGCACCAAGAAGGCCTATCGCGCAACGAAGAAGGTCGCCAAGAAGGGCGCCAATGTCGTCGAGAACGCTGGTCACAGCACTGCGAATGGCATGCGCGCGGCAGGTGCCAAGATCGGTGAAAAGATCCCGGGCACCGCAGAAAACGCAGCTGCCAAGAAGCAGTGAGCCTGAAGCCGAAGCTTGCTGACCTTTGCAGATCAGTCTGTTCTTCGGAACCAATCAAAAACCCGCCGCGGCGGGTTTTTTGTCGTCTGGATGGCATCATCCGCAACCGCATGTCCACTAAAACGATGTCTCTTCCTGAAGTCAATTTCTCGGACTGGGGCGACGTACGCTACCTGCATCTGGGGACCGAATGGGTCCAGGGTTCGATGAAGATCGATGCGCCGTTCGAGATCGAACTCGAATACGTCCAGCGAATGATGGCTTGGCTCCTGTTCGTCGAGCCCTCGACCGTGGCGCGCCGCCATGCGATGCAGCTCGGGCTCGGCGCCGCGACGCTGACCAAGTTCAGCCGCAAGACATTGCGCATGCGAACCACCGCGGTCGAACTGAATCCACAAGTCGTGGCCGCCTGCCGTGGCTGGTTCAAGCTGCCGGCCGACGACGTCAAGCTGGAAATCGTCATCGCCGATGCCGCAGTAGAAATCAAGAAGCCGAAATGGCATGGCACCGTCGATGCGTTGCAGGTCGATTTGTACGACCACGAGGCCGCAGCGCCGGTGCTCGACAGCGAAGACTTCTATGCCGACTGCCGCGCTCTGCTGACCGAGGACGGCTGCATGACGGTCAACCTGTTCGGTCGCTCGTCGAGCTATGAGAAAAGTCTGGAAAAGATCAGTGCGGCGTTCGGTGTCGGCGCGGTGTGGGCCTTCAAGCCGACCCGCGAAGGCAACACCGTGGTGCTGGCCCAGCGCACGGCCAGTGAACCCAAGCGCGCCGCGCTTGCCGACCGGGCGCAAACCATACAAACTCGTTGGGGTCTGCCTGCGCCCAAGTGGCTGCGGGTCTTCAAACCCCAGACCTGATTCATGAGTGCCGCTCCCCGCTCCGTTCAACCCGCAGCCTCGCTGACCCGATACGAAGGGCCGCTCGATCTGCGGCATCTCATCGAATGGCTTGCACGCGACGGCGTTATCTCGCCTGAAGAAGCCAAGCGCACCATCGCCCGCTGCGCTCAGGCGGAAAGCCGGCAGGCGCCGTTGGTGCGGCTCGCCAACGTCGCAATGACGCGCGAAAAAGACGGCAAGCCGCTCGATCTGGAAATGCTGACGCAGTGGCTGGCCGGTCGCGCAGGCCTGGCCTACCTCCGCATCGATCCGTTGAAGGTCGACGTGGGCAAGGTCGCAGACACCATGAGCGCGGCCTATGCCGAACGCCACAAGGTGCTGCCCATTCAGGTGACGCCGAGCGAAGTCGTCATTGCCACAGCCGAGCCTTTTCTAACCGACTGGGTTTCCGAAGTCGAGCGGCAGGCGCGCCGATCGGTGCGCCGCGTAGTGGCCAACCCGACCGACATCCAGCGTTACACGGCCGAATTTTTCGCCCTCGCCAAGTCGGTCAAGGCTGCGCAAAAAGTCGGCGGCAACACGGGCGGCGCGAGCTTCGAGCAGCTGGTCGAGCTCGGCAAGAGCAACAAGCAGCTCGACGCCAACGACCAAAGCGTGGTGCAGGTGGTCGACTGGCTCTGGCAATACGCCTTCGACCAGCGTGCCAGCGACATCCATCTGGAGCCACGGCGGGAACAGGGCGTGATCCGCTTTCGCATCGACGGCGTGCTCCACCCGGCCTACCAGATGCCGATGGGTGTCATGAACGCGATGGTCGCGCGCATCAAGCTGCTCGGCCGCATGGATGTGGTCGAAAAGCGGCGCCCGCTCGACGGCCGCATCAAGACCCGGAACATGCGCGGCGACGAAGTCGAAATGCGTCTGTCGACTTTGCCGACCGCCTTCGGCGAGAAGATGGTGATGCGGATCTTCGACCCCGACACCGCGGTGAAAGATCTGGATGCGCTCGGCTTCGCGCAGCACGACGCCAAGCGCTGGGAGCAGCTCGTGACACGGCCGCACGGCATCATCCTGGTGACCGGCCCGACCGGTTCCGGCAAGACGACCACGCTCTATTCCACCTTGAAGCGCGTCGCGACCGAGCAGGTCAACGTGAGCACCATCGAAGACCCGATCGAAATGATCGAGCCTTCGTTCAACCAGACGCAGGTGCAGCCGCAACTCGACTTCGGATTTACCGAAGGCCTTCGCGCCCTGATGCGGCAGGACCCGGACATCATCATGGTCGGCGAAATTCGCGACCTGGCCACGGCCGAAATGGCGGTGCAGTCGGCGCTCACCGGCCACCTGGTTTTCAGCACGCTGCACACCAACGACGCACCGAGCGCCATCACGCGGCTGATGGAGCTGGGTGTGCCGTCGTACCTCATCAACGCAGTGATGCTGGGTGTGCTGGCGCAGCGGCTGGTGCGTACGCTGTGCACGCACTGCAAGCTGCCCGACGAGTCGATCACGCGCGAGAAACTTGCCGAGTTCGTCAAGCCCTGGCAGATTACCGGTTCGGTCAGCGCGTACAAGCCAGTCGGCTGCGTCGACTGCCGCATGACCGGCTACATGGGGCGCATGGGCCTCTATGAATTGCTCAGCATCAGCGAGGCGTTCAAGGCGCAGGTCAACAAGGAGCCGAACCTCAGCGCCTTGAAGCGACAAGCCGTCACCGACGGCATGCGACCTCTTCGGCTTGCCGGCGCTCTGCGCGTGGCTGAAGGCCTCACCACCATCGAAGAAGTGCTGAGCGCTACCCCGCCGCTCGACTGAGCTTCGGGGTTATCCCTAGGCTTGCATTAGGTGGAATCCACATCGTCCTGACCTCTGCCTGACCACACAATCGCGTGGTTCGAAATATGTCGAGGAGACGGGTTCATGAAAATTAAAAGTCAGAAAGACTTTTTCTCGGGACTGATGTTCGCCATCACCGGGATCGCGTTCGCCTGGGGCGCGACGACCTACAACGTGGGCAGTGGTGCCCGGATGGGGCCGGGTTACTTTCCGCTGATGCTGGGCGTCGTGATGGCCGTCATTGGCCTGGTCATCGTCTTCACCGCGCTCACTGTCGAAACCGCCGATGGCGAAAAGATCGGCAGGTGGGCGTGGAAGCAGGTGGTCTTCATCTTGTTGGCCAACTTTGCTTTTGGCGTGTTGCTCGGCGGCTTGCCCAGCATCGGCTTGCCGGCCATGGGCCTCATCGTCGCCATCTACGCGCTCACGCTCATCTCGAGCCTGGCGGGCAACGAGTTCAACCTGGCCAAGGTGATCGTTCTCGCGACGGTGCTGGCTGCGGGCAGCTATGTCGCGTTCATCCTGGCACTCAAGCTGCAAATTCAGGTGTGGCCCACCTTCATCACGGGTTAAGGGAGCACACACATGGACCTGATTCATAACCTCTCGATCGGCTTCGGCGTCGCGTTCACCTTCACGAACCTGCTGTACTGCCTGATCGGCTGCGTTCTGGGCACGCTCATCGGCGTGCTGCCCGGCATTGGCCCGGTCGCGACCATCGCGATGCTGCTGCCTGCGACTTATGCGCTGCCCCCGGTGTCGGCACTCATCATGCTGGCAGGCATCTACTACGGCGCGCAATACGGCGGCTCGACGACTGCCATTCTGGTGAACCTGCCCGGAGAATCGTCCTCGGTGGTGACTGTCATCGACGGCTATCAAATGGCGCGACGAGGGCGAGCCGGACCTGCGCTCGCAGCAGCTGGCCTGGGCTCGTTCTTCGCGGGCTGCGTCGGTACCTTGATCCTTGCCGCCTTCGCACCGCCGCTGACCGAACTGGCCTTCAAGTTCGGCCCGGCCGAATACTTCTCGCTGATGATCCTGGGCCTGATCGGTGCCGTGGTGCTGGCCTCGGGTTCGCTGTTGAAGGCGATCGCGATGATCGTGCTGGGCCTCTTGATGGGCCTGGTCGGCACCGACGTCAACTCGGGCGTCGCGCGCTACAGCTTCGACATTCCTGAACTCACCGACGGCATCGGCTTCGTCGCCATCGCCATGGGCGTGTTCGGCTACGGCGAAATCATCGCCAACCTGTCGCAGCCCGATGAAGACCGCGAAGTGTTCACCGCGAAGGTCACCGGCCTGTTCCCGACCAAGGAAGACTTCCGCAACATGGTCCCGGCAATCCTGCGCGGCACAGCGCTCGGTTCTGCCCTCGGCATCCTGCCCGGAGGCGGTGCTTTGCTGGCCTCTTTCGCGGCCTACACCATCGAAAAGAAGACCAAGCTGCGTCCGGGCGAAGTGCCTTTCGGCAAGGGCAACATCCGTGGCGTGGCCGCACCCGAATCGGCCAACAACGCCGGTGCGCAAACGTCCTTCATTCCGCTCTTGACGCTCGGCATTCCGCCCAACGCGGTGATGGCGTTGATGGTCGGCGCCATGACCATCCACAACATCCAGCCGGGTCCGCAGGTCATGACCAGCAACCCTGAACTGTTCTGGGGCCTGATCGCATCGATGTGGATCGGCAACGCGATGCTGGTGATCCTGAACCTGCCGCTCATCGGCATGTGGATCAAGCTGCTGTCGGTGCCGTACAAGTATCTGTTTCCGTCCATCGTGCTGTTCTGCGCGATCGGCGTTTACTCGACCAACAACAACACCTTCGACATCTGGCTGGTGGGTATCTTCGGCTTCATCGGCTACCTGTTCTACAAGCTGGGGTGCGAGCCTGCGCCGCTGCTGCTCGGCTTCATCCTGGGGCCGATGATGGAAGAGAACCTGCGGCGCGCGCTCTTGTTGTCGCGTGGCGACTGGAGTGTTTTCGTGTCGCGACCGATCTCGGCGGGCCTGTTGGCGGCTGCGTTACTGCTGCTGGTCATCGTGCTGTTGCCGGCAGTCAAGAACAAGCGCGAAGAGGCGTTCGTCGAAGAGTAGGCACTGCGCATCGGAACAAGCGAGCGGCACCTTCGGGTGCCGTTTTGCTTTAATCGATGTAATGCAGCGCAATCACTTTCTTCGCGCGTCGGTCGCCATGGCCGGGGCGTTTGCCTTCGGCGGGGCGTGGGCGCAGACCTATCCCACCAAACCGATTCGTCTCGTAGTGCCGTTTTCCGCAGGCGGCGCCACCGATCTTTTTGCGCGCACGCTGTCGCAGAAGATGGGCGAAAAGCTCGGCACCACATTGGTGGTCGACAACCGGCCCGGCGCAGGTGGCGCGATAGGCACCGACATTGTTTCCAAGGCGACGCCCGACGGCTACACGCTGCTGCTCGCCACCACCAGCACGCACTCGATCGGCCCGGCCATGACCGTCAAACTGCCGTATGACACGGTGCGCGACTTCACGCCGATCGCGCATGTCGGCGATGCGCCGAGCGTGATGCTGGTGCCCAACGACGCGCCCGCCAAGACGGTGCGCGAGTGGATCGACTACGCCAGGAAGAACCCCGGCAAGCTCAACTACGCATCGAGCGGCAACGGCACCATCGTGCAGTTGACGGCGGAACTGTTCAAGTCGCAGGCCGGCATCTTCGTGACGCACATTCCGTACAAGGGCACGGCGCTGGCCATCCCCGACCTGATCAGCGGCAAGATCGACGTGCTCTTCGATTCATTGCCGACCGGCATGCCGCACGTGCGCGACGGCCGGTTGCGCGCGCTGGGCGTGACGACGCTCAAGCGCAGTCCGTTGGCACCGGACTTGCAACCCATCGCCGAAGTGCTGCCGGGCTTCGAATCGAATACATGGTTCGGCCTGTACGGACCCAAGGCGCTACCGCCGAATCTGGTCACGCGCATCAACACCGCCGCCAACGAGGCGCTGGCCGATCCGGAGGTGCGCGCCAAGCTGTCGCGCCTCGGCATCGAGCCGACCACCAGCACACCGCAGGAGCTGGCCAGCATGGTCGCCGCCGACGCGGCCAAGTGGAAAAAGATCATCACCGACCGCAACATCAAAGGCGACTGAAGCTCCATGAAATTCGACTACGGCAATCCCTATACGTCCACGCGCATTCCTGTCTTCGCGCGCAACGTGGTGTCGACCTCGCATCCGCTCGCAGCGCAAGCGGGCCTGCGCATCCTGCAGCAGGGCGGCAACGCGGTCGATGCGGCGGTGGCGACAGCCGCGGTGATGACCTTGGTCGAGCCGGTGAGCAACGGCCTGGGCAGCGATTCGTTCTGCATCCTGTGGGACGGCAAGAAGTTGCACGGCCTCAACGCGTCGGGCTGCGCACCGCAGGCCTGGACGCCCGACTACTTCAAGCGCAAGTACGGCGCCGACGCGCGCACGCCGCCGCAGCGCGGCATGGATTCGGTGACGGTACCGGGCGCGGTCGCGAGTTGGGCCGCGTTGAGCGAGCGCTTCGGCAAGCTGCCGTTCGCCGACCTGATGGCGCCCGCCATCGAGACGGCCGAGCGCGGCTATCTGGTGCCGCCGGTGGTCCAGCAAAAGTGGGAGGCCGCGACGTCGCTCTTGCAATCGCAGCCGGGCTTTGCACAAGGCTTCTTGCCATGGGGCCGAGCGCCCGAAGTCGGAGAACTCTTCAGGTTTGCCGCGGCCGCACGCGCGTTCAAGTCGATCGCGGCCAGCAAGGGCGAATCGTTCTATCGCGGCGAGATTGCCGCGGCGATCGAGAAGTTTTCGACCGCCAACGGCGGCAGCCTGAAAGCCAGCGACCTCGCCAATTGGAAGCCCGAATGGGTCGAACCGATCTCGCGCGACTACCGCGGCTACACGTTGCACGAGATCCCGCCCAACGGCCAAGGCATCGCAGCGTTGATCGCGCTGGGCATCCTCGAGAAGTTCGACATCGCCTCGATGCCGGTCGACTCGGTGGCGTCGCAACATCTGCAGATCGAGGCGATGAAGCTGGCCTTTGCCGACGTGTATCACCACGTTGCCGAGTCATCGTCGATGGCGGTGACCCACCTGCAAATGCTCGATGACGACTACCTCGCCTCGCGTGCCAAACTGATCGACGTGAAAAAAGCGCAGAACTTCGGCGTCGGCAATCCGGTCAAGGGCGGCACCATCTACCTGACCGCTGCGGATGAGAGCGGGATGATGGTGAGCTTCATCCAGAGCAACTACATGGGCTTCGGATCGGGCTGCGTCGAGCCGGAGTTCGGCATCAGCTTGCAGAACCGCGGACACGGCTTCAATCTCGACACGGCCAGTGCCAATGTGGTGGCACCGGGCAAGCGGCCGTTTCACACCATCATTCCGGCTTTTCTTACCAAGGGCGGGCAGCCGGTCATGAGCTTCGGGGTGATGGGCGGCAACATGCAGCCGCAAGGGCATATGCAGACTCTCGTGCGCATGCTCGACTACAAGCAGAACCCGCAGGCCGCCTGCGATGCGCCACGCTGGCGTTTCAACGCGGGACTCGAGATCAACGTCGAGTCGGCGATGAACCCGAAGACGATCGAAGGGCTCGGCGCGCTCGGCCATCGCATGGAAGTCATCAACGACTCGTACCAGGACTTCGGTGCCGGGCAGTTCATCTGGCGCGTCGGTGAAGAAAAGGGCAATCCGGCCGTCGAGGGTTACGTGGCGGCCAGCGATGCGCGGCGCGACGGCGTGGCCGCAGGATTTTGATCGCCAGTGGCAGCTACATCGACTGCAGCCGAAGCACAGGCAAAAGCACAGGCACATAGCAAGTCCATCGCCGGCGGGCTCGTGTTGGCCACGGTCGGTGCGATCGCTTTCAGCGGCAAGGCGATCATCGTCAAGCTCGCGTATCGGCATGGTGTCGACGCGGTCACGCTCATCATGCTGCGCATGCTGTTCGCGCTGCCGCTGTTCGTGATCATGGCGTGGTGGTCGGGTCGCGGCAAGCCGGCGCTCACCACGCGCGACTGGATCGGCGTGTTCGGTCTTGGCTTTTCGGGGTACTACCTCGCAAGCTTTCTCGACTTCGCCGGGCTGGCCTACATCTCGGCCGGCTTCGAGCGCTTGATCCTGTACCTCAACCCGACCTTGGTGCTTTTGTTCGGCTGGCTCTTGTATCGGCGCCGCGCCTCGCGTGCGCAGATCATCGGCATGTTGATCAGCTACACCGGCGTGCTGCTGGTGTTCGGCCACGAGTTGCTGAGCAGCGGCGCAAGCCTTGGCGGTACCAGCGGCACCGATGCGGCGTGGGGCGCCTTGCTGTGCTTTTTGAGCGCGGTGAGCTATGCGGGCTACCTCATCTACAGCGGTGAATTCGTCAAACGCCTTGGCTCGCTGCGGCTGGTCGGTTTGGCGACCAGCGTGGCGTGCGTGCTGTGCATCGCGCAGTTCGTGCTGCTGCGGCCGATCAGCGCTGCGTTCGAAGTGGCTTCGCAAGTCATATGGCTGTCAGTGCTCAACGCTACGCTGTGCACCGCGGTGCCGGTGTTGATGGTGATGATGGCGATCGAGCGCATCGGCGCGGCGGTCGCCGCGCAGACCGGCATGGTCGGTCCGGTATCGACCATCCTGATGGGCTCGTTGATTTTGGGAGAGCCGTTCACCGCATGGATCGCTGCAGGAACGGCGCTGGTCATCGCGGGCATCTTTGTTTTCACACGGTCGGGCCGTTAGCGCCCAAGGAGCAACCCCATGGATTTCGGAATCGCAGGCAAGACGGCGCTGGTGTGTGGCGCGAGCAAGGGGCTCGGCTTCGGCAGCGCATTGGCGTTGGTGCAGGAGGGCGTGAACGTGGTGATCGTGGCGCGCGGCGCCGAGGCGCTCGAAGCGGCTGCGGTCAAGCTGCGGGCGGCACGCGCCGGCGGGTCAGCGGCAGCCACGCCGTGGGTCAAGACCGTGGCGGCCGACATCACGACCGAGGCCGGTCGTGCGGCTGCTTTTGCGGTGCACTCCAACTTCGACATCGTCGTCACGAACGCGGGTGGTCCGCCTCCCGGCGACTTTCGCGACTGGGATCGCGAAGCGTGGATCAAGGCAGTCGACGCCAACATGCTGACGCCGATCGAACTCATCAAGGCCACGGTCGACGGCATGGCGGCACGTGGCTTCGGGCGCATCGTCAACATCACGTCGAGCTCGGTCAAGGCGCCGATCGACATCCTTGGCTTGTCGAACGGCGCGCGCAGTGGGCTCACCGGCTTTGTAGCGGGCGTGGCGCGCACGAGCCTCGCGGCCAAGGGCGTGACCATCAACAACCTGCTGCCGGGCGCCTTCGATACCGATCGGCTCAAGGGCACCATGGCCGGTACCGCCAAGAAAACCGGGCAAGACATCGACGCGATTCGCGCGGCCCGGCAAAAGGCCATTCCGGCGGGGCGCTTCGGCAACCCTGAGGAGTTCGGAGCCATCTGCGCTTTCTTGTGCAGCATGCAGGCCGGCTACGTGAATGGACAGAACGTGCTGGCCGATGGCGGCGCCTACCCAGGCACTTACTGACGAGCGTCCCTGCCGCGATCGTGGCACCATGCGCCACTGAATTTTGGAGACATCGATGAAGAGCAAAGCCATCCGAATCGACCGCCAGGGCGGTCCCGAAGAACTGAAGATCGTGGAGGTCGACGTCGGTGAGCCCGGCCCCGGTGAAATACGCATCCGCCACAAGGCAGTCGGGTTGAACTTCATCGACACGTACCAGCGCAGCGGGCTCTATCCGTTTGCGATGCCGCTGCAACTCGGCATGGAAGCCTCGGGCATCGTCGAGGCGGTGGGCGAGGGCGTGACGCACCTGAAGGCTGGCGACCGTGCGGCCTACGCGAGCCAACCACCAGGAAGCTACTGCGAAGCGCGGGTCATGCCTGCCAAGTGCGTGTGCAAGCTGCCCGATGCCATCTCTTTCGAGACGGGTGCCGCCATGATGTTGAAGGGGCTGACAGCGCAGTACCTGCTCAAGAAGACGCTGCCGGCCGAGGGCTTGCAAGCCGGTGACTTCATCCTGTTTCATGCGGCCGCTGGCGGCGTCGGACTCATCGCTTGCCAGTGGGCCAAGGCGCTCGGACTCCAGTTGATCGGCACGGCCGGCAGCGACGCCAAGTGCAAGATGGCGCTCGATCATGGCGCTGCATTCGCGATCAACTACAGCACCGAAAATTTTTCGGAACGTGTGAAAGAGATCACGGGTGGCAAGGGCGTCAAGGTCGTCTACGACTCGGTCGGCAAAGACACTTTCGAAGGCTCGCTGGCCTGCCTGCGGCCCTTCGGCTTGCTCGCCATCTTCGGCAACGGCTCTGGCGCGGTGCCGCCGTTCAACCTGGGCAAGCTGGCTTCCGGCGGATCGCTGTACGTGACGCGCCCGACCTTGTTCACGCACATCGCCACGCGAGAGGCGACACAAGCGGCGGCCGATGATCTGTTCAAGGTCGTCGAAAGCGGCGCAGTCAAGATCTCGATCGACCAGCGCTACCCGCTCACCGAAGTGGCGCAGGCGCATCGCGACCTCGAAGCGCGCAAGACCACGGGTTGCACGGTGCTGACGCTCTGAACCAAGCTTGGCCATGAACACCGTCAGAACCTACATCGTCGAAGACAACGCAACCATCCGTGAAAACCTCATCGGCACGTTGCGCGAAGTGGCGCGTGTCGAAACCGTCGGTGAGGCCGAGACCGAAGACGAGGGGACGGCCTGGCTCACGCACAACCGCGGCAAGTGGGACTTGGCCATCATCGATCTGTTCCTGAAAGAAGGCAGCGGCATGAACGTGATCGAAGCCTGCCGCGACCGGTCATCCACGCAAAGGCTCGTGGTGTTGAGCAACCATACGACGCGCCATGTGCGCCAGCGCTGCGCCGAGCTCGGTGCCGACGCGGTGTTCGACAAGGCCACCGAAATCGATGACCTGATCGACTTCTGCCTGCGCCGGCGGCAAGAGCAAACTAACCACCACTGACGCACGACGCCCACGCGACGCGCATCAGCTTGCACGGGCTTGGCCGCTAAGGGCATCTGTCGCTTCAACAGTCTCGCGTACCAGCTTCCATACCCGTTCTGCCACGGGCGACAGCGCCCGGTTGCGCCGCCGTATCAGCATGATGGTGCGCTGCACCCGCGGTGTCAGCGGGCGCACCACCAGGTCGCCCAAGCCCCCGGGCGGCAACGACAACGCCGGCATCACGCTGATGCCGATGCCCGCTTCGACCATGCGAAACACGGTGGTCGGATGGCCGAGTTGCTGCGTCACCCGGCACGATGCACCGTGCTTTTGTAAAGCGTCGTCGATCAGCCGTCGACTCCCGGAAGCGTGGTCGAGCAGCACCAGTTCTGCGCCATCGAGTGCCGACCATCGAACGCTCTTTTTCTGCGCAAAGGGATGCCCGGGCAGCGTCACGATGACGAATGGATCGCTCAGCATGTTCTGGCAATGCAGGTCGTCGGTGGCCGATGGTTCGATCACGACGCCGAAGTCGACTTCGCCGCTGCGCACGCTGTCCAGCACGTCTTGCTGGATGCGGTCGAGCAGCATGAAGTGGATGCCGGGTGCGGCCGTGGCGCATGCTGCGATGCACGCCGGCATGAGGTTGGCCGAAAGCGTCGGGCTGCTGGCCACACGCACCTTGCCGCCGCTCGCATTCGCGAGCCCGGCCACGTCCTGCAGTGTCTGGTCGAGCTCGTCGAGCACGCGATCGAGCCGCGCCGCCAGCGACTGGCCCGCCTCGGTCAGCGTCACCTCGCGCGTGGTGCGATCGAGCAGTTTCAGGCCCAGCTGGGACTCGAGTTCGAGGATGGCACGGCTCACTGCAGGCTGGGTCAGGCCGACCTGATCCCCGGCGCGGCTGAAGTTGCGACCGTCGGCGACCGACCGAAAAACCCGGAGTTGGCGCAGCGTGACGTTCATGCAAAGGAATCATATATCCATCAGATAAATCGATTTCTCTTTTGAATGCGGCCGCGTTCCAATACGCGTCATGGCCCGTTCACGCTTTCTCCCCGACAACTTCACGCTCGCGCTGGTTTCGACCGTCGTGATCGCCAGCCTGCTTCCGGCGAGCGGCGGCACCGCTGTGTTTTTCGGACGGCTGACCACCTTCGCCATCGGCCTGCTGTTCTTTTTGCACGGGGCCAAACTCTCGCGCGAGGCGATTCTGGCGGGCATCACCCACTGGCGCTTGCACCTCTTGGTGTTCGCCTGCACTTTCCTGCTGTTCCCGGTGCTTGGCCTCGCGCTGAAACCGGTGCTGCTGCCGCTCGTCACGCCCGATCTGTACACGGGCATCCTGTTTCTTTGCGTGCTGCCGGCCACGGTGCAGTCGGCCATCGCCTTCACATCGATGGCGCGGGGCAACGTGCCGGCTGCGGTGTGCAGCGCCTCGGCATCGACACTGCTCGGTGTCTTCGTCACGCCGTTGCTCGTCAACCTCGTCGTGGTGCAGCACGCCAGTGCGGGTGCATCGCTCGACTCCATCGGCCGCATCTTGCTGCAGCTCATGGCGCCGTTCGTCGCGGGCCATTTGTTGCGCCCGCTGATCGGCGGCTGGATCAAGCGCCGTGCGGCCATCCTCACTTATGTGGACCGTGGCTCGATCCTGCTGGTGGTCTACACCGCCTTCAGTGCCGCCGTGATCGAAGGCCTGTGGAAGCAGGTGCCGATCGGCGCACTCGCCGGGCTGCTCCTGATCTGCGGCGTGCTGCTGGCACTGGCGCTGGTCAGCACCACTTGGCTCGCGCGCAGGCTCGGGTTCGACAAGGCCGACGAGATCACCATCGTCTTCTGCGGCTCCAAGAAAAGCCTGGCGAGTGGCATTCCGATGGCGCAGGTGCTGTTCGCGGCGCACACGGTCGGCGCGATCGTGCTGCCGTTGATGCTGTTCCACCAGATGCAGTTGATGGTGTGTGCGTATCTGGCACAGCGCTATGCGCGGCGGCCGCTGATCGAAGCGCCGCCCAAGGCGGCGGAACAAGCCAAGACCGCAAGGTCGGTCGGCCCCTAGGTTTTCAGGCTTCGAGTTCGCCGAGCCGCGACTCGCGCAGCCGGCTCGGCGAAAGCACGCCGGCCGAGTCCAGGATCGGATAAGCGATCGAACAGATGTGCGAGTTGATGCGCTTCAGGTCGCTGATCAGGTCGATGTGCAGCGAGCTGGTTTCGATGCTCAGCGCCGTCTGGTTCGACAGCCGGCCGAGGTGCGTGGTCGCATAGGCTCGCTCCAGGTCGCGAAAGCGTGCTTTCTCTTGCAGCAGCTTTTGCGCATCGCGCACGTTGCCGTTCAGGAACACGCTCATGCTCAGGCGCAGGTTGGCGATCAGCCGCTCGTGCAGTTCGACGATCTCCTTCATGCCGGCGTCCGAAAAATTGCGCTGCGGCTTGATCTTCTTGTCTTCGATGTCGATGATCACGCGCTCGATGATGTCGCCGATCTGTTCCATGTTGATCGTGAAGCTGATGATGTCGGTCCAGCGTTTGCTCTCTTCTTCGCCGAGCGCCTCGCGCGAAATCTTCGTCATGTAGTACTTGATGGCCGAGTAGAGCTCGTCCACCGTGTCGTCGAGTTTGCGGAGCTCTTGCGCGAGCCGCAGGTCGTTGTTGCGCAGCACGTTGAGCATGCCGATCAGCATGGTCTCCACGATGTCGGCCTGGTGCAAGGCCTCGCGCGCCGCGTTAGAGATGGCGAGCGAGGGCGTCGAGAGGGCCGATGGATCGAGATGGTGCGGCCGCTGCGTCGCGGTGTTTGCGACCGGCACCGGCATCGCGCGGGACACCAGGCGGGCAACCATGTCTGTAAAGCCGATGAAGCCGAGGCTCACGAAGACGTTGAAGGCCAGGTGATACAGCACCACAAGAGAGGTGGCGTCTGAAACGAAGTGGCGCGCTTCGCGCAAATAGAGGCCAACGAAGGGTGCTGCGATAGCGACACCGGCAATCTTGAAGATCAGGTTGCCGACGGTCACCTGGCGCACCGGTACCGGCGACTTGGCGGTTGTGAGGACCGCCAGCAAGCCGCTGCCCAGGTTGGCGCCGAGCACGAGGCCCAACGCCACGTCGAGCGGGACCACGTTCGAGCTCGCCATGGCCGCGACCAGCAGCACCACGGCCAAGCTGGAATAGGCGACCACCGCGAAGACCGCACCGATGGTGATCTCGAGCAGCACATCGCTGTTGAGCGATGCGAGCAGTGCGCGCACGGCCGGTGAAGAGAACAGTGGCCCGGTGGTGGCGACCACCAGTTGCAGCGCGAGCAGCATGAGCCCGAGGCCGATCAGCACGCGACCGACCCGGCCTGCGGCGCTGGCAGAGCGCGTGATGAAGAGCACCACGCCGACAAAGATGAAGAGCGGCGACAGCCACGACAGATCGGTGGAAAAAAGCACCGACATCAGCGCCGTGCCGACGTCGGCACCGCGCATGACAGCCAGCGCTGCCGGCAGCGTGACCAGCCCCGCGCCGACGAAGGATGAAGTCATCAGCGAGGTCGCGGTGCTCGACTGCACCAGCGCCGTGACGCCGATGCCCGACAGCGCGGCCGTGAAGCGGTTGCGCATGCTGCGCACGAGGATCTTGCGGAGGTTGGCGCCGAAGACGCGCAACACGCCGGTGCGAACGAGATGGGTTCCCCAGACCAGCAACGCGATGGCTGCCAGCAGGTTCAATAAATGCTTCATCGGGAAAGGCTAACACCCCAGTTGCTGCCAATTGCGTGTCGCCTTCGCCTGTCCGCTGCGAAGGGGTGCGTGCCTGTAGTCCTTGACGGCCGGCCCCGCGTCGAGTCCCAAAGGGAGGGCCGCGCCTACTTGCCTCGTCTGACCCGACGAAGCTCGTCCAGCACCAGACAGATCGCTCCCAACGTGATGGCGCTGTCGGCCACGTTGAACGCCGGGAAGTGCCAGTTGCCGACGTAGAAGTCGAGAAAGTCGACCACGTACCCATGCATCATCCGGTCGATCACGTTGCCGATCGCGCCGCCGAGGATGGATGCCATGGCAAACGAAAACAGCTTCTGGCCGGCGTGCGTCTTGAGCATCCACAAAATGAAGACCGCTGCAGCGATGCCGATCACGGTGAACAGCCAGCGCTGCCAGCCAGAGTGGTCCGCCAAGAACGAAAACGCCGCACCTGTGTTGTGGGCCCGCACGATGTTGAAGAAGCCGGTGACGGGCGTGTGATCGCCCAGCCGGTAATAGCCCAGGATCAACGTCTTGGTGAACTGGTCGACGATCAGCACGATCGCTGCCCAGCCGAGCCAGGGCCACAGGCTGCCGCCGCGCGACAAGGTCATGGTGCGCGCCATGTCAGGCAACGCTCCGCACTTCGCCCGCACCGTGCAGGTTGCTGGTGCAACGGCCGCAGATGGTCGGGTAGGCCGCGTCGTGGCCGACATCGGCGCGGTAGTGCCAGCACCGCTCGCATTTGACTTCGCTCGATGCGACGACCACGGTCGACAGTGCGGTGCCAGACAGCAGCGCGACGTCCGACGCGATGAGGACGAACTTCAGGTCGTCACCGAGGGACTGCAGCAGTGCGTGATCTTCCGGCGGCGCCGTCAGTTGCAGCGTGGCTTGCAGCGACGAGCCGACCTTGCCTTCGGCCCGCACCGTTTCGATTTCCTTGTTGACGCCATCGCGGATCTCGCGGATGCGGCTCCACTTGGCGAGCAACGCGTTGTCAGCGGTGCCGAGGTCGGTGTACGTCTGCGTGAAGATCGATTCAGTGTGGCCCAGCACGCGCCACGCTTCTTCCGCGGTGAAGCTCAGGAACGGCGCCATCCAGCGCAGCATCGCCTGCGAGATGTGCCAAAGCGCGGTCTGCGCACTGCGGCGCGCCAGCGAGCCCGGCGCGGTCGTGTAGAGCCGGTCTTTCAGGATGTCGAGGTAGAAGCCGCCCAGGTCTTCCGAGCAGTAGATCTGTAGTTTGGCGACGACCGGATGGAATTCGTACACCTGATAGTGCGCGAGGATTTCGGCCTGGAATTGCGCTGCGCGGCTGAGCGCATAGCGGTCGATCTCCAGCATGCGGTCGAGCGGCACCGCATCCTTGGCGATGTCGAAGTCGCTGGTGTTAGCCAGCAGGAAGCGCAGCGTGTTGCGGATGCGCCGGTAGCCGTCGACCACGCGCGCGAGGATCTTGTCGTCGCCCGCGATGTCGCCTGAGTAGTCGCTTGCTGCCACCCACAGGCGGATGATTTCTGCGCCCAGCTTCTTGCTGACTTCCTGCGGGTCGAGCCCGTTGCCGAGCGACTTGCTCATCTTGCGGCCTTGCGCATCGATGGTGAAGCCGTGCGTCAGCAGCCCGCGGTAGGGCGCTCGGCCTTCGAGCGCGCAGGCGATCAGCAGCGATGAGTGGAACCAACCGCGGTGCTGGTCGTGGCCTTCGAGGTACAGGTCGGCTTCGGGGCCCGTTTCGTGAAAGCCCGGAGCGTGCGTGCCGCGCAGCACGTGCCAGAAGGTCGAGCCCGAGTCGAACCAAACCTCGAGGATGTCGGTGCTCTTGGTGTAGCTGGGTGCGTCGTCGGCACCGAGGATTTCTTCGGTCGTGACGCGGCTCCAGGCCTCGATGCCGCCGGCCTCGACGATGCTGGCCGCCTGGTCCAGGATCTCCATCGTGCGCGGGTGCAACTCGCCCGAATCCTTGTGCAGGAAGAACGGGATCGGCACACCCCAACTGCGCTGGCGCGAGATGCACCAGTCGGGCCGGTTGGCGATCATGTCGTGCAGGCGCGACTTGCCGTTCTCTGGGTAGAAGGTCGTCTGTTCGATGGCGTCGAGCGCGGTCTGGCGCAAGGTCTTGGGCGCCTTGTCCTTGGTGAACACGCCTTCGCCTTCGTCCATGCGGATGAACCATTGGGCCGCGGCCCTGTAGATGACCGGCGACTTGTGGCGCCAGCAATGCGGGTAGCTGTGCGTGATGGTCTCTGTCGTCATCAGGCGGCCGGCATCGCGCAGCGCAGCGATGACTTCGGGCACCGCCTTCCAGATGTTCTTGCCGCCGAACAACGGAAAGTCGGCCGCATAGCTGCCGTTGCCTTGTACCGGATTCAGGATGTCGTCGATCGTCAGCCCATGTGCGATGCAGGAGTTGAAGTCATCCACGCCATAGGCGGGCGAGGAGTGGACGAGGCCGGTGCCGTCGGTGGCGGTGGCGTAGTCGGCCAGGTACACCGGCGACAGGCGCTGGTAGCCTGCGTCGACGTCATAGAGCGGGTGCTCGAACTCCAGGCCACCGAGCGCCTCGCCCTTGACTGTGGCCAGTACTTTGCCATCGAGCGCGTAGCGCGTCATGCACATCTCGACCAACGAGTTGGCCAGGATCAAGAGACCGCGCTCGGTGTCCACCAGCGAATACTCGAGCTCGGGGTTCAGGTTGATCGCCTGATTCGCCGGGATGGTCCAGGCGGTGGTGGTCCAGATGACGGCGAACACATCGCCCAGCACGTCGGGCCGGCCGAAGGCTTCGAGCACCTTGGTGCGTTCGTGCGCTTTGAAGGCGACGTCAATGGTTTGCGACTTCTTGTCGGCGTATTCGATCTCGAACTCGGCCAGCGACGAGCCGCAGTCGAAGCACCAGTACACCGGCTTCAGGCCGCGGTAGACGAAGCCGCGCTCGATCACGCGCTTGAAGGCGCGCAGCTCGCCGGCCTCGTTGGCGAAGTCCATCGTCTTGTACGGATGCGTCCATTCGCCCAGCACGCCCAGGCGCTGGAAGTCAGTCATCTGCTGCGCGATCTGCTCGGTCGCGAAGGCGCGGCTTTTGGCCTGCATGTCGTCGCGGCTCAGGTTGCGGCCGTACTTCTTCTCGATCGCGTTCTCGATCGGCAGGCCGTGGCAGTCCCAGCCCGGCACATAGAGCGCGTCGAAACCTTCGAGCTGTCGCGCCTTGGTGATCATGTCCTTGAGGATCTTGTTGACGGCGTGGCCCATGTGGATCTGGCCGTTGGCGTAGGGAGGGCCGTCGTGCAGGATGAACTTGGGCGCGCCCATGCGAGCGTCGCGCAGGCGCTGGTAGCGGCCTTCGTCTTCCCATTCCTTGACCCAGCCCGGCTCGCGCTTGGCCATGTCGCCGCGCATCGGGAAGGGGGTGTCGGGCAGGTTGAGGGTGGCGCGGTAGTCGGTCGAGGAGGGGGTGTCGGACATGATTGGAGTACGGAACAGGGCTTCGACAGGCTCAGCCCGAACGGGTCAGCGTCGGAACGGAGGGGAAAGCCGTTCGCCCTGAGCTTGTCGAAGGGCGGCAGCACGAGCGTGCAAGGCTAAATTCGGTCGCGCGTGGTCTGGCGGTGGGTTTCCGCGTGGGTCTGCACAGGCATGGACACGAAGAACGCGCGCGCGTCCCGGCCATCCTTCGCGATGCCTGCAGTCAGGGCTTCGAGGCTGGTGTAGCGCAATTCGTCGTGCAGTTTTGAGAGCAGTTCCACGCGAACGATTTTACCGTAGGCACCTTCGATGCCGAGTTGCGAGGGCCACTCCAGGCAATGCGTTTCGAGCAGCACACGACCGGCGTTCACGTCGTTGGCATCGAGCGACGGCCGCACGCCGAGGTTGGCAACGCCCGGCAGCGGCTTGTCGCCGAGGCCGTGCACCAGCACCGCGAAGATGCCGCTGGCCGCCGGTTTCCAATGCTTGAACCGCAGGTTGAGCGTGCGAAAACCGTCGTCCTTGCCCGGCGCCGACGCACCCAGCGCCCGACCGAGCTTGCGGCCGTGCACCACATGGCCCGAGATGGCATAAGGTCGGCCAAGCAGCGTCTGTACCTCTTTCATGCGTCCGGCCTCTAGCGCCTCGCGCACGGCCGAACTCGACACCCGCAGGCCGTGCACTTCGTAGCTGTTCATGCGCGCCACGTCGAAGCCGTTCGCGTCACCGGCAGCGTCGAGCATCGCGTAGTCGCCGGCGCGCTTGGCACCGAAGCGGAAGTCGTCACCCACCAGCACGTAGCGGGCGCCGAGGCCGTCGACAAGTACGTCGCGCACGAATTCATCGGGGGTTTGCGAGGCGAGCCGATTGTCGAAAGGCAACACGATGGTCTGCGCCACACCTCCGGCAGCCAGCTCGGCCAGCTTGTCGCGAAGGGTGCCGATGCGGGCTGGCGCGAGCTCCGGTCGCTTCGCAAGCGCCGCGAAGTAATCGCGCGGATGCGGCTCGAAAGTCAGCACGCAACTCGGCAGGCCCCGCTGACGGGCCTCGGTGTTCAAGAGGGCGAGCATGGCCTGATGGCCACGATGGACGCCATCGAAATTGCCGATGGTCAGGGCGCAGGCTTTAGCCACACCCGGGTGCCGAAAACCGCGAAAAACCTGCATAGGCGTTGTCGAATTGATCTCTTTTTGATAGCAGCCCGCGCCCGTCAAATGGGCTCGCAGCAGCGATTTGTCACAAAGCCGGTATATTGTGACGCAGTGAGTCAATTGCCCTCTGCTCAGGGGCGCCTGCGACTCACCGTGTGCATCCGGTCTTTCCGTGGTTCTTCCCTTTTTTGAGGAGACGTGTGGTGAAGGTCTTGAAACTGTCGGCCCAAGGGCTGCCCCAGTCGTGGATATCGCTCGAACAGGCGGTAATTCACTACGCGGCGGACGAAGTTCGCTGGGAGGTGGGCGCGCAGGTGGCGGTGTATCGTGGCGGGCACAACGCTGTGACCGGGCTGCAGTCGCAGATCGCGATCAACAGCATCATCGGCACCAAGGGCGTGCCGCGCATCAATCCTTTTACACAGCGCCCCGGGCTGACCAACAGCAAGCTGTTTTCCCGTGACCGGGGCTTCTGCGCCTATTGCGGCGGCCACTTCCATGACGAAGAACTCACGCGCGAGCACATCATTCCGTTTGCGCAAAACGGCATCGATGTGTGGATGAATGTCGTCACGGCTTGCAAGCCCTGCAACCATCGCAAAAGCAGCCGCACGCCGGAGCAGGCGAACATGCCGCTGCTCTACGCGCCCTATGTGCCCAGCCTGTGGGAAGACTTCATCCTGCGCAATCGCCGCATCCTGGCGGACCAGATGGAGTTCTTGATGGCCCACCTGCCGCACAGCTCGCGGCTGCACGGCTAGCAGCGCCGCTCTTCAATTCCGCTGCGGCCTCCGGACGACGTCAGTACGTCAGTACGTCAGTTCGAGCAACGTGATGTTGCCTTGCGCCGCGGGCCAGGTCTGGCCTGCGACGCGCTCACCATTGAACTCGCCGGCGACAGAACGCGGCGCCTCGCTCGTCAGCTTGATCTTCGACGACGAAACACCCGAACCGCGCGGCGGAACGCCTGGCAGCGCAGCTTGCCCGTCGAAGCGCATGGTGTCGCGCTCGGCATCGAAGTAGCCGCGCGGGCGGGTGAATATCACGATGGCACTGGCATCGCGGTCAGCTGGTGCGATGCGTTCAGGCCGCAGGTTGATGACGCTGCTGCTGCGCGGGAAGGGGCTGCGGTAGGTGTGCGTCGTGGCATAGCCGGGGGCAGTGATCTCGAACTCGTACGCCATCGTCGGCCGGGCCGTGAACGGGCCCCAGCGCCCATCGGCGCCGATGGTCTTGCGATGCACGGGTTCGCCGGTGCGAGCACCCGTGCCGGCATCCGTTGCGTAGACCGTCAACTGTGCGCTGACGATCGGGAGGTTGTTGGTGAACTGTCCGCTCGCGGGATCGAGGCTTGAAAGCCCGAAGCCGGTGAGGCGCCCGTCGAGCACGACCGTGGACTCTGGTGTCACGGCGGTGGTCTTTGGTGCCTCGCCCACCAGAAACTGCCAGGTCGCGGCAAAGGCTGCCGGCGAGAACGACGTCTCGCGGTGATCGACACGCGGCAGCACGATGTTGGTCGCGCCCTTCAGCGCCGGCGCTTCGTAGCCGATGTTCGTCGGCTTGCCGGGCGCACCGATCCACACGCCATCGGGCTGCGCGAACTTGTCGTTGTTGTCGGAGCGCAGCGTAAGCCAACGGACGCCGGGCGTGACCTCTTCGCCGCTCGGTCCCTTGGGCATGTTCAGTTGCTGAATGAGGGCCGAGCGCGCTGAAAATTCACTGCGCTCGTTGAAGCCCGGCACGTTCCAGATGCCGTGGGCGGGGTTTCCGCCCAGCACCACGGCGCTGACCTTGCCAGCGCCGCCGTAGTTTTGTACGTAGTTGCGGATCGTGTTGCCGCCACGCGAGTTGCCAAGCAGCACGACCTTGCTGGCGCCCGTCGCTTTCAGCACTTTGTCGACTTCGGTTTGCAGGAAGGCTGCGGACTCCGCCGTCGAAGTGCGGCCCGCTTGGGCGATGGTGTCGTCGTCCCGCGCCAGCGGCATCGGCTGGTCGACGGCGAACAGTCGATCACGTGGCCAGCCGTTCGACTCGAAGCGCCAGATCGTCGTTTGCCAAAGCGCTGCTGAATCGCCATTGCCGTGCATGAACACGATCGGCGGGCGCTCGGTCGTAGACGGGGAAGGCGCGGTGGCGCAGGCGGTGAGCATGGTGACGGCGACGGCCATGGCCAAACCCGCAATGAGGACTGTGCGACGTGTGTGCGTGGGCATTGCAAGCTTCGTTTCAAGTAAAAAAACGCCCGCCGACGAGTGCGGGCGGGCGTGTGGTGCGCTGGATGCGAGGGCGCTGGTCGGCAGGTGGCGAAAGAAGTCGCGCGTTCAGGCGAAGACGCCCGCCGTGTCCTGCATGCGCGTGGACACTTCTCCCAGGTGATGCAGGGTGTCACCGAACGTCATTTCGAGCTGCGTGAGCTTGCGAAAGTAATGGCTCGCGATGTATTCGTCGGTCACGCCGATGCCGCCGTGCAACTGCACCGAGTTCGCCGCGACGTAGCGCATTGATGTGCCGAGTTGGTACTTGGCCCGTGCCATTGCCTGGCGGCGTTCCTCTGCCGGCGCATTGAGCTTGAGCGATGCGTAGTAGCTCATCGAGCGCGCGAGTTCGAGTTGCATCTTCATGTCGGCGATGCGATGGCGCAGCGCCTGGAAGGTGGAGATCGTCACGCCGAATTGCTTGCGCTGGTTCATGTAGTCGACCGTCAACGCGACCGTCTTGTCCATGACGCCGACCGCTTCGGCACAGATCGCTGCGATGCCGATGTCGACAGCGTGCTCTAGGGCCGTCAGTCCGTCGACCGTGACCAAAGTTGCCGCTGCCTTGTCGAACACGACTTCAGCGGCGCGGTCGCCAGCCTGCGTGCCGTAGCCGCGTGCTTCGACACCGCTGGCGCTGCGCTCGACCAAAAAGAGTGCGATCTTTCCGTCTAGCTGGGCCGGCACTAGGAAAGCATCGGCTTCATCGCCGGCAGCCACCAGGCTCTTGGTGCCGTTGACCGTGTAGCCGTCGCCCGACTTGGCGGCTTTGGCTTCGCACACATCGAGCCGGTAGCGTGCCTTGCGCTCCTGGTACGCGAGCACGACGATGGCCTGACCGCCAGCGATGCGTGGCAGCCAGTTGTCCTTGACGTCGGCGCTGGCGTAGCCGCCCAGCACCCCACCCGCGATCAGCGTCTGTGCAAAAGGCTCCAGCACGATGCCGCGGCCGAGTTCTTCCATGACCACCATGCCTGCAACGGGGCCCATGCCGAGCCCGCCGTCGTCTTCGCTGATGTAGAGACCGCCAAGACCGAGCTCGGCGATTTCATCCCACGCTTCGCGCGAGAAGCCACCGGCCGCTTCGATCTTACGGCGGCGTTCGAAATCATAACCTTTGTCGACCCACTTGCGAACGGCGTCGCGAAGTTGTTCCTGGTCGTCGGTGAAGTTGAAATCCATTTTTAATTCCTAGCGAAGCTCTTGCTGGAGCCCCCTCGTGGAGGGGGAGTGGGGAGCAGTCCTGTCGCGCTCGCGCGGACGGTTCCAAGGCGTTAGCCGAGAACCGTCTGCGCGACGATGTTGCGTTGCACTTCGTTCGAGCCACCGTAGATGGTGGTCTTGCGCATGTTGAAGAAGGTCGACGTGAGCGGCGCCAGTGCAGGGTTGCCACCGGGAAAGTTGCCTTGGTAGCCAGCTTCCATGGCCTCGCGGATAAGCGGCAACGAATAAGCGCCGCCCGCCAGCATCATCAGTTCCGTGTAGCGCTGCTGAATTTCGCTGCCGCGAATCTTCAGCAGACCGGCGACGTCTAGCGAGTTCTTGCCCGACGTGGCGGCCGACAGAACGCGCAGGACCATCATCTCGAGGGCGACCAGGTCGACTTCGAGCTTGGCAATCTCGTCGCGGAAGCGCAAAGCGTAAGCATCGCCCGCCGCGTCCCAAACACCTTCGCTCTTCGCGATGCGCTTGAGGCGTTCGAGTTCGCGCTTGGCGCGGTTCACGTCGGCGATGTTGGTGCGCTCGTGGCTGAGCAAATGCTTGGCGTAGGTCCAGCCTTTGTTCTCTTCGCCGACCAAGTTCTCGGCCGGCACTTCGACGTTGTCGAAGAACACTTCGTTGACTTCATGGCCGCCGTCAAGCAGCTTGATCGGCCGCACCGTCACGCCTTTCGACTTCATGTCGAGCAGCAGGAAGCTGATGCCGGTTTGCGGCTTGCCCTCATTGCTGGTGCGCACGAGGTTGAACATCCAGTCGCCATACTGGCCGAGCGTGGTCCAGGTCTTTTGGCCGTTGACGATGTACTTGTCGCCTTGGCGTTCGGCCTTGGTCTTGACCGAGGCGAGGTCGGAACCCGAACCCGGCTCGCTGTAGCCCTGGCTCCACCAGACTTCACCGCTGGCGATGCCAGGCAGAAAGCGCTTCTGCTGTTCGGCATTGCCGAAAGCCATGATCACCGGCGCGACCATCACAGGTCCGAACGGAATGATGCGCGGCGCGCCAGCCAGGGCGGTTTCTTCCTCGAAAAGATGGCGCTGGATGGCTGTCCAACCCGGACCGCCGAATTCCTTTGGCCAGCCGTAACCGAGCCAGCCCTTGGAGCCCAAAATCTTGGCCCACCGCTGGAGATCTTCGCGCGTCAGCTCGAGCGCGTTGTGTACCTTGTGCGAAATCTCGGGGGGAAGGTTATCTTTGACCCAGGCGCGAATATCTTCGCGGAACTTTTGTTCTTCGGGCGTGAAGCTCAAATCCATGCATGCCTCGCTGTGTTGATCGGATCGCCGTTGCGGCTTAATCTCCGGAATTGCGGTTTTTAGCACGGTCGTGCGGTTTTCGGGTGTCCGCGCCGCGACAAAAAAGGCCGCAGCTGCGCGCACAGATAATTTGCGCCTCCATGAAGAACATCGTGATCCTGATTTCCGGCGGCGGCTCCAACATGGCGGCCATCGTGCGGGCTGCCGGGAGCGGTCGCTGGGCAGAGCGTTTCGGCGCTCGCATCGCGGCGGTCATCAGCAACCAGCCGACGGCGGGCGGCCTTTCTCTGGCAGCAGCGAACGGCATCGCTACGGCGGCCGTAGACCACAAAGCATTTGCGGTGCGCGATGAGTTCGACGCCGCACTGGCAACAGCCATCGACGTTCATGCGCCCGCGCTGGTCGTTTTGGCAGGATTCATGCGTATCTTGACTCCCGGTTTCGTGGCGCATTTCGAGGGGCGTCTGATCAACATCCACCCGTCGTTACTTCCGGCCTTTCCGGGGCTTCGCACCCACCAAAGAGCGATCGACGCGGGCTGCCAGGTGGCGGGCGTTACCGTGCACCATGTCACCACGGAGCTCGACCACGGCCCGATCCTCGCGCAGGCCGCGGTGCCGGTACTGCACGGCGATACGGTCGCCACTCTGGCCGAGCGGGTGCTCGCACAGGAGCATCGTCTTTATCCGCTGGCCATCGAGCGCTGGCTCGAAATCGAAGCAACTGCTAGTCCGGAATCCGCCTGAACCTCAGGCGTTCGACGCCATCGACCTGAACGGTTTCGCCAAACATCGCTGCGGGCCGTACCCATAGACCATGCTGGCCGTAAAGCGCGCGATAAAGCGTCATCGGCTCCAGGGTTTCGCTGTGGCGCACGGTGTCGATGACTTCGTATTCGCCGCCTTTGTAGTGGCGGTAGCGGCCGGGGGGCGTCGCAATCAGGGGCGGGAGGTCGTCGTCGGTCATCGTCGGATTGTGGCGGCCGGAGTCTGGGCGCCGGCGCTGCGGAGGCAGGATGGGACAATCGACCCATGCATCCCCAAGCCCTGTTGCAGGCGACCGCCGATCTGGTCGGCCTTGTTCTGAAATTCGATCATCCGGCCGACCAGGTCGTTTCCCGTTTTTTTCGTGATCACCGTGAGTTCGGGCCGCGCGAGCGCGGCACGCTGGCCGAGACCGTTTACACCGTGCTTCGGAAGAAGCTGTTGTTCGATCACTTGTCGCCTTCGGGCAGCGGTTCCAAGGAGCGTCGCATGGCGATTTTGGGGTTCTACGGACCCCGCGACTTCCTGAAAAGTGCACTCAACGACACCGAAAAGCGTTGGCTGGACAACTGCGACGCCGTCAGCCAGGACGATCTCCTCGAGCGCCATCGCCACAATTTGCCCGAATGGATGGTCGGTCCGCTAAAGGCGCAATTGGGCGACGATTTTTGGCGGTTGGCCGAAAGCTTGCAGCAGCCGGCGCCGCTCGATCTGCGGGTCAATGTGCTGATCGCCAAGCGGCCCGAAGTCAAAGCGGAACTGAAGAAGGCAGGCATCGCCGCCGTAGAAACGCCATTCTCGCCTTGGGGTTTGCGCATCGACGGCAAGCCGGCGCTCAACAAGCTCGACGCCTTTGTGCGCGGCGCGGTCGAGGTACAGGACGAAGGCTCGCAATTGCTGGCGTTGCTGCTCGACGCCAAGCGCGGCGAAATGGTGGTCGATTTTTGCGCTGGCGCGGGCGGCAAGACGCTCGCGATCGGTGCCACGATGCGCAACACCGGTCGGCTGTATGCCTTCGACACGTCGGCGCACCGGCTCGACGCTCTGAAGCCACGGCTCGCGCGCAGCCAGTTGTCCAACGTCCATCCTGCCGCTATCGCGCACGAGCGCGACGACCGCGTGAAGCGACTGGCCGGGAAGATCGATCGCGTGCTGGTCGACGCGCCCTGTTCGGGACTCGGCACCCTTCGCCGCAATCCCGATCTGAAGTGGCGCCAGTCGCCCCAGTCGGTGGCTGAAATGACTGCGAAGCAAGCTGCCATCCTGCAAAGTGCGGCACGGCTGGTGAAGTCCGGCGGCAGGCTTGTCTATGCGACGTGCAGCCTGCTGCCGGAAGAAAACGAGGCCATTGCGGAGGCTTTCAGCGCGGCCAACCCGGATTTCGCGCCGATGGACGTGGCAGAGGTGCTGGAGGGGCTGAAAGTCGAGGGCGCAAAGAAATTGTGTGCAGGCGGCGAGGCCGATACCCGCTATTTGCGGCTTTGGCCACACAAGCACGCGACCGATGGTTTCTTTGCAGCCGTGTGGAACCGCAAATAGGCCCGACGCTCCAAAGAGGTAGATACCCTTGCGATTTATCAAGGATATAGGGCCTCAAAATGGCCTCGGCCCCTTAAAATTGGACCATATCTTAAGGCTGCACCTTCGTGTGGCCATGGAGTACCTGACTCAATGTTGCTTTCTGACTCTGCCGTTCTGAACGCGGCCATCGAATGGCTCGGACACGGCTTGTGGAATCTTACGTGGTGGGAAGTCGTGTTGTACACGCTCGTCACCACGCACATTACTATCGCGGCCGTCACTATCTTCCTGCACCGGACGCAAACGCACCGTGCCATGGACCTTGGCCCGATCCCGTCGCATTTTTTCCGCTTTTGGCTCTGGCTCGGCACCGGCATGGTGACCAAGGAATGGGTTGCCATTCACCGGAAGCACCATGCGAAGTGCGAGACGGAAGAAGATCCGCACAGCCCGCAGGTCAAGGGCATCGACGAAGTGCTTTGGCGCGGCGCCGAGCTCTATCGCAAAGAATCCAAGAACATGGAAACGATGGAGCGTTACGGCCACGGCACGCCTGACGACTGGATCGAGCGCAATCTGTACACGCGCTTCAGCTGGCAAGGCGTGGGCTTGATGCTTGTCATCAATGTGGCGCTGTTCGGCATGTTGGGCCTGGCGGTTTGGGCCGTGCAGATGCTCTGGATTCCAATCACTGCTGCCGGCATCATCAATGGCATTGGCCACTACTGGGGCTACCGCAACTTCGAGGCGCCCGATGCGAGCCGCAACGTTTCGCCTTGGGGTCTGATCATTGGCGGCGAAGAACTGCACAACAACCACCACACCTACCCGACGTCGGCCAAGTTCTCTGTCAAAAAGTACGAGTTCGATATCGGCTGGGTCTACATCCAGATGATGCAAGCCATCGGCTGGGCCAAGGTCAAGAAGGTTCCGCCAAAGATGCTCATGGGCGACATCCAGCCCGTGGCCAACGAGAAGACGCTCGAGGCCGTCATCGCCAATCGCTATGAAGTGATGGCCGGTTATGCCCGGGGAATGCGTCAAACGACGCGTGACGAACTGGCCTTGCTTAAGGCCAAGGGCGCCGATCTGTCGGTTCTGAAGGCGGCCAACCGCTGGCTGCATCGCGACGACGACAAGGTGCCGGCATCGGCCCGTCCGCACTTGGTGCAGGCCCGCGCCGCGCACCCGGTGCTGGACAAGATGGTGACGATGCGTGAGGAACTGCGTCAGCTGTGGCTCAATACATCGCACTCGCGTGAACAGTTGGCCAGCGATCTGGCCGCTTGGTGTCACCGCGCGGAAGCCAGCGGCATCAGCGCGCTGCGTGAGTTCTCGGTGCGCTTGCGGGCTGCTCGTACATAGCCGTACAGATCACCTACTGGCTCGTCGCAATGCGATAGCGCGTGGGACGGGAATGAAAAGCCGGCTTTGTGCCGGCTTTTTTGTGTCTGTCACTTTGGTGCGTTGGCGCTCTTCATAGATCGCAGGCGACAAAAAACCCGCTGGATTGCAGCGGGTTTTTTAATGGAACCAGCCGAATTACTTCAGCTTGATTTCTTTGTATTCGACGTGCTTGCGCGCCTTGGGGTCAAACTTCATGATCGACATCTTTTCAGGCATCGTCTTCTTGTTCTTGCTGGTCGTATAGAAATGGCCGGTACCCGCAGTGGATTCCAGCTTGATCTTTTCGCGTCCGCCTTTGCTCGTTGCCATGATTTAGCTCCTTAAGCTTGGCCGCGTGCGCGCAGATCTGCGAGCACGGCGTCGATGCCGTTTTTGTCGATCAGGCGCAAAGCAGCGCTTGAAACACGCAGGCGAATCCAGCGGTTTTCTGTCTCGACCCAGAAACGACGGTATTGCAGGTTCGGCAAGAACCGGCGCTTGGTTTTGTTGTTGGCGTGGGAAACATTGTTTCCGACCATCGGGCCCTTACCCGTGACTTGACATACGCGTGCCATGTGGACGCTCCTTCATGAACAGCTGGCACCGGTTGCAGCGAATCGAAATCCGTTGGGGGTGGTTTGCAGCTTGACCTCGCCAGAAACGGGTGGCGGTACCCCGGCTTGCCGGAGTGCAAAAATGCATCCGAATTCAGCAAAGCTTGCGATTATAGCGTGCCGTCTTGTTCGAGGAAGCGCTGTGCGTCGAGCGCTGCCATGCAGCCCGTGCCTGCGCTGGTGATGGCTTGACGGTAGATGCTGTCTTGCACATCGCCTGCGGCAAAGACGCCCGGCACGCTCGTCATGGTCGCAAAGCCCTGCAGCCCCGAGCGCGTCACGATGTAGCCGCCGTTCATCTCGACCTGGCCTTCAAAGATGTCGGTGTTGGGGTGATGACCGATCGCGATGAAGCAGCCCTGCAGCTTGATGTCTTCGGTCGAGCCTGTTTGCGCATTTTTGAGTCGAACGCCCGTCACGCCCGAGTCGTCGCCCAGCACTTCGTCGAGCGTGTTGTGGACCTTGAGTACGATCTTGCCTTCACGCTCTTTCTCGTAGAGCTTGTCGATCAAGATGGGCTCCGCCTTGAACTTGTCGCGTCGGTGCACGAGAGTGACCTTGCTGGCGATATTCGACAGATAGAGTGCCTCTTCAACCGCCGTGTTGCCGCCGCCAATGACGCAAACTTCCTGGTTCTTGTAAAAGAAGCCGTCGCAAGTTGCGCATCCGGACACGCCGCGTCCCATGAACTTCTGTTCCGAGTCGAGGCCCAGATACTTTGCCGAAGCACCGGTGGCGATTACGAGGGCGTCGCAGGTGTAGGTTGCGCTGTCGCCGGAGAGAGTGAAAGGTCGCTTGCTCAAGTCGACCTTATTGATGTGATCGAACACGATTTGCGTCTTGAACCGCTCTGCGTGCTCCAGGAAACGCTGCATCAGTTCGGGGCCTTGAACGCCGTGAACGTCGGCCGGCCAATTGTCGACTTCGGTCGTGGTCATGAGCTGTCCGCCCTGAGCCATGCCGGTGATGAGGAGCGGTTGCAGGTTGGCGCGTGCCGCATAAACGGCGGCGGTGTAGCCAGCCGGGCCGGAGCCCAGGATCAGGACCTTGGCGTGTTGTGGGGATGAGGACATGGATAGAAAACCTAAGATTTGCGCTGCGTCAGCGTGTACATTTTCAGGGTGATAGGTATGAAGTATCACCGCCCGGTTCAATACCGGGCGCGCTCCATTTTCAATGCGCACGATTGCTTTAATGAATTGGTTTGCAATTGGTCGAACAACGTGCGGTAGCGAGGATTAATTGAATGTCGATGCTGTCCAATCTTGAGCTGCTCCGGCGCGTCCCACTGTTCGCAGCCCTGACTCCCATGCAGGCTGCAAGCATCGCAGATGCGATCATCAAAAAACGCTTCAAGCGCGCGGAGATGGTGGTCGAGCAGGGCAAGAAATCAGATGCGCTGTACATCATCCTTACAGGACGAGCGCGTGTCATGAGTACCGACAGCCGGGGCCGCGAAGTCATTCTTGCCACCTTGCAACCCGGCGACTACATCGGCGAGATGAGCTTGATCGACGACGAGCCGCATTCGGCCACCGTCCGCACTGAAGTTCAGACCGACGTCCTCATGTTGGGCCGCGAAGCGTTCGCGCGCTGCCTGCCCGAGAACTCGTCCATGTCGTACAACATCATGCGCGGCCTGGTGCAACGCTTGCGGCACGCCGATCGCAAGATCGAGTCGCTCGCGTTGATGGATGTTTATGGGCGCGTCGCGCGCTCCCTGCTCGAGTTCGCAGTGGACGATGGCGCGGGTAACCTCAAAGTGCGTGACAAGATTTCCCGCCAGGACTTGGCCAAGATGGTGGGCGCATCGCGCGAGATGGTCAGCCGAGTCATGAAAGACCTCGAAGAGCGAGGCTTTGTCCAGACGCAGCCCGATGGCTCGATGATCGTTAAAGACCGGCTGCTGTCGCTGACCTGAGCGGCCATGCCGGCTGCGACTTCCGCAGACGGCTTGAAACGGGCATGGCGCCGCAGCGCGTTGCGCGCTTCTGACGGTGCCGTCGCTGACAACGCGACAGGCGCCTTTTTCGTTGTAGTGTTCATGCGGCCGTTGCCCGTTCTCCGTTGTCTGGAGTAGAGGGCTGGATGCCGCGTTTTTCATGACCTATTCGCTCAATACGCTTCAATCTTCTTCTCCCGGTGCCGACGCGCAGCCCGTGCGCCTGAAGGCGATGCGCTTCGCCCACGAAATCACGCTGATCGCGGGGTTCGTGGTGCTGCTGTTCTGGCTGCTCGCCATGTTGAGCTTCACCCCGTCCGATGCGGCCTGGTCGACGTCCGGCACGGGCGGTGACGTCAAGAACTGGGGAGGCCGACTCGGCGCGTGGATAGCCGATGGCAGCTACTTCCTGGCCGGCTATTCAGTTTGGTGGTGCCTTGCGGCGGGCCTGCGTGTCTGGCTGTCATCGTTGGCCGGCTGGCTGCGCGGAGGCGAAGTGTCGCCCGCCGAGGAGCCGGTGCGCGGTCGCTTCAACCGCAGCCGTATCGCGTTCTGGGCGGGGCTGGTGCTGCTTCTATGCGCCAGCGCCATGCTCGAATGGTCGCGCTTGTACCGTCTCGAATTTCGTTTGCCTGGTCATGGCGGCGGCATCCTCGGCTATCTCGTGGGGCCGGCGAGCGTCAAGTGGATGGGCTTTACCGGCTCGGCGCTGATCGCCATTGCCTGCGGCGTGATCGGTTCTGCGCTGGTGTTCCGATTTTCGTGGAGCCTGATCGCAGAACGCATCGGCTCGCGGGTGTATTCGCTGTTCGAATCGCGGCGCGAAAAGCGCGAGATTGCGGCCGACATTGCATTGGGCAAGAAGGCCGTCCGGGAGCGCGCGGAGGCCGATGAGTATCTGGCCTCGCGCGATGGCGATGGCGACGACGGCGAGATAGCTGACGACGAGATACGCATCGACCCGCCGCCGAGGCGCCGCGCGCCGTCGCCGCCGGTGCAGATCGAGCCGGCCATGAGCGATGTGCCCAAGAGCACGCGCGTCGTCAAAGAGCGCCAGAAGCCGCTCTTCAAGGAATTGCCCGACAGCAAGTTGCCGCAAGTCGATTTGCTCGATGCAGCGTTGGTGAGGCAGGAGACGGTTTCGCCCGACACGCTCGAAATGACCTCTCGCATGATCGAGAAGAAGTTGAAGGACTTCGGCGTTGAAGTGCGCGTGGTGCTGGCCTCGCCTGGACCTGTGATCACGCGCTACGAGATCGAACCGGCGACCGGCGTCAAGGGTTCGCAGATCGTCGGCCTGGCCAAAGACCTGGCGCGTTCGTTGTCGCTGGTGTCGATCCGGGTGGTCGAAACCATCCCCGGCAAGAACTTCATGGCGCTCGAGTTGCCGAACGCCAAGCGGCAGTCGATCAAGCTCAGCGAAATCCTGGGCTCGCAGATCTATCACGAGGGCAAGTCGATGCTCACGATGGGCCTCGGCAAGGACATCATCGGCAACCCGGTCGTCGCCGACCTTGCCAAGATGCCGCACGTGCTGGTGGCTGGCACGACCGGCTCGGGCAAGTCGGTCGGCATCAACGCGATGATCTTGTCGTTGCTCTACAAGGCCGAGGCGCGCGACGTTCGGCTCTTGATGATCGATCCCAAGATGCTCGAAATGTCGGTCTACGAAGGCATTCCGCACCTGCTGGCGCCGGTGGTCACCGACATGCGGCAGGCCGCTCACGGCCTCACCTGGTGCGTGGCCGAGATGGAGCGCCGGTACAAGCTCATGAGCAAGCTCGGGGTGCGCAATCTGGCCGGCTACAACGTCAAGATCGATGAGGCCAAGGCCCGCGAAGAGTTCATCTACAACCCGTTCAGCCTGACGCCGGACGATCCGGAGCCATTGCGCCGCGAGCCGCACATCGTGGTCGTCATCGACGAGCTGGCCGACCTGATGATGGTGGTCGGCAAGAAGATCGAGGAACTGATCGCGCGACTCGCGCAAAAGGCGCGCGCCGCAGGCATCCATTTGATTCTGGCAACGCAGCGTCCCAGCGTCGACGTTATTACCGGGCTTATCAAGGCCAACATTCCGACCCGGATTTCGTTTCAGGTGTCGAGCAAGATCGACTCGCGCACCATCCTCGACCAGATGGGCGCAGAAGCGCTGCTCGGAATGGGCGACATGCTCTATATGGCCAGCGGCACCGGACTGCCGGTTCGCGTTCATGGCGCCTACGTCAGCGATGAGGAAGTCCATCGCGTGGTCGCGTACCTCAAGTCGCAAGGCGAGCCCGACTACATCGAAGGCGTACTCGAAGGCGGTTCGGTCGACGGCGAAGACCTGTCTATGAGCGGCGATGCCAGCGCCGAAAAAGATCCGATGTACGACCAGGCGGTCGAGGTCGTGCTCAAAAACCGAAAGGCCAGCATTTCGCTGGTGCAGCGCCACTTGAAGATCGGCTACAACCGCGCGGCGCGGCTGGTCGAAGACATGGAAAAGGCCGGCCTGGTCAGCTCGATGAGCACCAATGGCCAGCGCGAAATTCTGGTGCCGGCGCGCGCCGAGTGAACCTAACGGACGATTGATGAAAAAGCTCTTTGCGACACTGTTGATAGCAACTGCCACATTCGGTGCATGTGGCAGCGCATGGGCCGGCGGCATGGAAAGCCTTGAGTCATTTGTGAAGACCGTGAAAAGCGGCCGCGCCGATTTCACGCAGACCGTGACCGCGCCGCCGCGCGACGTCCAGCCGGGGCGCGTCAAGACGTCGACCGGCACCTTCGAGTTCCAGCGGCCTGGCAAATTCAAGTTCGACTACAAAAAGCCGTTTGCGCAGACCATCGTCGCCGACGGCAAGACGCTGTCGCTGTTCGATGTCGATCTCAACCAGGTCACGCAGCGCCCACAGGCGCAGGCCCTTGGGTCGACGCCCGCCGCACTGATTGCGGCCGCTCCCGACTTGCGCGCACTGCAGACCGACTTCGCGCTCGAAGGCGCGCCGGAGCGCGATGGCCTGCAGTGGGTCAAGGCAACCCCGAAGAGCAAGGACGGCCAGCTCCAGAGCGTGCAGATCGGGTTTCAGGGTGACGCGTTGGCGGCGCTCGAAATCCTCGACAGCTTCGGCCAGCGATCGGTATTGAAGTTCAGCAAGGTCGAGGTCAATCCGACGCTGCCGGCAGGCACCTTCGAATTCAAGACGCCTGCGGGCGCCGATGTTTTGAAGCAATAGCCTCCGCGGTCGCGGTCGGCATCGCAAAATGTCTCCATGGCCGTCAAATCCCAAGCCACTGCAGCGACATCACACCAACCACTGGCCGAGCGCCTGAGACCGAAGACGCTGGGCGAGGTCATCGGCCAGCAGCACCTGCTCGGACCGGGCATGGCACTGCGCATCGCGTTCGAGTCGGGCCAGCCGCACTCCTGCATCCTCTGGGGACCGCCCGGCACCGGCAAGACGACCATCGCCCGTTTGATGGCGGATTCGTTCGATGCGCAGTTCTTGAGTATCAGCGCGGTGCTCGGCGGCGTGAAAGACATTCGCGATGCGGTCGATCGGGCGACAGTTGCGCGCGATGGGCTGGAGCAACGCCGCACCATCGTGTTCGTCGACGAAGTGCATCGGTTCAACAAGAGCCAGCAAGACGCCTTCTTGCCGCACGTCGAGTCAGGCCTGTTCACCTTCATCGGCGCGACGACCGAGAACCCTTCCTTCGAGGTGAACTCGGCGTTGCTTTCGCGGGCTGCGGTGTACGTGCTGCAACCGCTGGGTGAGGACGACCTGAGACAGATCGTCACGCGCGCCCAGCAGATCAACGCGGTGCCGGCCATCGAAGGCGCTGCGATCGACCGGCTCGTTGCCTATGCAGACGGTGATGCGCGCCGCCTACTCAACACGCTCGAAACGCTGGCCGTTGCCGCAGGCGCCGAGAAGATCGAGCAGATCACCGACGACTGGTTGCTGCGCGTGCTGGGCGAGCGCATGCGGCGCTACGACAAGGGCGGCGAACAGTTCTACGACACCATCAGCGCGCTGCACAAATCGGTCCGAGGCAGCGACCCCGATGCCTCGCTCTACTGGTTCATGCGAATGCTCGATGGCGGCGCCGACCCGCGCTACATGGCGCGCCGCCTGGTGCGCATGGCCAGCGAAGACATCGGCCTGGCCGACCCGCGGGCTCTGCGGCTCGCGCTGGACGCAGCCGAAGTCTACGAGCGCCTTGGCACGCCGGAAGGCGAGCTCGCGCTGGCCGAATGCGTGATCTACCTGGCGATGGCGCCCAAGTCGAACGCGGTCTACAAGGCGTACAACGAGATCAAGGCCTTCATCAAGAACGACGGGACGAGGCCGGTGCCGATGCATCTGCGCAATGCACCGACCAAGCTCATGAAGGAGCTCGACTACGGCAAAGGTTATCGCTATGCGCACGACGAGGCCGACGGCTTTGCTGCCGGTGAGAGCTATCTGCCCGACGGCATGGCACCGCCGCCGTTTTATCGGCCTGTCGAACGGGGGCTGGAGATCCGTATTGCCGAGAAGCTGCGCGAGCTCCGCAAGAAAAACGACGACGCAAAAGACTGACTGGCAGCCGACCAAAGGAATGGTCTTTGCAACAGCGATCGACTGTGGGCACCACGCCCGACATCACCGCATGCGCAATCTGCAAAAGGCTGTGGTGAGCACACGCCACAGCGGGAAAACCCGTGCCCCGAATGCACCAAAGTAGCGTGCATGCGTGCCTACAATCCCGCCCACCTTGCCGCCAACCGATCGGGTCTGGCGGGAATTTTGCTAGGTAGCTGAACGGCGCCAATCCGGTGCGTAGGGACTCGTTATGGAAATATTGCTGCAGCAGATCATCAACGGTCTGGTTCTCGGCAGCATGTATGCCTTGATAGCCTTGGGCTACACCATGGTGTACGGCATCATCAACCTCATCAACTTTGCGCACGGCGAAGTGCTGATGGTCGGCGCGCTCACCAGCTGGAGCGTGATCCGCTTCATGCAGGAGTCGATGCCCGGCATGCCAGGCTGGCTCATGCTCATCATCGCGCTGATCTGCGCCTGCGTCGTCGCGGCCACGCTTAATTTCGTGATCGAGAAGCTGGCTTACCGGCGACTGCGAAACAGCCCGAAGCTGGCGCCGCTCATTACGGCTATCGGCATGTCGATCCTGCTGCAGACGCTGGCGATGATCATCTGGAAGCCGACCAACAAGCCTTATGCGACCTTGTTGCCCTCTGATTCCATCAATGTGGCCGGCGCGTCGATCTCGCCCACGCAAATCATGATCCTGGTCGTTACCGCTATTTCGTTGGCCGTGCTGACCTGGTTGGTCAACTACACCAAACTCGGCCGCGCGATGCGCGCCACCGCCGAGAACCCGCGCGTCGCGTCGCTCATGGGCATCCGCCCTGACGTGGTGATTTCAGCGACATTCGTCATCGGCGCTGTGCTCGCAGCCATCGCTGGCGTGATGCAAGCTTCCAACTACGGCATCGCCAACCACTCGATGGGTTTCTTGCCCGGCCTCAAGGCCTTCACCGCGGCGGTGTTCGGCGGCATCGGCAACCTGCCGGGCGCCGTGGTCGGCGGGTTGGTGCTGGGGTTGGTCGAAGTGATCGGGGCCGGTTACCTGGGCACGCTCACGGGCGATGTGCTGGGCAGCCAGCATGCCGACATCTTCGCGTTCGTGATCCTCATCATCACACTGACCGTGCGGCCATCCGGCTTGCTGGGCGAGCGCGTGGCAGACCGGGCTTAAGGAGTGAACACCATGCAAAAGAAAAAAAGCATCGTTCTCTTCATCCTTGCGGCCATTGCCCTCATCGTGCTGCCGCATATCCTGCAGCAGTTCGGCAATGCCTGGGTGCGCATCGCCGACACCGCTTTGCTCTATTGCCTGTTGGCGCTGGGCTTGAACATCGTGGTCGGTTACGCCGGTCTGCTCGACCTGGGCTATGTGGCCTTCTATGCGATCGGCGCGTACATGTACGCGTTGCTCAATTCCTCGCAGTTGACCGATAACTTTCCGGCCATCGCCGCGATGTTTCCGGGGGGGCTGCACACGCCGCTGCTGGTGGTGATTCCGCTGGCGCTGGGTCTGGCGGGAGTTTTTGGTGTGCTGCTCGGCGCGCCCACGCTCAAACTGCGCGGCGACTATCTGGCCATCGTGACGTTGGGCTTCGGTGAAATCATTCGTGTGTTCATGAACACGCTGGACCACCCGGCCAACATCACCAACGGCGCAAAAGGCATCGACGGGATCGATTCGGTGCATTTTTTCGGGCTCAATCTGGGCAAGCCTTTGACCATCGGTGGTTACACGATGTCTTCGGTCACGCTGTATTACTACCTGTTTCTGGTCTTCGTGCTGGTCACGCTCGTCATCTCGCACCGCTTGCAGAACTCGCGAGTCGGGCGTGGCTGGATGGCGATTCGGGAGGACGAAATCGCCGCCAAAGCGATGGGCATCAACACACGCAACATGAAGCTGCTGGCCTTCGGCATGGGCGCCAGCTTTGGCGGCGTGTCGGGTGCCATGTTCGCGTCGTTCCAAAGCGCCATCACGCCGGAGTCTTTCAATTTGAACGAGTCGGTGATGATCGTCGCGATGGTCGTGCTGGGTGGCATCGGCCATTTGCCGGGCGTGATCCTCGGCGCGGTATTGCTGGCGACGCTGCCCGAGGTGCTGCGCTACGTGGCGGGTCCGCTCCAGGCGCTGACCGACGGCCGGCTCGATGCATCCATCCTGCGCCAGCTCTTTATCGCGCTTGCCATGATCATCATCATGCTGGTGCGGCCGCGTGGCTTGTGGCCATCGCCAGACCACGGCAAGTCGCTCGCTTCGGCCAAGGGCAGCCCGGTGCCGATCGATGGATCGATCCAGCAGCACGGCTCGGGCCTCGAGGCACCATCCGATGAAGTGCCCGGCGGTGCCGCGCGTCCGATGTCGATCAATCCTTGAACGAGCCAGCACATGACTGAAACCATTCTCGAGGTGCGCGGCATCTCCAAACGTTTCGGCGGCTTGCAGGCGCTGTCGGACGTGGGCATCACCATCAAGCAGGGCCAGGTGTACGGCCTGATCGGTCCCAACGGCGCCGGCAAGACGACCTTCTTCAACGTGATTACCGGGCTCTACACGCCAGACAGCGGCAGCTTCGAATTGGGCGGCAAGCCGTACCAACCCACAGCGGTGCATGAAGTGGCGCAAGCCGGCATCGCACGCACTTTTCAGAACATCCGCCTTTTTGCTGAAATGACGGCCCTCGAGAACGTGATGGTCGGGCGCCATGTGCGCACCCACTCGGGCGTCTTCGGCGCGATCTTTCGCACGAGCAGTTTCAAGAGGGAGGAAGCGGCGATTGCCAAACGCGCGATGGAACTGCTCGAGTACGTCGGTGTTGGCAAGTACGCGGACTTCAAGGCGCGCACCCTGAGCTATGGCGACCAGCGCCGGCTCGAAATCGCGCGTGCTCTGGCGACAGACCCGAAACTCATCGCGCTCGACGAACCTGCTGCCGGCATGAACGCGACCGAGAAGCTGCAGTTGCGCGAACTCATCGATCGCATTCGCAAGGACAACCGCACGGTGCTCATCATCGAACACGACGTGAAGCTCATCATGGGTTTGTGCGACCGCGTGACGGTGCTCGACTACGGCAAACAAATCGCCGAAGGCGTGCCCGCCGACGTACAGAAAAACGAAAAGGTGATCGAGGCTTACCTCGGCACCGGAGGACATTGACATGGCCCAGACACTACTCAAGGTCAGCGGCCTGAAAGTCGCGTACGGCGGCATTCAGGCCGTCAAGGGCATCGACTTCGAAGTGCTGGAGGGCGAGCTCGTTTCGTTGATCGGCTCCAACGGCGCCGGCAAGACGACAACGATGAAGGCCATCACCGGCACCTTGCCGCACCTCGGCGGCACCATCGAATTCCTGGGCAAGAACATCAAGGGCCGCGGCGCCTGGGATCTCGTCAAGGAGGGCCTGGTCATGGTGCCCGAGGGCCGTGGCGTGTTCACGCGCATGACGATCACCGAGAACCTGCAGATCGGCGCTTACATTCGCACGGACAAGGTCGAGATCGGCAACGACATCGATCGCGTTTTCACGACGTTCCCCCGCTTGAAGGAGCGCGCGACGCAACTGGCCGGCACCATGTCGGGTGGGGAGCAGCAGATGCTCGCGATGGGCCGTGCACTGATGGCGCGACCCAAGGTGTTGCTGCTCGACGAACCCACGATGGGCTTGTCGCCGATCATGTGCGACAAGATCTTCGAGGTCGTGCAAACGGTGGCGTCGCAGGGCGTGACCATCTTGCTCGTCGAGCAGAACGCCAACCGCGCGCTGCAACTCGCCGACCGTGGCTATGTGATGGAGTCGGGGCTGATCTCCATGTTCGGCGATGCCAAGGTGATGCTCAGCGACCCGAAAGTCCGGGCCGCCTATCTTGGGGAATAGTCGGCGAGTAACCGCTCAATCCACCTTGGCGCCGGTGGCCTTGACGACCTTTTCGTACTTGGCCATTTCGCTCTTCATGAGCGCGCCGAACTGATCCGGCGTCGTCGGGACGGGTTCGGCCATCAACGACGCAAATCGGGTCTTCGTTTCCGGCGCGTTGAGCGCATCGACGAAGGCCTTGTTGAGCTTCGCGATCACGTCTGGCGGCGTACCGGCTGGCGCCACCAAGCCCCACCACGTATCGACCGAAAAGCCCTTGAGCGTGTCGGCCACCGGCGGCACTTCGGGCAGCGACGGGCTGCGTTGCAACGTCGTCACGGCGATCGCCTTCAGCTTGCCGGACCGGATGTTCGGCGCTGCGGTCGCAAGGTTGTCGAAGTTGAAATCGACCTGGCCTGAGACCAGCGCTAGCTGGGCCGGGCTGCCGCCGTTGTAAGGGATGTGTACCGCGAAGATGCCGGCCTCCTTCTTGAACAACTCGCCCGCCAGATGGCCGGCGCTGCCGTTGCCGCCGCTCCCGTAGTTGAGCTTGGCGGGGTTGGCCTTGGCGTAGCGAATCAGGTCGGCCACCGTGTTGATCTTCAGGCGCTCCGCGGCCGCCGCGTTCATCACCAGCACATTGGGCACGCGGACCATCTGCGTGATGGGTGCGAAGTCGGTCGCCGAGTTGAACGGCATCTTGCTGTAAAGCCACGGGTTGACAGCGTTGGTTGCCGTCGCCGCGATGCCGATCGTCAGCCCGTCCGGTGGCGCTTTGGCGACGATGTCGGCACCGATGTTCCCGCCCGCACCGGGCTTGTTGTCGATGATGACCGGGCCGAGCACATCCTTGACGCGTTCGGCCAGGATGCGGGCTGTAACGTCGATCGGGCCACCGGCTGCGTAGGGCACGACGAGGCGAATCGGGCGGCTGTTCGATTGCGCCTGCGCTGGCGCTTGGATCACGGCAGCGCTGAGCGCCAGTAAGACAAGAAAGGTGCGTTTGTTCATAGCGATGGCGTCAGGGAATTGCCTTGTCCGCCTCTGACGTGAAGGCGTCTGCGAAGAACTCCTCTTCGGGCAGTCCACCCAGCGCCATGTAATCGCGCTTGGCCGAGTCCACCACGATGGGCGCGCCACAGGCGTACACCTGATAGCCCGAAAGGTCTGCGAAGTCCTCGAGCACGGCCTGATGCACGAAGCCGGTTCGACCGGTCCAGTTGTCATCGGGCACGGCGTTGGAGATGACAGGCACGTAGCGCAGGTTGGGCATTCCGGCGAGCTGTGCCCGCACCCATTCGTCCATGTACAAATCCTCGGGCCGGCGGCCGCCCCAGTACAAGATCGCAGCGCGGTCGATGGCCTTGAATTTCATATGCTCCAGCAGTGCCTTGATTGGCGCAAAACCTGTACCCGAGGCGAGCATCACGATCGGTTTGTCCGAGTCTTCGCGCAAAAAGAAGCTGCCGTACGGGCCTTCGATGCGAAGAATCTCTTTCTCTTTCATCGCGCCGAACACGTGGTCGGTGAACTTGCCGCCGGGCAAGTGCCGAATGTGCAGTTCGATGCCGGTGCCTGGCTCAGCCAACGTATGCGGCGCGTTGGCCATCGAATAGCTCCGCCGCGCGCCATCACGCAGGATGAACTCGACGTACTGGCCGGCATGAAACTGCAGCGGCTCGCCGGCTGGCAACTGCAGGCGCAGCATCACGACGTCGTGCGATTTCTTGACCAGGGCCGCCACGCGCGCCGGCATCTTGCGGATCGGGAAAGCGCCGGCCTCGGTCACCTGGCGCGACTCGAGGACGACGTCGCTCTGCGGGCGCGCGCAGCAGGTCAGCACGTAGCCGGCAAGTTCTTCTTCGGCGCTCAGCGCCTTGCTTTGATGCGTCCCGAGCGTGACTTCGCCGGACAGTTTCTTGCACTTGCACGAGCCGCAGGCGCCGTCCTTGCAGCCGTAGGGCAGGCCGATGCCCTGGCGGATGCCTGCCGCGAGGATGGTTTCGTCGGGTTGCACGACAAAGCTTCTGCCGCTCGGTTCGATGCTGATGGAAAAGCCCGCTTCGTGCGGCGCGGCGCTGGTCATGGGTATTCTTCGGTCAATCTCTGGAAGGGACACGGATTTTGCCTTCAATCAACAGTCCCATTGGCGCGCGGCCTGCGCGCTTTCGGCGAGCAAGGGTACTCATCGTCGGCTGCGGCGATATCGGGATGCGCGCCGCACTTGCCTTGCGCGGCCGGGTGCAGCTGGTCGCGCTGACTTCTTCGCCCGACAGGGTGCCCGCATTGCGCGCAGCCGGGATCACGCCGCTGGTCGCCAATCTCGATGTGCCGAGCTCGCTGGGGCGTCTTGCCGGCATCGCGACGCGCGTGCTGCATCTGGCGCCACCGGCCAACGTCGCGGGCACTGGATGGTGGCGTGACGCTCGCACCGTCGCGCTCGCGCGAGCACTGCGCCTGCGCTCGTTGCCCGACGCACTCGTCTACGGCTCGACCAGCGGCGTCTACGGCGATTGCGGTGGTGCGCTGGTGGATGAGACGCGCGCGGCAAGCCCGCACACGCCCCGCGCGCACCGCCGCGTCGATGCCGAGCGTTCGGTGCGATGGCTGGGCCGCGCCGGCGTGGCAGTGCGTATCCTGCGCATCCCCGGCATCTACGCGCCTGACCGCGAAGGCGGCACGCCGCGCGAGCGTCTCCGCAAAGGCACGCCTGTGTTGCGCAGTGAAGACGACGTCTATACCAATCACATCCATGCCGACGACCTGGCGCGGGCCTGCGTGGTGGCGCTGTGGCGTGGCGGCACGCAGCGCGTGTTCAATGCCAGTGACGACAGTGACATCAAGATGGGTGACTACGTCGACCTGGCGGCCGATCTCTACGGCTTGCCCCGGCCCAGACGCATCGCGCGTGAGCAGGCGGGAGCCGAGTTGCCGCTGTCGCTGCTCAGCTTCATGGGCGAATCGCGCCGGCTCGACAACACGCGCATGAAACGCGAGTTGCGCGTGCGGCTGCTGTATCCGACTGTGGCAACCGGCTTGCAGCCGCCAAAAACTCAGTCGTTGCCTTAGCCGTTGCCTCCGCGGTTGCCTCTGCCGTTACCGGCCATCAGGTCAGACGCGGCGTTGCCGCAGCTAGTGGCTGCCGCCCAGATACGCGGCCTTCACCGCGGGGTCGTCGCGCAACTTGGCGGCCGGACCATGCACCGAGATGCGGCCGTTCTCCAGCACGTAGCCGTAGTCGGCCACCTTGAGCGCGGCGGCCGCGAACTGTTCGACCAGCAGCATCGTCACGCCCTCGCTTTTCAGCCGCGCGATGATGCGGAACACCTCTTCGACCAGGATCGGCGCGAGACCCATCGACGGCTCGTCGAGCAGCACGACTTCAGGGTTCAGCATGATCGCGCGCGCCATCGCCAGCATCTGCTGCTCGCCACCCGACAGGGTGCCCGCAAGCTGCATGCGTCGCTCTTTCAAACGCGGGAACAGCTCCAGCGCACGCTCCAGATCGCCCGCCACGTCGCCACGCGGGCGGCTGCCGGTGAGGCGCGGAAATGCGCCCAGGGTCAGGTTGTCGGTCACGGTCATTGTGGCGAACACGCGCCGGCCCTCAGGCGAATGCGCCAGGCCGAGTTTGGCGATGTGATAGCTCTCCAGCCCGTCGATGCGCTTGCCGTGAAGCGTGATCTCACCGGCAGTCGGCGCGATCATTCCCGAAACTGCCCGCATGGTCGTGGTCTTGCCGGCGCCGTTGGAGCCGATCAGCGTCACGACCTTGCCCTTGGGCACCTCGATCGTCACGCCGTGCAGCACTTGCACTTTGCCGTAACCGGCGAACAGATTGTTGATGGTCAGCATAGTGTGTCCTTACGCAACAGTGCCGCCGAGATAAGCCTCGATGACTTTTTCGTCGGCTTGTACCGCAGCGGGTTCGCCTTCGGCGATCTTCTGGCCGAAATCGAGCACCGACACTGTGTCGCACAAGCCCATCACGACGTCCATGTGGTGCTCGATCAGGATCACGGTCACGCCATGCTCGCGGATCTTCTTGATGATGGCGATCAGCTCCTTGATGTCCGGCGCGGTGAGGCCGGCGGCGGGTTCGTCGAGCAACAACAGTTGCGGATCGAGTGCCAGCGCGCGGGCGATTTCCAGCAGGCGCTGCTTGCCGTACGGCAGGTTGCGCGCCTCTTCACCGGCCAGCGCTTCAAGCCCGACAAACTCCAGCAAGCCGAGTCCGCGTTGCACCGCTGCACCGCTTTCGCGCTTGTAGCGCGGCGTGTGCAGCGACACATCGATCAGGTTGCTGTAGAAGGTGTGGTGCAAGCCGACCTGCACGTTCTGCAGGGCCGTCATCTCGCCGAACAGCTGCACGTTCTGGAAGGTGCGCGCGATGCCCGACAGCGCGATGTCGGACGAGGTGCGCCCAACCACCGATTTTCCGGCAAAGCTGATGGCGCCGGCGGTCGGCACGTAGATACCGGTCAGCACGTTCATCATCGTGCTTTTGCCCGAGCCGTTGGGGCCGATCAGGCCATGAATGGTGCCGCGCTTGATCGTCAGGTCGACGTTGTTGAGCGCCTTGAGGCCGCCGAACTGCATCAGCACGCCGCTGGCTTCGAGCAGCGCTTCAGCGCCGCCGGCATTGGCCGCGACCGACACCGCATCGGCGCGCGGCACACCGGTCACGGCTGCATCGATCTGCGGAGCGGGGCGGCGCATGTTCAGCGCCTTGCGCACAAAACCGACGATGCCGTCCTGCAGGTAATAAACGACGAACAGCATGATCACGCCGAAGATCGACAGGCGCCAGTCGGTCATGGTCTGCAACCAAAACGCCAGCCCCGCCAACGCGATGCTGCCGACCACCGGAATGGCCATCTGCGCGGGCGTCGTGCGCTTGCGCTGGATACCGACCACGGCGACGATCATCACCAGCACCGCGAGGGCGACCGACACGTAGCGAAACAGCGCCACGTCGTCGAGCAGCTTGGGCAGCAGCACGATGATGGCCGCGCCCAGCAGCGTGCCGATGCGGCTCTTGCGCCCGCCCATGATCACGGCCAACAGGAACAGCACCGTGAGCTCGAAGTTGTACGAGTTGGGCGAGATGTACTGTTCGCTGTAGGCATACAGCGAGCCGGCCAGTCCGGCAAAGCCCGCGCTGATGACAAAGGCATAGACCTTGTATCGGTACACCGACACGCCCATACAGTCGGAGGCCACCGGGCTGCCGCGCAGCGCCTCGAAGGCACGACCCAGGTGCGATCGCAAGATGCGGTGCACGACGCCCAGCGCCAGCACCATCAGCACCACGACGACCCAGTAGAACTCGCGCTCGTCGAGCTTGTGACCGAACAACTCGGGCTTGTCCAGCTTGATGCCCATCGGGCCCTCCGTCAGGAAGCTCATCTCGTTGATCAGGATCTGGATGATGGTGCCGAAGGCCAGCGTGACCATCGCAAGGTACGGCCCCGAGACACGCAGCGCCGGCAGCGCCAGCAGGGCGCCGAAGCCGGCCGTCACCAGAATCGCCGCCGGCACCGTGACCCAGAACGGCATTGCCAGTTTGAACACGAGCACGCCTGCGGTGTATGCACCGAGGCCGAACAGTCCGGCATGACCGAGCGACACCTGGCCGGTGTAGCCGACCACGATGTCGAGCCCGAACAACACGATCGCGTAGATCATGATGGTTTCGAGCAGGTGGATGTAATACGGGTTGGTGATGCCCACCGGGAACAGCAGCAGTGCCGCCACGCCGATGACGGCCAGCAGCAAATGGCTGGTCTTCATTTTTTCGAGATTCATGTTCTTGGTCGTCACGGCAATCACACCTTTTTGATGATGGATTTGCCGAACAGGCCTTGCGGCCGCACTGCCAGCACGATCAGCAGCAGCACCAGGCCGGGCACGTCCTTGTAGCCGGTGCTCAGATAAAAGCCGGTGGTGGTCTCGGCAATGCCCAGGATGATGCCGCCGACGACGATGCCCATGCCGCTGCTCAGGCCGCCGATGATGGCGACGGCAAAGGCCTTGAGCCCGAGCACGGCGCCCATCGTTGCGCCCGTGAGTGTCAACGGCGCGATCAGCACGCCGGCAAACGCTGCGCTCATCGACGACAGCGCGTAAGAAAAAGTGATGACCAGACCGGTGTTGATGCCCATCAGCTTGGCGGCATCGCGGTCGTTGAAGGTGGCAACCACGGCCTTGCCGTAGATCGACTTGCGGTTGAATACTTCGACCGCCAGCATCATCGCCAGCGCGCCGCCGACCACCAGGATTTCCATCGGCAAAATGTTGGCACCCAGGAAGTGCATCGGCGACTCGGGCAGCGGCGACGGGAACTTCAGGTCGTCGCGACCCCACACGTTTTCAGCCACGTTTTTGAAAATGATGCCGAGCGCGATGGTCGACATGATCCAGCCGAACTCGGACTTGATCTTGAGCGCCGGGCGCACGCCGATGCGTTCCACCACGGCGCCCTGGAAGGCACCGAACAGGCATACCAGCGGAATCATCAGCCAATAGTTCACGCCGAGGCCGACCAGTGTCAGGCCGACCAGCGCGCCCAGCATGAGTGCATCGCCCTGGCCGAAGTTGAGCGTGTCCGAGGTGGCAAAAGTAAGCTGATAGCCGAACGCGATCACGGCGTAGATCATGCCCAGCGCGATGCCGCTGAAGATGAGTTGGGTAAAGATTTGCATGGCGCTGAGGAGGTGAATGGGGACCGGTAGGGGCCGCGTGAACCAGGCCGGTTTGCGGCGCTTCAACGGACCGCGCCGCCGAAGGCATGGGAACCTTCGGCGGCGCGACTTTGCGAATGAAGCTTACTTCTTCATGCGGACTTCGGACGCCTTCTTCTGGTCATCAGCGTAGGCGTAGACCACCTTCTGGCCCTTGACCTCGCCAAACACCGGAATGTTGGCGGAGATCGCATCATGGTCGGTCTTTGAGAACGGCTTGTTGTAAGTAGTGACCACGCCTTCGACCGGCGTCTTCAGGTCTTCCAGGGCGGCCTTGATCTTCGGGCCGTCGGTGCTGTTGGCCTGCTTGATTGCAGCTGCCAGCAGGTAGATCGAGTCGTAGCCCTGCGCTGCCGAGACCGGTGAATCCATCCGGCTGTTCTTCGGGTTGAACATCTTCAGGTAAGACACGATGAACGACTGGCGCTTGGGCGTCGTTGGCTCCTGAATAAAGGTTTGCGGCATGCGCGCGCCTTCTCCGCCCGGGCCTGCGTTGTCGATGTAGTTGGCCATCGCGAGCGTCCAGCTGCCGATGATTGGCACCTTCCAGCCCAGCTTGGTCATGCCGTTGGCGATCTGCGCCAGCTCGGGGCCGATGCCATAGGTGAGCACCGCTTCGGCGCCGGCTTCCTTGGCCTTGAGCAACTGGGCCGTCATGTCGACGTCCTTGATGTTGAATTTTTCAGTTGCCACTGGCTTGATGCCCTTGGCCTCCAGCGCCTTCTCCAGATCGGCGCGACCGAGCTGGCCGTAGTTGGTCGAGTCAGCCAGGATCGCGACCTTTTTGAAGCCGCGACGCGTCACGGCTTCTTCCACGATCATCGGCGCCTGGATGCTGTCGTGCGCGGCGTTGCGGAACACGTAGTTTTCGGGTTCCTTGTCGAACTGGTGCGTGATGATGGAGCCGGTCGCGACGTTGTTCATCACCGGGATCTTGGCTTCCTGGAAAAAGCGCTGCGACGCCAGGGCCACGCCGGTGTTGATGTAGCCGACAACAGCGGTGACTTTCTCCTTGTTGACGAGTTCCTGGGCGATCTGCACGCCGCGTTCGTTCTTGGCTTCGTCGTCGCGCTCGACGAGTTCGATCTGACGGCCGAGCACGCCGCCGGCCTTGTTGATTTCAGCCGCGGCAAGCCGCACGCCGTCGCGCATGCTGACGCCCATCGACGACGAGCCGCCGGTGAACGGACCATTGACACCGATCTTGATCGGGTCTGCTGCCACTGCGAAGGTGGTGAGGGCGGCCAGCGCTACGGCGGTGGCAATTCTTTTCGGAAAGGGGGTCATGTCAGGTCTCCTGCGGTGGTTGTAGGGATTGCAGTCAGCGGTCCCCAGGCTCCGCGATTATTGGGCGCGGCTGTCTCTTTTTGTATTCGCATGAGTGCGGGGATCGCCTCGGTAGTACTGCCTAAGGGAAAACGCCAAGGCGTCTTGTCCCGCGACGAAAATTCCGGGCGCATCGCACAATCTCGACCATGAAACCGAAGGCGAAAATCCTCCTGCTCGCAGTGGCGCCCCTGCTGTTCGCCATCGCTGCGATCGGCGGGCTGCTGGTGGTCGAGACGCAGCGGCTGGAGCAACGTCAGACGCAGGTTCTGGAGGACGTGCTGCTCAGCGCCAAGCGCGAAGAACTCCGCAGTTACATCGCGCTGGCACTCACTTCCATCGACAACCTCTACGGTGCGGGGCGCGACGACGAGGCCGCCAAGGAGCAGGCCAAGGCCATCCTCGCGAATATGAACTTCGGCGATGACGGCTATTTCTATGTTTACGACCGCGAGGGCCTGACGCTGGTTCATCCTCGCCAGCCGGACCTCGTTGGACAGAACTTGTGGGACCGGCGTGACACCGAGGGCACGTACATGATCCGCGAGTTGATCGCACGGGCGCACGAGGGCGGCGGCTACCAGCGCTACTTGTGGCCCAAGCCCTCGACCGGTCGCATCGAGCGCAAGCTGGGGTATTCGGTCGAGCTGCCGCGCTGGGGCTGGATGCTCGGCACGGGCATCTATCTGGACGATGTAGATGCGGCAGCCGCAAGGCTGCGCGGCAGCTTGCTGGCCAGCGTCCGGCAAACGTTGCTCGGCCTGGCAACGGTCGCGATGATCGCCGCGATCGCGGTGTTTGCGGGCGGGCTCGCGGTCAACATCAGCGAGCAGCGCCAGGCCGATCGCAAGCTGAAGGCGCTGGCGCACCGCGTTGTGAGCTCCCAAGAAGACGAGCGCGCCCGGGTGTCGCGTGAGTTGCACGACCATATCTGTCAGCTGCTGGTCTCGATCAAATACCAGTTCGAGCTGGTCGGGCACCGGCTCGCGCATCCGGGTAACGCACCGGTGACGGCGATCGACAAGGAGATCGGCGCGCTGTCGCAAGCCATCGGCGAGGTGCGACGCATTTCCCACGATCTGCGGCCCGCCTTGCTCGACGACCTGGGCCTGCCCGCGGCGTTGGAGCACATCGGCAACGAGCTGGCGCAGCGGAGTGGCCTGACCGTGACTGTGTCGCCGCATGTGCATGAAGAACGGCTGCCCGAGCTGCAGGCCGTGAGCCTGTTTCGTGTTGCGCAGGAGGCGTTGCGCAACGTGGAGCGGCACGCTGGGGCCAGGCACATCGACATTCGGCTGGACGATGCGCACGACCGGCTCGAGCTTCGCATCACCGACGACGGGCGCGGTTTCGATGTGCAGAACGTCGAGCACAGCAAGGACCGCGGCATCGGGCTCACGAATATGCGCGAGCGTGTGGAGCGCAACGGCGGGAGCTTTCAGCTCATCTCGCAGCCGGGCCGCACCTCGTTGATTGCGAGCTTTCCATTGGCGGTGCCCGCATGACCGGCCCGAACGACATCGGCGGCACGAGCCCTTTGCCCCATGTGAGCCGTATGAGCGACGAGCCTGCGCCGATCCGGCTCGTCATCGTCGACGACCATTCCCTCGTGCGCGACGGACTGCGCGCGCGGCTGGCCGTGGTGCCGCATCTCCGGGTGATCGGTGAAGCGGCGAGTGGCGCTGAAGCATTGGCGCTGGCCGCCGCCGATCCGCCCGACCTGATGTTGATCGATGTCGGCATGCGCGGCATGAACGGCATCGAGCTGGCGACGTTCCTGCGCACGCGTCATCCCGAGGTGCTGGTGTTGATGCTGAGCATGTACGACAACCGCGAGTACGTGCTGAGTGCCATCCGCGCAGGCGCGCGGGGCTACGTGCTCAAAGAGTCGCCGACAGAAGAAATCCTGAGCGCCATCAGCGCGGTGTGCGCCGGAGGCAGTTACTTCAGCGCGCAGGTGTCCGACCTGATGCTGCAGTTCGGCAACACGACACCGCAGCTCACCGCTCGTGAACACGAGGTGCTGCTGCTGCTGGCGCACGGGCGCAGCAACAAACTGGTGGCGAAGGAGCTGGACATCAGCGTGCGCACGGTGGAGACGCATCGCTTCAGCTTGCGGCGCAAGCTGGGTGTGGATTCGGCGAGTGAGTTGCTGAAGATCGCGGTGACCAATGGCTGGACGACGATCTGACAGCTCTGAAAATCCGTGGTGCCCGGGGCCGGAATCGAACCGGCACGCCTTTCGGCGGGGGATTTTGAGTCCCCTGCGTCTACCAATTTCACCACCCGGGCACGGAAGAGAGCAACCCAAAATTATGGCACAGTGTCTTGTATGAATTACCCGACGATCGAAGAAGCCATCGGTAAAACGCCGTTGGTCGCGCTGCAACGGATCGACGCAGCCGAAAACGCGAAGCGCAACAACGTGATTCTCGGCAAGCTGGAAGGCAACAATCCGGCCGGCTCGGTGAAAGACCGGCCAGCGCTGTCGATGATCAAGCGCGCCGAGGAGCGCGGCGAAATCAAGCCCGGCGACACGTTGATCGAAGCGACCTCCGGCAACACCGGCATCGCGCTGGCAATGGCTGCGGCGATCAAGGGTTACCGCATGGTTTTGATCATGCCGGAAGACCTCTCCATCGAACGCGCCCAGACCATGAAAGCCTTCGGCGCTGAACTTATGCTGACGCCCAAGAGCGGCGGCATGGAATACGCCCGCGACCTGGCCGACCAGATGGTCGCGCAAGGCAAGGGGCGTGTGCTCAACCAGTTCTCCAACCCGGACAACCCGCGCATCCACTACGAAACCACCGGGCCCGAGATCTGGGCCGATACGGATGGCGAAGTGACGCACTTCGTGAGTGCCATGGGCACGACGGGCACGATCACCGGCGTCTCGCGGTTCCTGAAGGAAAAGAACGCGGCCGTGCAGATCATCGGCGCCCAACCCGACGAGGGTTCGCGTATTCCGGGCATTCGCAAATGGCCACAGGAATATCTGCCGAAAATTTATGAGCCGAGCCGGGTCGACACCGTCGTCAACGTGAGCCAGGACAACGCCGAGGAGATGTGCCGGCGGCTGGCGCGCGAAGAGGGTATTTTCGGTGGCATCTCCGCGGCGGGCGCGCTCTGGGTAGCGCTCGACATCGCAAAAAAAGTAGAGAACGCTGTCATCGTGTTCATCGTTTGCGACCGCGGTGACAGGTATCTGTCGACTGGCGTTTTCCCCGCGTAGCTTTCTTCAAAGCGTCCGCCGACGCTTCCTTAAAGGTTCCCATGCCAGATCCCAAGTTTTGCCAGGTTTGCGCGACGCCACTCGAATGGATTGCACTGAACGAAGACGGCGGCCCCAAGTCGCGTCTGCGTTGCTCCAACTGCGGACACACGCACTGGAACAACCCGACGCCCGTGCTCGCGGCCATCATCGAATACCGCGGGCAGGTGCTGCTGGCACGCAACGCGGCCTGGAGCAACAGCAAGATGTATGCACTCATCACCGGCTTCATGGAAGCCGGCGAGACGCCAAAAGAAGGCATTGCACGCGAGATAAAGGAGGAGACCAACCTCGACGCGACCGAACTCAATCTGGTCGGCGTGTACGACTTCCAGCGCATGAACCAGATCATCATCGCGTACCACGCGGTAGCCGATGGCGAGGTGTCGTTGTCGCCCGAACTGGTCGACTACCGGCTCTACGATCTGCCGAATTTGCGTTGCTGGCCCGCGGGCACCGGCTACGCACTGGCCGACTGGCTGCGCACGCGCGGCATCGAGCCGCAGTTCGTCGATTGGCCAAAGCCGGCGGCGGCACCTGCAGTGGCCGCAACATCCGACACGCCTGCCGCCTAAAATCGGTGTCAACGCGCAAGACTATTTTCAGCATACTCGAAAGACGGCGATGCACATCCACAAAGAGCTCGACACCCGCGGCCTGAACTGCCCGCTGCCTATCCTCAAGGCCAAGAAGTCGCTCAACGACATGGCCAGCGGCCAGTTGCTGAAGGTGGTGGCGACCGATGCGGGCTCGGTGCGTGACTTTCAGGCTTTTGCGCGCCAAACGGGTAACGATCTCGTTGAACAGCAGACGGTCGGCAACGAGTTCATCCACATCATTCGCCGGCGCTGAAGATCATGCGCACCGGCTTTCGTCGCGTCGGCTTCGCCGCGTTCGTTACGGCCGGCGTGATGCTGGCTTTCAATGTCTGGAGCCAGGACGTGCCCGACAACGCACTCAACCGAAAGGTGTCGCCGACCGCCATTCCATTTGCGGTCATCGGCGATTCCAACAGCCACTCGTTCCAGGACCGCATTGCGTTTCCGGCCGGCACCGGCGAGCGCGGCGGCCCTTTTCATGCGCGAACCTTCAATTGGACTGAAGTTCTCGACAAGCTGCGTGGCAAGGAAATCGACAGCGGTCCATGGGTTGCCTGGGGCAGTTCTGGCTTGCTCGCGACCGGCCGTGAGGCATTGGGTTTAAGTGGCGGCCGTGCCCCCAAGAAAGAAGATTTTCTCTACAACTTCGCCAACTCGGGTGCGAGCTGCGCTAATTTGATGGATGGGCGATTCCGCCAGGCACCGCGACTGGTTGCCTTGATGGACAAGGAGCCTGAGCGCTGGAAGCGCGGCGTGGTCTTGATCCGCATGGGGCTGAACGACTGGTCGAGTTCGCTCGACCTGCAGTCGCGGGAGCCCGATTCGCCCAAGCTGGCGGAACTGACTTCGCGCTGCGTCAAGCAGATCGGCGCGACGCTCAAGCTCATCCACGAATCGCACCCGCAGACGCTCATTCTGGTGGCCGGCATCGCGAACGAAGCGGACGACGCGGCACAAAACAACAATTGGGTTTCGGAGGCCGAGCGAAACAATATCTGGAAGGCGCTCGACAGTTTCAACGCCGGCATCCGAAAGCTCGCGGAGAGTGAGCCCAACACGGCGTTCTTCGACGATGCGGCCTGGCTGGTGCAACGGTGGGGTACGCGAGGCGGCGCCCCCAAGCCGGCGTTCAAGACCGTGACCATCGGCAAAAGCTTCGTTGTGACCAACTCCATCGGAGACGACCCGCACAACTTATTGCTTGCGGACGACCATGCAGGGTTGGTGTGCAACGCGCTGTGGGCGCAATCGCTTGTGGCGCGACTGCGCGAGGCATTCAAACTGCCGCTGACGCCGATCAGCGACGACGAGGTCGCACGCTTCGTTTTGCCGCTGGTTCAGCCGGAGAAGTAGGAACTCGTCGATTCGAAGCTCAGAGCGCGAGGCTCTTCAGATATTCGCGGAACGACGCGCCGACTTCCGGGTGCGCCAGCGCCAGTTCGACAGTGGCTTGCAAAAAGCCTTCCTTGCTGCCGCAGTCGTATCGCACGCCCTTGTACGAGTAAGCGTAGACCGCCTCTTTCTTCATCAGCGCGGCGATGCCATCGGTCAGCTGGATCTCGCCACCCGCGCCCTTGGGCTGCAGGCGAATCTCTGCGAAGACGCCGGGCGTCAAGATGTAGCGGCCGGCCACACCGAGACGCGAAGGCGCTTCTTCGGGCTTAGGCTTTTCGACCATGCGGTTGACCTTGACCAGACCGTCTTCAACCGAATCACCTGCCACGATGCCGTAGCGCTTGACCTGGTCGAGCGGCACTTCCTGCACCGCCAGCAGCGAGCCGCCGAGGCGCTCGAACATCTTCGTCATCTGGGCCAGCACGGGCTCGCCGTCTTTGGGGCCGACCATCAAATCGTCTGCCAACAGCACGGCGAAGGGCTCGTCGCCCACCAGGTGCTCGGCGCACAACACGGCGTGGCCCAGCCCGAGCATGCGCGGTTGCCGCACGTACGAGCAGGTCATGTCGTCTGGCATGACCGAGCGCGCGATGCGCAGCAGTTCGGTCTTGCCGCTGGCTTCGAGCTGGCTTTCAAGCTCGTAAGCCGTGTCGTAATGGTCTTCGATCGCGCGCTTGTTACGGCCCGTCACAAAAATCATGTCGCGGATGCCAGCGGCGTAGGCTTCTTCGACCGCGTACTGGATCAACGGCTTGTCCACCACCGGCAGCATCTCTTTCGGCTGGGCCTTGGTGGCCGGCAAGAAGCGGGTGCCGAAGCCGGCGACCGGGAACACAGCTTTACGGATGCGGGTCGAAGAATTGGACATGGGATGGGACGTCGGTTCGAAAGTGGAAAGGGAAAGACTGACCGAAAGGGACTAACCGGCGCGCACGTGCCTGCAACAGCCACGGGCCAAGCCTAAATGGCGAGCGCTGGGCGGTCTGTCAGCCGAGGCGCACAACCTGGTCACGCAATCTTTCGATCGTGCTGCTGAAATCGGCCAGCCGCTTTCGCTCCTGGTCGATCACTGCTGGTGGCGCCTTGGCGACGAACGCTTCATTGCCGAGCTTGCCATTCACCCGGACGATCTCGCCTTCGATCCGGGCGATCTCCTTGGCGATACGTGATTTTTCTTCACCTTTGTTAATTTCCATGTGGAGGCACAGTCGCACCGCCCCCACAACGGCCACCGGGGCCGCGTCGGCCGCTGCCGACCAGGCTGCTTCGTCGTCGAAAACCTTGACCTCCTTGAGCTTGCCCAACGCCTGCAGCACCGGCGCTGAATCGCGCAAAAAGGCAGCGCCCTCTGCGTCGTCGGCCACCGCGTAGAGCGGCAGTCGCGTTGCCGGCGATACGTTCATTTCGCCGCGAAGGGTGCGGCAGGCGTCGACCAATGCCTTCAAACGCGCGACATGCGCCTCGGCTGCGGGATCGATCTTTCCGGGCTGGCTCTCCGGGTAGGCAGAGATCATGATCGACTCGCCTTCGCGACCGGCCACGCCGGCGACCTTCTGCCAGAGCGCCTCGGTAATGAAGGGGATCACCGGATGGGCGAGTCGCAGCAGCGTCTCGAGCGTTCGGATCAAGGTGCGGCGGGTGGCGCGCTTTTGTGCATCGGTGCCGGTCTGGATCTGCACCTTGGCGATCTCAAGATACCAGTCGCAGAACTCGTCCCAGGCGAACTGGTAGATGGCGCTGGCGACGTTGTCGAGCCGGTATTCGGCAAAGCCCTTGGCGACTTCGGCCTCGACGCGCTGCAGCTGCGAGGTGATCCAGAAGTCGGCACGGCTGAACTTCAGGTAGCCATGTGCCGGCCCGCCGACCTTGCAGTCTTCCTTGGTGTGCTCCATCAGGCCGCAGTCCTGGCCCTCGCAATTCATCAAGACGAAGCGGGTGGCGTTCCAGAGCTTGTTGCAGAAGTTGCGATAGCCCTCGCAGCGCTTGCTGTCGAAGTTGATGCTGCGGCCGAGCGAGGCGAGCGACGCGAAGGTGAAGCGCAACGCATCGGCGCCGAAGGCCGGAATGCCTTCGGGAAATTCCTTTTGCGTGTTCTTGCGCACCGTCGGCGCCGTCTCGGGCTTGCGCAAGCCTTGCGTGCGCTTGTCGAGCAAACCGGGCAGCGCGATGCCATCGATCAGGTCGACCGGGTCGAGCACGTTGCCCTCCGACTTGCTCATCTTCTTGCCCTGCGCATCGCGCACCACGCCGTGGATGTACACGTCCTTAAAGGGCACGCGGCCGGTGAAGTGCTTGGTCATCATGATCATCCGGGCGACCCAGAAAAAGATGATGTCGTAGCCCGTGACCAGCACGCTTGAAGGCAGGTAGAGGTTGTAGTCGACCAGCGGCGCTTCGGTGGCGTCGGGCACGTTGGGCCAGCCCATCGTCGAGAAAGGCAGCAGGGCCGACGAGTACCAGGTGTCGAGCACGTCTTCGTCGCGCGTGAGCGTCTTGCCCGGCGCGACCTTGTCGGCCTTGGCTTGTGCTTCGGCCTCGTCGTGCGCCACGTACACATTGCCGTCCTGGTCGTACCAGGCCGGAATCTGGTGGCCCCACCACAACTGGCGCGAGATCGTCCAGTCCTGAATGTTCTCCATCCAGTGGTCATAGGTGTTGACCCAGTTCTCGGGAATGAAGCGGACTTCGCCCGACTTCACCACGTCGATGGCCTCCTGCGCGATCGAGCGGCCGTTGGCGCCGGCCTTTGTCATCGCCACGTACCACTGGTCGGTCAGCATCGGCTCGACGATGGCGCCACTGCGGGCACAGCGCGGCACCATCAGCTTGTGCTTCTTGACCTCGACCAGCAGGCCGAGCGCATCGAGGTCGGCGACCACGGCCTTGCGCGCCACGAAGCGGTCCATGCCGCGGTACTTTTCAGGCGCGTTGTCGTTGATGGTCGCGTCGAGCGTCAGCACGCTGATGACATCCAGGTTGTGCCGCTGGCCGACCGCATAGTCGTTGTAGTCGTGTGCGGGCGTCACCTTGACCACGCCGGTACCGAAGGCCTTGTCGACGTAGTCGTCGCCGATGATCGGGATCAGTTTGTCCACGAGCGGCAGCTTCACGCGCTGGCCGATCAAATGCTTGTAGCGCTCGTCTTCCGGATGGACCATCACCGCGGTGTCGCCGAGCATCGTCTCAGGCCGCGTGGTCGCGACCGTCAGCGTGCCGTTGCCGTCTTCGAGCGGGTAGGCGATATGCCAAAGAAAGCCGTCTTCTTCTTCGCTCTCCACTTCGAGATCGCTCACCGAGGTCTTCAGCACCGGGTCCCAGTTGCCCAGGCGCTTGCCGCGGTAGATCAGGCCTTGGTCATAGAGCTGCACGAAGGTTTGCGTGACGGTGGTCGAGAGGCCCTCGTCCATCGTGAAGTATTCGCGGCTCCAGTCGACCGAGTCGCCCATGCGGCGCATCTGCTCGGTGATGGTGTTGCCCGACTTTTGCTTCCACTCCCACACACGCGCGACGAAGTTCTTGCGGCCCAGTTCGTGGCGGCTCTGCTTTTGCTCCTGCAATTGCCGCTCGACCACGATCTGCGTGGCGATGCCGGCATGGTCGGTGCCCGGCACCCACACGGTGTTGTCGCCCTTCATGCGGTGGTAGCGCGCCAGGCTGTCCATGATCGTGTGATTGAACGCATGCCCCATGTGCAGCGTGCCGGTCACGTTCGGTGGTGGCAACTGGATAGAGAACGCGTCGGCGCCCGCCTTGGCTTGCTGCGTGCCGCGAAAGCCGGCCTTGGCATAGCCGCGGCGTTCCCACTCGGGTCCCCAATGGGCCTCGATGGCCGCGGGTTCGAAGGATTTGGAAAGGCTGTCGAGGCCGGGCTGGACGATGGGGGAAAGTTCGCTCATGGATCGTCGATTTTACCGGCGCCCCGTCGGGTCATCGCTGCCGCAGATAATTGAACGATGCTGTTTTTGCTCTCCCCCGCCAAGTCGCTCGACTACGTCACGCCGGTGCCGGCCGATGTGCCCGCGACCCTGCCGCATTTCGAAGGGCCACGCGGTCCTTCGGTCGAACTCATCAAGCTCCTGCGCACCCAATCGCCGCAGCAGATCGCCGAGCTCATGCACCTCTCCGACAACCTGTCGGCGCTCAATGTGGCGCGCTACACCGCATGGTCGAGCAAGAGCACGCCGACCAACGCCAAACAGGCGGCGCTGGCCTTCGACGGCGATGTGTACGGCGGCTTCGGCGCCAAGACCCTGAGCACGGCGCAACTGGCCTGGGCGCAAGACCATGTGTGCATCCTGAGCGGGCTCTACGGCGTGCTGCGGCCGCTCGATCTGTTGCAGCCTTACCGGCTCGAAATGGGCACGCAACTCGTCAACAAGCACGGCAAGGACCTGTACGCGTTCTGGCGTCCGCGCATTGCAGGTCATCTGAACGAGCGGCTGGCGGCAGACCACACACCGGTGGTCGTCAACCTGGCGTCGCAGGAGTATTTCAAGTCGGTCGATCTGCGCTTGCTGAGCGCACGCGTGGTCGAGTGCGTCTTCGAAGAGTGGAAAGCCGACAAGTACAAGATAGTGAGCTTCTTCGCCAAGCGGGCGCGTGGCCTTATGGCGCGCTGGGCGGTGTTGCACACGGCAGCCACGCCCCGTGCGCTGGAGAAGTTCGATCTCGAAGGCTATGGTTTTGCCGCAGCCGTGTCGTCGCCCGAGCGGCTCGTTTTCCGCAGAAAGATCGCGTGACCCAACCGGTCAGCCCCGAACTGCGCGCGTGGGTAGTGGCCCAACTCGCGATCGGCCATTCGCCGGCCGCGTTGCGCCTTTCTATGCGGGATGCCGGCTGGCAGGACGATGCAGCCGAGGCTACGCTGGCCCAGGTCTTCGCGCTGCCCGGCGCCGCGCCCGTCGAGGGCGGCCCAACTGGAGACGGACCCAAAGCATTGCCCGGCCCGAATCTGGAAGGCTCGCCGCTCCACGTCGATGCCGGCGACCGGCAAGTGCAGATCATGCAGACGATGCGCCATCCGCGCGTGATCGTCTTCGGCAATCTGCTGTCGCACGAAGAGTGCGATGCGCTCATCGCCATCGCTCGCGTGCGGCTGGTGCGCTCTCTCACGGTCGAGACGCAGACGGGCGGCGAAGTGATGAACGTCGATCGCACCAGCGACGGCATGTTCTTCGAGCGCGGCGAAAACGAGATCGTGTCGCGGCTCGAAAAGCGCATCGCCAGGTTGCTGCAGTGGCCGCTCGAATTCGGCGAAGGGCTGCAGGTGTTGCGCTATTCGCCAGGCGCGCAGTACCGGCCGCACTACGATTATTTCGATCCGTCCGAGCCCGGCACGCCGACCATTCTTCGGCGCGGCGGCCAGCGCGTCGGCACCCTGCTGATGTATCTGCAGGCGCCGGAGCAGGGCGGCGCCACCACCTTTCCCGATGTCGGCCTCGAAGTGGCCCCGCTGCCCGGCACCGGCGTCTTCTTCAGCTACGACAGTCCCGATCCCGCCACCCGCACGCTACACGGCGGCGCGCCGGTGTTGATGGGCGAAAAGTGGGTCGCAACCAAATGGTTGCGCGAACGCGAATTCACCTGAAACCATCCAATGACACTGACAGCCAACGGACTGAACATCGAAGTCGACGACACCGGCAACCAGGGCGATGTCGATCGTCCCGTCGTCTTGCTCATCATGGGCCTCGGCATGCAATTGATCGGCTGGCCGGAGCCTTTCGTGCAGGGGCTGGTGGATGCCGGCTTTCGCGTGGTGCGGCACGACAACCGCGACATCGGGCTGAGCCAAGGGTTCGAGTCGGCCGGCAACGGTAACCTGGTCTGGCAAACCATCCGGCAGCGCCTCGGCCTGCCGGTCCAATCCGCATACAAGCTGCAGGACATGGCCGCCGATTCCATCGGCGTGCTCGACGCACTCGGCATCGCCAGGGCGCACATCGTCGGCGCGTCGATGGGCGGGATGATCGCGCAGCACGTGGCGTCGATCGCGCCCTCGCGCACGCTGAGCCTGGTCAGCATCATGAGCTCCAGCGGCGCGCGCGGGTTACCGGGTCCGCGGCGCGATGTCGGTGCAGCCCTGCTGCGTCGGCCGCTCGGCAAGACCGAGGCGGATCTGGTCGGCTACAGCCTGCGCCTCGTCAAGCTCATTGCGAGTCCCGCCTATCCGCAACCCGATGCCGTGTTGGCCGATCGCATCGCGACCGGCATCCGGCGCGCCTACCGGCCGCAAGGCGTGGTGCGGCAGATGCTGGCAATCGGCGCCGATGCTGGCCGCGAGAAGCTGCTGCCGAACATCAAGTCGCCGACCCTCGTGCTGCACGGCGATGCCGATGCGCTGGTACCGATGCCCTGCGGCGTCGACACCGCGCGGCGCATCCCGGGCGCGAAGTTCGTGGCCGTTCCGGGCATGGGCCACGACCTGCCGCCAGAGGTTCAGCAGATCCTGCTGAACCATATGGTGCCGTTCATGAAGTCAAACGAGACCAGCAGGGCTGCAGCATGACGATCGACAACACCGCCGCTCAATCGCAACTTGGCAAATCGTCGGCCTACGTCGACCAGTACGACCCGACGCAGCTGTTCCCGATCTCGCGCGCCACGCAGCGCGAAGCCATGGGGATCAAGCCCGGCGCACTCCCGTTCTTCGGCGCCGACCTGTGGACCGCCTTCGAGCTGAGCTGGCTCAACCCACGCGGCAAGCCGCAGCTCGCCATCGTGCATTTCACGGTGCCCTGCGAAACGCCCAACATCATCGAGAGCAAGTCGTTCAAGCTCTACCTCAACAGCTTCAACGGCAGCACGTTCGCGACGGCCGACGCGGTGCGCGAGCGCCTGCGTGCCGACGTCGCCGAGGCGTTGTGGCGCGGCAGCGATCGCGTCGAGGGCATCGGCGTCAAGCTCATCGCGCCCGACCAGTTCGACACCGAGCCGGTGCATGAACTCGACGGCCTCAACCTCGACCGGCTCGACATCGAGTGCACGCACTACCAGCCTGCGCCGGAGCTGCTCACCAGCGACGTCACGCAGATGGCGGTGACCGAAACGCTCACCAGCCGCTTGCTCAAAAGCAACTGCCTGGTCACCGGCCAGCCCGACTGGGGCAGCGTGCAGATCCGGTACAGCGGGCCGCCGATCGAACAGGCAGGGCTGCTGGCGTACATCGTGAGTTTTCGCAATCACAACGAATTCCACGAGCCATGCGTCGAGCGCATGTTCACCGACATCTTGCGGCAGTGCCGCCCGACCAAGCTCGCGGTGTACGCGCGCTACACGCGGCGCGGCGGGCTCGACATCAACCCGTTTCGCACCAGCTGGCCGCAGGCCTTGCCGGCCAACGCGCGCACTGCGCGGCAGTAGGCACGCTCCTACATCACCGGTCCGCCGGGGCGTCGATACTCTTGAGCTTTGTGTGTCAGGAATTGCCCCAGTGAACGTGCTGATCGTCGACGACAACGAACCCGCTGCCGACCTCTTGCAGGAGTTGCTCTCGCTGCAGGACCATACGGCGCGGTGTACCTACACCGCGCAGCAGGCCTTCGATGCTTCGGCCGCCGAAGTGTTCGATGCGGCGCTGATCGATCTCACCTTGCCGGACCAGCCTGGCACCGAGGTAGCACGGCGTCTGCGCGTCGAGGCTGGCAACCGGCCTCTGATGCTGGTCGCCATCTCGGGCTTTGCGGCCACTGATGCGACAGGTGCGGCCGGCCTGTTCGACCATTACTTGCAAAAGCCTATCGACTTCGACGCGCTCGACCGCATCCTCGCGGCGGCGGTTGCGCGCCCCGCGTCCGCTCGATGAAAGCTTCGCCGGGCGCCCGCAGCTGGATCGCGGCCGGGGTGCGGCACGAACTGTTGACGCGCGCGTTGCCCGCCCTGCGGCACGACATGGCCGCGCCGGTGTCGGTCATACGCATGGCGCTGCTGATGCTCAAGCGCCAAGTGGCCGCGCCGCAGATCGACGCTGCGGCAGTGGAGCAGCGTGTGTCTCTCATCGACAACCAGATCGGCGAATTGGTCATCGGCGTGCGCTCCTTGCGCGACTGGGAACTCGCCATCGACGACGACGGCATCACGCGCAGCGTGCTGGTCGCCGAGTGCATCGGGCTGATGCGCGCCGCGTTCGATTTGAATGGCGTGCGCATCGAGATCGATCCGTCACTCGAGGCTGCGACAGCACCGGCCGACGAGCCACGTTGGCCGAACGGTGCAGCGTTGCGCTACCTTTTTCTGGGCGCGATGGCGCACCTGCACGACAGCGTGGACGAGGTCGGCAGCATCGCCGTGAGCGCCGACGGTGCGAACGCCTTGCAGCTCACAGCCTCCGTGCGCTCCGCCGAGATCGCCGATCGGGTGGCCGATGCGCACCGCGCACCACGGGCGCTGGCCATCGATGCGATAGCAATGCAATCGCTCGCCGATGATCTCGGCTATGCGGTCACCGTCGCGCCAGACTCTGTGCGGCTGGTGCTCGCACCCGGCTGAGCCGGCGCCGACGCAAGCGACTTCCTGTTCTGACCGCAGGCCAGTCCCGTGAGTTTGGCGTGCCGTTCCAGGCTGAACCCGGTTAGCCTTACAAGATGTATCAATCCATCCAGGCCTGCCGGGCGGTTGCAGCGATTCTTGTCGTTTGTTTTCACTTGGCAGCCAACCTTGCCAAGGACAAGTACTTCGGCGCTGACGCTGCGTCCATCGAGCGTATCTGCTCCTTCGGCGGCACCGCTGGCGTTGCGTTTTTCTTCGTGCTGAGCGGCTTCATCATCGTGTTGATGCACCGCAAGGATTTCGGTGTGCCCGAACGCCTGGTCTCCTACTTGCGCAAGCGCGCTGTTCGCATCTACCCCACCTATCTTTTCGTCTTTGCCGGGGTGTATTTGCTGGCGTTGACGGTTCCGGCTTTGCGCGATGCGATGCCGACGGACGCTGGGGTGCTCGTTAAAGCACTTCTCCTATTGCCGCAAGACCCGGCGGTGGTGGGCGGCACCGGTGCGCCGGTGATCATCGTGGCTTGGTCGTTGCAATACGAGTTGATTTTCTATGCCGTTGTCGGGCTGGCCATCGTTCATCGCTTGTTCTTCGCTGGTGTCATCGTGTTGTTCGCAGCAAACTTCATCTGGCACGTTTTGTCGGGCAGCCAAGCCTTTCCGGGCGCGTTTTTCGCCAACGATTTGATGCTGCTGTTCGGCATCGGTGGCGCAACGGCGTGGGTGGTCCAGAGCGGCTGGCGCATGCCGCACCCGATGCTCGCGGCGGTGCTGGCAGCTGGCGCGTTTTTCACGGTGGGCGCCATGGAAGTGGTGTTCAGGGACGCCTGGCCAAAGCCTGCACTCGACCTCTGCTATGGGCTGTGCGGCGCAATCCTGATCGTGGCCCTGGTCCAGGCAGAGCAGCGCTGGCCCGAGCGATTTCGCAATCGTTTCGTGTCGTTGCTCGGCGATGCCTCTTATGCGCTCTACCTGATCCACTTCCCGCTGATCGCGGTGCTCTGCAAGCTCGCCGTGGCCGGCGGGTTGCGCGGTGGCTCCGGCATGGTGCTGTCATTCGTCGGCATCTTTGCCGCCTGCATTGCGAGTTCGGTGCTCTTTCATCTCTGGATCGAGCGGCCGACGCTCAGAGCGCTGTCGCCGGCAAAGCCGGTCCGGATTGCCGGAAATCCGATATCACGGTGAGTCAAAACAGTGAGGGCGTACGGGCGGCGAGGTCGTCTTCGGTGCGCGGTCGGTTCGCTGTCGCTGAGGCGGCGAGAGCCAGAGTTCCTACGCGCACGCCCAGCAGCCGGAGCGGGCGCTCCAGCGACACCCTTTTCAAGCATTGGCCGGCGATCTGGCGAATGGTCTTTCCGTCGGCGGTGAAGGCGACCATCGTCTGGTCGCGCGTGGCGATTTTGAAGTCGTCGTAGCGCAACTTGATGCCGATCGTCTTGCCGACATAGCCCTTGCGCTGCAGGTCGTCGGCCAGCTTCTCGCACAACTGCGTGAAGATGACGCCGAGCTGTGCGCGATCGCGCACCGCGTGCAGGTCGCGCTCGAAAGTGGTCTCGCGGCTCATCGACACCGGCTCGCTCTCGGTCACGACGGGCCGGTCGTCACGGCCCCACGACACCTCGTGCATCCAGGCGCCGCTCGCTTTGCCGAAATTGGCGATGAGCCAGTCGCGGTCTTTGGCGGCGATCTCGCCCACGGTGCGAATGCCGAGGCTCTCCAGCTTGGCATCCGCCTTGGGCCCGATGCCGTTGACCTTGCGTGCGGCCAGCGGCCAGATTCTGGTCTGGACGTCTTCTTCGTAGACGATCGAGATGCCGTTGGGCTTGTCGAACTCGCTCGCCATCTTGGCGATCAGTTTGTTGGGCGCGACGCCGATCGAGCAGGTCAGGCCGGTCGCCTGGAAAATCGTCTTCTGGATGAGCCGTGCCAGCACCCGGCCGCCTTCGCGCTGGCCACCGGGCACGTCGGTGAAGTCGACATACACCTCGTCGACGCCGCGGTCTTCGACCAGCGGGGCGATCTCGCGGATCGTGTTCTTGAACAGCCGCGACAAGCGTCGCACTTCGTCGAAATCGACCGGCAGCACGATGGCCTGCGGGCACAGCTTGGCGGCCTTCATCATGCCCATGGCAGAGCCGACACCGAACTGCCGCGCCGCGTAGGTGGCGGTGGTGATGACGCCGCGGCCGACATAGTCCTTGAGCAATGGAAACGCGGCGACCGGGATCTCGTCCAGCGCCAGTTCTCGCCTGTGTTCGCCTTCACCCTGCGCCTGTCGCAGCGCTTCGTCGACACGCCGCCGGCCGCCACCGATCACCATCGGCAAGCCCTTCAACTGTGGGTAGCGCAGCAGTTCGACGGACGCGAAGAAGGCGTCCATGTCGAGATGCGCGATGCGGCGAATCGGCGATGGCGACGGTGTCGGTGTCGGTGAATTGGATGAAGTCGCGGGAGTCACAGTGCATCGATTTTCGCTGCAGTGACGACATGCTGTCGACGCGCTGCTCGACGTGACCGCCGACGGCTTCGTGCGCAACTAGCCGGCGCTGTGGAGGGCGGCGAGTTGAGCCTTGGCTTGGCTCCGAATGGGCAGCGCGCGGGCCGACTGTCTGCGCCGCCAGGCGGCCGGCGGCGCGCCGTACTCGCGACGGAACGCGCGGCTGAAAGCGGTGTCGGTCTGGTAGCCGACGTCTTGCGCGATGCTCGCCAACGGCGCATTGCTGCGCGACAACAGATTGGCCGCGAGCAGCATGCGCCATTGCGTCAGGTATTGCATCGGCGAGGTGCCCACGAGTTGCTGAAAGCGCTCGGCCAGCACCGACCGTGAAGTGGTCGCGACGCGCGCCAGTTCGTCGAGCGTCCAGGCCTCCGCCGGGTTAGCGTGCAGCGCATTGAGTGCAGCGCCGACGATGCGGTCGCCGACGCCGGCGAGCCAGCCGGTGCGGCCTTCGGCCTGCTGGTTCACATAGAGCCGCAGCACTTCGATGAACAGCACTTCGGCCAGCTTGGCGAGCACGCCGGCGCCGCCGGGCCGCGGCGACCGAGCCTCCGCCAGCGCGTAACGCACCGAGGCCTCCAGCCAGGTGCCGGCACTGGAGCCGCGCACGTTCACTTTGACCAGCGACGGCAGGCCTTGCAACAGCATCGCGGCGAGACGCGCATCGCACGCCAGATAGCCGCAAACCAACCGCGTGCGCGCACCGCCGCCGCCATAGGCGAGTTGCCCCGGACGTCGCGAAAGCACTTCGGCCAGCCGCCCGCCGCCAGTGGCCGGTGGCAGCCCGGGCTGCGACGTCATGAGGTGGGCGTCGCCATGCGGGAACAGCACCGCGTCGCCGGCGACCAGGCGCACCGGCGGCTGGCCGTTCATTTCGACGAAGCACTCGCCCTCGGTGATGAGATGAAAGATGACCACTCGCTCGGCGCCTGGTTCGAGCAGCGGCGCCACCGTGTCGGCACGCGGTGATTGATAGCACCACGGCGCGGTAAAGCGCGCGTTGATGAAGATGGCGCCTACCAGCCGCACCACGCGCAGGGTTTCCGATAGCGCATCCATCATTCGTCGGCCATCACGCATCGTCCACCTGGACGTGCAGCGACATCGGCGATGCGATCTGCACGGCGCAAGGGATCGGCGATTGCCCGCAGCCGGTCTCGACCAGCGCGCGCAAACGCGCGGTCGACACACCGCGCGCGGCGATGCGGATGTGCAATCGCATGTCGCACGGCGCCGCGCTCACGGGCGTGCCGTCGAGCTCGACCATGCCGAACATGCCGCGCGCATCGGACGTGCTGTCGACCCGGGCTTCGAGCTGGTCGAGTGCGACGCCTTCGCGCGCCGCGAGCAGGGCGACGGATGTGACCGCGCACGATGCTATGGCCGCACGGAACAGCCATCCCGGGCTGACCTCGTCGCCGGTACCGCCCAGCTCTTTCGGCATGTCGGTCGCCATCTCCTTGCCGTTGGCATGGCGCGCGACGACGCGGGTGCGGCCTTGCCACTCGGCGGTCGCGGGAGCGTCGTCGGCAAGGCCTTTGTCGGGTCGGCGCCGCAACACGGTTTCGACGCGTTCAAGCGCGGCTGCGATCGAGTCGGCAATGTTGTCGGAGACGGTGTCTGCGCCCATGGTCGTTCCTTCCGCTTCGAGCGGGACTTTTGATTTTGTCGATGGCAGCCGGCTCTGACCATCGGCCCCTCGGCCTATGCCGTTGCGCGGACGATCGGACAGTCGCGAGCGACGCCGGGGCAGGACTCGACGGTGCTCGCGGCGCGACAGTGGGCCTCCTTAAAGGAGAACCGATATGAACACCCCCATCGACTTCGATGCCCTGAAGAGCCGCCAAAAAACTGCGTGGGCCAGCGGCGATTACGCCGTCATCGGCACCACCCTGCAGATTGTTGGAGAGCAATTGGCCGAAGCCTGCGACCTGTGCACTGACGAGCGGGTGCTCGATGTGGCCGCCGGCAACGGCAACGCCACGCTGGCCGCGGCGCGCCGCGGCTGCAAGGTGACGTCTACCGACTACGTCGCCTCGTTGCTCGACCGTGGTGCCGAGCGTGCGCAGGCCGAGCGGCTCGACGTTGCGTTTCAGACCGCCGACGCCGAGGCGCTGCCTTTCGAAGACGCGAGCTTCGACGCGGTGGTCTCGACCTTCGGCGTGATGTTCGCGCCCAACCATGCGCAGAGTGCTTCGGAAATGGCGCGTGTGTGTCGGCCCGGTGGTCGCATCGGGCTGGCCAACTGGACGCCCGAAGGTTTCATCGGCCAACTCTTCAAGGTGCTGGGCCGCCACGTGCCGCCGCCATCCGGGCTGCAGCCGCCATCGCTGTGGGGTGTCGAGTCGCATCTGAACTCGCTGTTCGGCGAACGTGCCGCGGGCATCGTGGCGACGAAGCGGATGTTCAACTTTCGCTACCGTTCGGCTGCGCATTTCATCGAGGTGTTTCGTACCTGGTATGGGCCGGTGCACAAGGCTTTCGGCGCGCTGCCCGCGGAGAGTGCGGCGGCGCTGGAGACAGACCTGACGGAGTTGCTGATGCGGCTCAACGTCGCCGGGCCGCGCTCGCTCGTGGTGCCGAGCGAATACCTCGAAGTGGTGCTAACGCGGCGCTGAGACGGCGCTGATGCGGCGCTGATGTGGCGCTGACGCTGCATCGAACCGGCCGGGCGCGGTCGACGTTACAGTGGCTCGCGGTAGCGACCGCGATCCTCTGGAGTGAGACTTTGAATTTTTCCTTTCGACCGCTGATGCGCACGATCGTTGCGCGTTGCGTTCCCGCCCTGATCGCGACCACTGCGCTCTTTGCCGCGGTCGGCATCGCGCACGCCGCCGAGCCGGTGCCGCCCCGATCCGCCGGCTGCCCCGCCAGCGTGCCAACCGATGCGCAGTGCTACACCGGGCGCGACACCGAAGGCGCGCTCTACTGGATCGCCATCCCCGCGCAATGGAATCGCGTGCTGGTCATGCATTCGCACGGCGGCCCGGAGACCGGCGCCCCCACGCTGGAGCGCGGTGCCGAAGACCTGAAACGCTGGTCGGTCATGGTCAAGGCCGGCTATGCATGGGCCGGCTCGACCTACCGGCGCGGGGGCTACGGCGTGACGATGGCGGCAGAAGACACGGAGCGGCTGCGCAAGATTTTCATCGCGCGTTTCGGCCAGCCGCGACGCACCATCCTGCATGGACAGAGCTACGGCGGCGGCGTTGCGGCAAAAGGTGCCGAACTTTATGGACCGGTAGCTGGCGCAACACCCGGCGCGCCATCTGAACTGCAGCCGGCCTACGACGGTGTGCTGCTCACCAGCGGCGTGCTGGGCGGTGGCGGCAACGCCTATGAGTTCCGGCTCGATCTGCGCGTGGTTTACCAGTACGTATGCCGCAACCATCCACGGCCCGACGAGACGCAATACCCGCTCTGGATGGGACTGCCGCTCGACTCGAAAATGCATCGCGCCGACCTGGCTGCGCGGGTCAAGGAATGCACCGGCGTCGGCTTGCCAGCCGCGCAACGCAGCCCCGAGCAAGCCGCGCATCTGAAGACGATTCTGTCGGTGGTGAAAGTGCCGGAGCGCACGCTGCTGTCGCACCTGCAATGGGGTACTTCGCTCTTCCAGGACCTGACGCAAAAGCGTCTCGGCGGACGCAATCCTTTCGGCAACGCGAAGGTGGTCTACAGCGGTTCCGACGACGATGCGGCGCTCAACGCCGGCGTGCTTCGCTACGAGGCCGATCCGCAAGCCGTCGGCGCACTGGCTGAAGACAGCCGGCCCACCGGGCGTCTCCGCTTGCCGGTTCTGACGCTCCACGCCATTCACGACCCGACCGCCTTCGTCGAGCTTGAAAGCACGTACCGCGACATCGTGGCAAGCGCCGGTGCCTCGCAGTGGCTGGTACAGACTTTTGCCGACGAGGCCGAGCACAGCTATCTGAGCGATGCCGAATACCCGGCGCTGATGACGGCCTTGCTCGACTGGATCGACAAGGGCGACAAGCCGTCGCCGCAAAAGGTGGCGGCGCTGTGCTCTCAGTACGAAGCAGGCTTCGGCACAGGCTGCCATCTGCAGCCGGACTACCGACCGCCGCCGCTGTCTTGGCGGGTGCCGGCGCTGGGTCGCTGAATTCGCCGATCGAAAATTGAGCCACACAGAAAGGCATATTTCATGGGCAATCGAAAAGTCTGCGTCGTTACTGGCTCGTCGTCGGGCATCGGGGCTGCCACTGTGCGGCTCTACGCCGGGCACGGCTGGGACGTGGTCGTCAACTACTCGCGCGACCCGGCCCCAGCCGAGGCGGTCGCAGACGAATGCCGGGGACTCGGCGTCGATGCGCTGGTCGTCAAGGCCGATGTCTCGTCCGACGCCGATTGCCGGCGGCTGGCCAGCGAGGTCGATGCCCGCCTTGGCCGCGCCGACGTGCTGGTCAACAACGCCGGCACCACCAAGTTCGTCGCGCTGAAAGACCTCGACGGACTCGATGCAGAAGACTTCCAGCGGATCTACGCGGTCAACGTGATCGGCCCATACCAGATGAGCCGCGCACTGGTGCCGCTGTTGAAGCGCAACCCGGTGACCGGCATCGTCAACGTCTCGTCGATCGCGGGCCTGATGGGCACGGGATCATCGATCGCCTACATGGCGAGCAAGGGCGCACTGAATGCGATGACCGTGGGGCTGGCGCGTGCGCTCGGCCCCGATATCCGCGTCAACGCGATCGCGCCGGGGCTGGTCGAAACGCCGTGGCTGCAGAACGGGCTTGGCGCCGAACGCTATGCGCAGACGGTGCAGGGCTACAAGGCGCGCTCTGCACTCGATGCGGTGATGTCGCCGGAGGATGTCGCAGACGCCGCATGGTGGCTGGGCGCCGGCGCGGCCAAGACGACAGGCGAAGTGCTCTTGCTCGACGCCGGGCTGCGGCTCACCCGTGGCTGAGGTATGGGCGCTAGTGATCGTGGTGCAGGTAGCTCGCGGTGCGCGGCAGGCGCAGGCTCACGAAGAACGCGATGACCATCATCGCCGTCACGTACCAGTAAAACGCCGACTCGTGACCCAGTGACTTGAGGCCCAGCGCCACGTATTCGGCCGAACCGCCGAAGATCGCATTGGCTACGGCGTAAGCCAAGCCGACACCCAGCGCACGCACTTCAGGCGGGAACATCTCGGCCTTCACGATGCCGCTGATGGACGTGTAGAAGCTGACGATCGCCAGTGCCAGGATGATGAGCACGAAGGCCATCACCGGGCTTGTCACATGCTGCAGGCCGGTGAGGATGGGCACGGTGGCGAGCGCACCGAGCGCGCCGAAAAGCAGCATGTTGTTGCGTCGTCCGATGCGGTCGCTCAGCATGCCGAACAGTGGCTGCATGCACATGTAGACGAACAGCGCGCACGTCATGATGTAGCTGGTCGTCTTGATCGGCAGGTGCACTGTGTTCACCAGGTACTTCTGCATGTAGGTGGTGAATGTGTAGAAGATCAGCGAGCCGCCGGCCGTGTAGCCGAGCACGGTAAAAAACGCAGCCTTGTGGTTGCGGAAAAGGCCGGCCAGCGAGCCCGCGTCTTTATTGGCACGTGCCTCGGCGCTTTGCGTTTCTTTCAGCGTACGACGCAGCAGCAGTGCGATGACCGCGGTGATGGCGCCGATCACGAAGGGAATGCGCCAGCCCCACGCCTTGAGTTCGGCCTCGCTCAGCAACTGCTCCAGGATGACCACCACCAACACTGCCAGTAACTGCCCGCCGATGAGCGTCACGTACTGAAACGAAGAGAAGAAGCCGCGCTGGCCCTTGAGCGCGATCTCGCTCATGTAGGTCGCTGTGGTGCCGTACTCGCCACCGACCGACAGTCCCTGGAACAGTCGCGCCACGAGCAAAAGAAAGGGAGCCCAAGCGCCGATCTGCGCGTATGTCGGCAAGCATGCGATGGCGAGCGAGCCGGCGCACATCATCGTGACCGAGATCACCATCGAATTCTTGCGACCGTAGCGATCTGCGACGCGGCCAAATAGCCAGCCGCCGATGGGCCGCATCAAGAAGCCCGCCGCGAACACGCCCGCAGTGTTCAGCAACTGTGCGGTCGGGTCCGCCTTGGGAAAGAACGATGGCGCGAAATAGAGCGCGCTGAAAGCGTAGACATAGAAGTCGAACCACTCGACCAGGTTGCCGGACGAGGCCGCCATGATCGCGAAGATGCGGTGGCGCTTTTCGGCGGCGGTGTAGTGGGGTTCGGTGTATGCGACGGGCTCGGTGGACCCCTTGGAAGCCGGCGGAATGGCGGTGCTCATTCGCCTTATTCTGTGCCGATCATGCGTGCGGCGCTGTCGGCGCGAAGCGCATTCCTCTTGCCGTCAGCAGAGGTGGGACGTTCGGCGGACGCTGGCAGGGCGGTGGCGGTGGTCGGCGGGGCCGTTGAGCGTCGCCAACCTCGAAACCGTGTCGGCCATCGCCCCGGCACACTTCTTTTTGTCGGCGCTGGCGGGCCTTGTATTCGCTTGCCGCGACCCCAGTTTCGAATCATGAAAACCACCCAGACCCTCACCACCAATGCCGTGCTCGTTGCCCAGCTGCTGGAGCGACTGGAGCACGGTGGACATCCCGATGCCGGGCAATATCGCCTCGTCGCCGAGCGGCTCGGCCAGGAGCTTTCGCGTATTGCCGATATCGACGCGCTCAACGCCGTGCTCGAAGCCCATCCGTCGGCTGCGGAGGTTTACGAGAACATGAATTACCAGCATGCCGGCCTGTCGCGCTCGCGGCTGGATGCATCGGTGGCTGCGGAATTGAAAGCGCGTGAGGCGATTGCCCGCGCGATGAAGCCGACGACGGCTGGCTCGACACACGGCCCGGCCGAAGGCGGGACTTCAAGCGAGGGCTGATTTCCATGAGCGAGTCGCTTCACATCGTTTGCCCGCACTGCCACACCACCAACCGGGTGCGCAGCGAGCAACTTGCGAGCGCGCCCGATTGCGGGAGCTGCCACAAGGCGCTGTTCACGGCGCACTCGACAGCGCTGAACGAGTCCGCCTTCGACCGGCATGTCGCGCGCAACGACCTGCCGGTGCTCGTTGATTTTTGGGCGCCGTGGTGCGGGCCGTGCCGTCAGATGGCGCCTGCTTACGAGCAGGCCGCAGCGCAGCTGGAGCCGCGGGTGCGGCTGGCCAAGGTCGATACGGAAGCGGTGCCCGCTCTGGGATCGCGCTTCAACATTCGCAGTATCCCGACGCTGGCACTGTTCGTCGGTGGACGCGAGGTGGCGCGGCAGGCCGGCGCGATGGGCGCGGCCGATATCGTGCGATGGGTGCAGGCGAATACACCTGCAGCGCCTGCGTCGGCTACTTAAGCGACAGCGTGACGGCGTGCGGCCCAGTAGGTCGCGCCTTCGATGCCGTAGCGCTCCGAGTGCGGCGTTCCGTATTCCAGCGCAAAGGTGTCGCCGGCCAACAGATGGCGCGTGTCGTCGCCGACCTTCAGCCACATCTCGCCTTGCACCACCAGCGCTTCGACGCTGAACGGATGTGTGTGCAGGTCGACCGTCTGGGCGGCGTCCCAGACCCGCGGCGCGACCTCGTCGAAGCCCTTGGCGAGGGCATCGACTTCGAATTGCTGAAACGTAGGAAGGCTCATGGTGTTCTCCATCAGAAAGTGCCGGGCAGCAGGATGCTCGAATCGACCTGGTCGATCTGGGTTCGCCCGCAAAACGCCATCGTGATGTCGAGCTCGCGGTGCAGGATTTCGAGCGCGCGGGTCACGCCGGCTTCACCGTAAGCACCGAGCGCGTACAAAAAACTCCGCCCGATCATGGTGCCGCGAGCGCCCAGCGCACGCGCCTTGAGCACGTCCTGGCCGCTGCGAATGCCGCCGTCCATCCACACCTCGATCTCGGTGCCGACCGCTTCCGCGATGGCCGGCAGCGCCTCGATGGACGACTGTGCGCCGTCGAGCTGACGGCCGCCATGGTTGCTGACGATCAGCGCGTCGGCGCCGCTCGACGCCGCCAGCCGCGCGTCTTCGACATCCATGATCCCTTTCAGGATCAGCTTGCCGCCCCACAGCTTCTTGATCCACTCGACATCGGCCCAGCTGAGCGTCGGGTCGAACTGCTCGGCCGTCCATGACGACAGCGACGACAGATCGCCGACATTCTTCGCGTGGCCGACGATGTTGCCGAAGCTGCGGCGCTTGGTGCCCAGCATGCCCATACACCAGCCCGGCTTGGTCGCCAGGTTGATGAGGTTGGCGAGGGTCGGCTTGGGCGGCGCGGTCAGGCCGTTCTTGATGTCCTTGTGGCGCTGGCCCAGCACCTGCAGGTCGAGCGTCAGTTGCAGGGCGGAGCAGTTGGCCGCCCTGGCGCGTTCGATCAGCCGCTCGATGAAGTCGCGGTCTTTCATGACGTAGAGCTGGAACCAGAACGGGTGCCGGTCGGTGCTCTCGGCGATGTCTTCGAGCGAGCAGATGCTCATGGTCGACAGCGTGAACGGAATACCGAAAGCCTTGGCCGCCTTGGCGCCGAGGATCTCGCCGTCGGCGTGCTGCATGCCGGTCATGCCCGTGGGGGCGATGGCGACAGGCATCGACACCGGCTGGCCGATCATGGTGGTGGCGGTCGAGCGGCCTTCCATGTTGACGGCCACGCGCTGGCGCAGCTTGATCTTCTGGAAGTCGCTTTCATTGGCGCGGTAGGTGCCTTCGGTCCATGAGCCCGAGTCGGCGTAGTCGTAGAACATGCGCGGCACGCGCCGCTTGGCGATCACTCGCAGATCTTCGATGGTGGTGATCTTGGAAAGGTCGAGCACGTGTGGGTTTCCTTCGGCGTTTGTCTCTTTTTCGCAGTCATTCATTATCATGGTTCGGCCGTTGTCCCGCCTTGCAACACCCCGATTGAAAGCCCCTCATGGAAGCCACCTCCCGCCCGCCGCTGCCGCCGTTCACTCTTGAATCGGCCCGCCAGAAAGTGCAAGCCGCCGAAGACGGATGGAACACGCGCGACCCCGTCCGCGTGAGCCTCGCCTACACGCCCGACACCGAGTGGCGCAACCGCGCCGACTTCCTCACCGGGCGCGAGAAGGTCGTCGAGTTTCTGACGCGCAAGTGGGCACGCGAACTCGACTACCGCCTGAAGAAAGAGCTTTGGGCCTTTGCCGACAACCGCATCGCGGTCCGCTTCGAATACGAGTGGCACGACGACAGCGGCGCCTGGTTTCGCAGTCACGGCAACGAAAACTGGGAGTTCGCGGAGAACGGATTGATGCACCGGCGCTTCGCCAGCATCAACGACCAGCCGATCACGGCCGAAGACCGCAAGTTTCTCTGGGCTCGCTAGCAAGCGTCGATCGGCACGGCAGTTGCTTGCGCGAACCTCTGTCTGCATCTGTATCTCAACCCATCCCAAAAGTAACCTGTATGAACCGCAACGACATCACTGAGAAGATCATCACCGTCAAAGTGTCCAAGGGCATTCAGTGGGCCGATGTGGCCCAGAAGGTCGGCCTGTCGAAAGAATGGACCACTGCCGCCTGCCTCGGCCAAATGACGCTCGACGCACAACAAGCCGCGACGGTCGGCGAAATCTTCGGGCTCACGGAGGAAGAGCAGAAGTGGTTGCAGGTCGTGCCGTACAAGGGCTCGCTGCCAACCGCTGTGCCTACCGATCCGCTCATCTACCGCTGGTATGAAATGGTCAACGTGTACGGCACCACCATCAAGGAACTCATCCACGAAGAGTTCGGCGACGGCATCATGAGCGCGATCGACTTCAGCATGAACATCCAGCGCCAGGGCGACCCGAAGGGCGACCGGGTGAACGTGGTGTTGTCGGGCAAGTTCTTGCCTTACAAGACGTATTAGAAGCCTCGAGGGATCATTGCCTGAGACCGGATGGCCGCGCTCGGCAGACTTGGATTCATGCTTGAGTCGATAGGATCGCCGCATCCCCTCAAAGCCAACATGACCAAGCGCAACACCGAAAAGATCCTGCGTACCTACGGCTTCTGGATCCTGTCGTCGCTGCGCGATGAGTGCCGCGAGTTCCTCGAAGCAACGACACTGAAGGAATTGATCGGGAGTCCGGGTAACCTACGGTCGGTGGCGCTGTTTCGCGATCAGGAGGACGGGACGGTCGAAGTGGTCATCATGGCGTTGTGGGACTCGATGGACAGCGTCAAGGCATTCCTTGGCAAGCAGGACTTGCGCAAGCCCAGGATCGACCCGACGATCGACGCCAAGCTTTTCGACCGCGAGCCCTATGTGCGGCAGTACTCGCTCTCCGACCCGGACGCACTCGCTCTGATCCCGCCGAGTTGGCGGTAGTGCGCAGTTAGCTTTCAGTAGCCAACCGGCGTACAAGAACGAAGGTCGCTCCAGCGGTGCAACGGGCTTTGGAATTTTTGAACTGGTCTCATCGCAGCGACATCAAAGCGCTGTGGACAGGGACTAGAGTCGCTTAATCACAATCGGACGATCTGCAGAGCTCGTCGGCATTTGATGCACATTCGCCAGCAGACCTTGAACGACATTTCGACATGCCTCAACGAAAACGGCTGCAACTATTCGGTGTTCTTGCGTGCGTACACCACACCACGTCGCGCAAGAAGCGTCTCGAGCCAGCTCATTGCGGATGCATTGGCGCGCGCTGACGTCGTGGTCGAGGAGATTCGTGCCGTCTCAGCCATCGAAGCAATCTCAGAAACTCGCTCGTGCCTCACATACATCGGCTCTCAGGCCGACGGTAACGATCCGGCTTCTTTGCATTCGGCGCAGTTCACGAATGCCCTGGCTGCCTTGGCGAGTCAAATCGAGAGTGCGGCCCACAGGGCGATTTCTGTTGAAACGTTTCGGCTGGCAAGCGGACATCCCGCCTATCCAGTGTTCTGGGATTTCGGGCTTCTCATCACAGGGGCAAATGAGGCGGAGATGCTGATTGGCTCTAGTTCGGACTAAGGGAAGAATGGCCGCTATCGGGCCAAAACCAGACCTTCAATCATGACCGTCGCCATCACATTCGAGTACGGGATCGTCATCCGCCGCGCTGCCTTGTCGCGCAGGAGCGTTGCCCTCGAAGCTGTTCTCACCGCCTTGGAAATCGGGGCCTGGCTTGGCGAGGACCCGGACCTACTATCCACCGGTGCTTCCTTTGGCCAAGAAGCGTGCGACGGCTTGATCAAGCGCCTGGAGGCCTTAAGTCTTATTTACTTCGACGATTTTGTAGATCTTTCCTTCGTCCACCCTAGTTGGCTAAAGTTTTCGGCGACAGTCGAGCCGTAGAAGTAGCGGCAATGACCGGCCAGAGCGGTCGTACAACACGGTTGTTCAATTTCGCTCCGAGCAACGCGCTGGTATCTACAAGGGTGGCCGATAGACTCGGCACTGCGTCGCGCTCGATCTTGTTTTGGCTGAGGCCAAGCGCCGGCATCAAACGGGATTTTCAGATGACTCCGAATGGGACGACGAGGAACTCGCTGTCGCCATCACGGGTGAGATCCTGTATCAAACGGCGCAGTGACTTCGGCTTTCGGCCAGAACCGGACCTTCAATGCAGCCCTCTAAATCAACGATGAACACATCCCCGAAGTCGAACAGAAAAAGGCGGCGGCGCTCGTTCGCGACTTCGTTGTTGCGCTGCGCAGTGAGGGGCTTGAGCGGTGGGCCAGCCGGTTCGAGGCAATCGGAACTGCACTTGAGCAAGGTGATGTGGCGGAGGCTTTGCATCTGAATTCGGCGACGGCCATGACTGGCCCCGGAAGCCTCAGCGACGTGTTCGCGAAAGATGAGCCAGCCTTCAATGCAGCATGGGGCGCGTGTAGCGAGGCCCTGCGGGCGCTCAAGGCGCAATCTGGGGCAAACGCCAACACCGCCGAGAGTAGTGCGAGCTAAGGCAGGATCTGGCCAGGAGCGGTCCTTCGACACGGTTGGTCAATTTGGCTCCGAGCGACTCGTTGGCGTTTTACAAGAGCGGGATATAGAGTCAGCAGGCCGAACTCACAAGCAGACTACCGTTTGCGCATACAAACAAGCATTTGCGGGGTCGGCATGGGCAACCCTGCATCTTCATCGCTCGCTCGTCACCATGCTCCGCAACATCGTCTTCCTTCTTCTGGCAGCTTCCTGCGCACTTGCACAGGCTCAGGACTCCCAAAAATCGGAGCTTGCCGTTCGCCTTGCCCGGGTGCTTGACTTTGATACCCAACGGAGCGATTCCGAGGGGAAGTGCGCGCAGACGACGAACTCGGGTTGAGATCCAGAGGCCATCTACCTCGCCAATCCAAAAACATTCGGCGGGATTGGTCCTCGCTCCGCCTATTGGGCGCGCTTGCAAGAGGCCTATCGCACCTATGAACAAAGCGTGTGCGGCGTCTTAAAGTCGGATGACTTTCAGCCTTTGGTAGCAGAAGAACTGGAGGCTCAAATGACTGATGCCGAACTCGCGGCCTCTGTTAACTTTCTCCAATCCGCAGCCGGCGCAAGTTTTCGCAAAGCCTACAAAAGGGCAAATGAAAATGTTCAGCGTCGGATGGGCCAGCGGCTGAATGCTGCCTCGCCCGGATACCTTAACTTCCAGAGAGCTTTGAGCCAAATACTTACGGACTATCAACGCGCACCTCGTTAGTCGGCAACCGGCCACAAGCAGACGTTCGACCCATAAGCCCATGTATCAACAGTTCCTTACCCCATTCTTCGCAATCGGGGCACTCTTCGCGATTGTCTTTGTTGTGCCGCACATCATTCCGCTCTTAAAGCTAATACCTCGCTGTACGTTCATCGGTGGCTTCCTAGTGGTGGCGTTCTGCGGCTTTGCTCTACTTTTGACTACGCCTTCTGTCCCGGGCTTTTTTGGCACCACACTGGCACTTTCTTTGGGAGCTTGGTACGCATTCGGCGCGGTTCGCCACTACCGTCGATTGCTGGCAAAAAGTCGCTCTATTCACAATCAAGACGAGTCACAAACCTCATGAAGTCTTTTCTCCTGACGCTCGCCTTTTTGCCCTTATTGGTGTTCTCTCAAGAAGCAACACCGGACCTAATCCGGCAGTACAAGAGTGCCGTGGGTGCAGGCTGCAGGGCACAAGCAGTCAAGCAGCAGACGTTGCCAATGCGAGCAGATCAGATTTGCTCATGCATTTCGAAAGTTCTTGACAGCGAACTCTCAGGAACTGAGTGGAAGCAGGTCACCGAATTTGCTATGCATGGAAGACGAGAAGACGAAGCGCGGCTGATGACTAAGTACGCCGCTAAAACGTTCCCTTGCCACTCTGCTTATTGAGGCGTAGTCATGAGTTGAAAAATGACTGCTTCGGGCCCGAAGCACCATCCCACGACCGGCTACAGTCGGCCAAAAGCGGAAGTTCGATGATCGGGTACTGCATGCAATACAACTGTCCACGCGATTCTCACCAGCTTGTTCAGCAACCGCCGGAAGTTGGCGCAGCGTGGCACTGCAACATCTGCTCCGGAGCGTTCTTCACGGACCTCGTCAGGAATGAGGTTGCCACCCGCAACCTCGCGCTCGGCCCTCGGGAAGAATGGGATCGCGAAGTGATCTGCCCTCGCGATGCAGTGCCGATGCGGAAGGTGGTAGTCGGTGCGGGTGCTATCAACTGCTGCCTGAAATGCAGCGCAGCTTGGCTTGACGGCGATGAAGTCGATCGACTTTTGGGGACGCCAGTGACCGAGCACTTTAGAAAAAAGGCAGGTGCGCTCTCCGAAGCGGACTGGCTTACGCCGCTTGTGGCCGCGGCTATCGGCGCACTTGTCGGCGGCCATTGAACGAACTTTGCCATTCGGCCAGAACCAGACATTCGAGGGGACCATGAAAACTGTGCGTGAGAGGCTCCAAGCTGCTACGGCGGCCGGGACGGATGCTTGGATAGCCGGCGGCGCGGATGAAGCGCAAATTCAAGCGCTCGAACGTTCGCTTGGAGTCCGGCTGCCGCCAAGCTACCGACGGTTCCTGGCCCTGACGGGCGCACTGAATCTAGGCGGCATCGAGGTCGCCGGCATCATCGACGGAAACGCCCTGGACCTTTCGGGTGGCTCGACGTACGGCGAAACCATCCGGGCTCGGGATGACTTCGCGCTACCTCCCACGCTCCTGGTCATCCAGCCGGACGGCGACGCCCCGCACTGCCTTGATTTGTCATCGGCCGATTCGTCGGGCGAGATGGCAGTCGTGTGCTTCCAGCTCAACACAAAGAGTGCGAGCGAAGTCGCCCAGGACTTCGAACATTGGCTCAGCAAGTGGGTCCTTCCAGCAGATGTCACCGAAGCCTGAAAACGGCCACTAACGGACCTTCGATGCAGTATCCCAACCTCCACGATCTATTCGGCGCGTACTTTCATCAGGACTGTTTCGATGATTCGCCGACAGCGACCGCTGTTGTGGAGTTATACGTGAGCGAGTCGCCGAATGACGAGGTGAGAGCCGCTGCACAGGAACTTCGCGACCTGATCTCCAGGACTGGTTCGGAAGCCGAGCTTGCCGCGACTGTTGCCGATCTGGGTTGCTATTACCTTCCAACCGCAGACCGCCTCACAACCCGCGCGTGGCTTGACGAGGTAGTGCGAATCCTCGATGGCAAAGAACGCTGACAAGACCCGAGGCGGCCGGCGAACGTCCGCTATGGAGCACAACGAACTTCGGCTTTGGGCCCCAAGCAGACGTCCGTCTGGGGAGAAAAATCCCACTTGGTTGGCCTATGCAATAGGAACAGCTCACCAACTTTGAACTCAGCTCTGCTGATCGCATCACAACCGCTGCAACCGCTGTTGATGTTGCAGAAGTTGCCAGCGCAGACCTGCTTTCGGGCCGCGCGCTTAACCCTCGAGAGAACGTGCGCTGGTGTCCGCCACCCGCAAAGTCCAGCCACTGTCTGCTGCAGACATCTCACTCGCGACGCAGCAGGTAGATGTCCATGATCCAGCCATGCGCTTCGCGCGCCTCGGCACGGATCGACAAAATGCGCGGCCCGGTACTGGCCAGCGGACCGGCCAGCAGCAACTCGTGCGGCATGCCGAGATAGGCGGCCCAGTAGATGTGCAGACGCTCCGGCGCCAAGGTCTGGAAGGCGCAGGCGCCGTCGAGCATCACCACGACAGTCTCCAGGCCGACCGGCCAGCCGCCTTCCCGCAGTTGACGCCCGGTCGTGATCAGCACCGGGCCGCCCAGCGTGTTGAGCGGGATGGCATGCGCGGCGGTCAGCAATTGCACGCTGCTCAGGCCGGGGACCACTTCGATGCGCAACGCCATGCCGGCGGCCTGCAATTGCGCGGCGATGCGCAGGCTGGAGTCGTACAGCGACGGGTCGCCCCAGACCAGTAGGGCGACACGGCCGCCCTGTGGCCGGTGGGCGGCAATCTCGCGCGCCCACGTCGCGGCAATGGCCGCGTGCCAGTCGTGTACGCCGTCGAGGTAACGTGGCGTTGCGCTGTCGCGCACCGGCAGATCGAATTCCACCAGCCGGGCCGGGCCATCGAGATGCGTCGCACAGATCGTGCGGCGAAGTTCAGCCAGATCGGCCTTGTCGACGCCCTTGTGAGGAATCAGGATCAGGTCGGCCCGGTTGAGGGCGCCGATGGCCTGGAGCGTCAGGTGCTCGGGATTGCCGGTGCCGATGCCGATCAACATCAGCTCGATCAGCGGCGCGGCATGCATCGGCACCTTGCGTGGCTCAAGCAGCGTGGTGCAGACGATGCGTCAGCAGCACCGAGCCACGCGCGCCGGAGCGAGCGCGCAGCCATTTGGCGGCGGCCAGCACGCCGAGGTCGATCAGCGGCTCCAGCAGCACGACGCTCATGTACGCGGCGCCGAAGCTGCCCACGCTTTGCAAGGTTTCAGCGCCGATGCCGCGACCATAGAGGGTCCAGAAGGCCACCCACGCGACGATGCCGCCCTGGAACACCACCGACATCTTGAGCACGTGCGCGTAGCCAAGATCGACATAGGCCAGCTTGGCCGGCAACACCCGCTTGGCCACTGCCTGCATGGCGAAGAGCGCGGCCAGCAACGTGGTCACGTTCATGCCGTATTGCGCCAGATCTTGCGGCTCGAAGAACAGGCTTTGCAGTGCCAGCCCGGCGGCCAGACCGATGGCCGTGGGGGCAGCGCCCAGAATCAGAAACAGGGACGAGCCGAGGATCAGATGGACCTCGGACACGCCCACGGGCGCATGCGGGAACACCTCGAAGAAAACGAAGACCAGCAACGCGGCGAGCGCACTGCGCAGCAGCAGCGACAACGCCCCTTCCTGGCGAACGTGGTCGAGGGACAGCTTGGCGGCATAGAGCGCGCAGGCGCTCGCTGTGGCATAGGACAGCACGATCTTGGTGCTGTCGACAATTCCGGGTTCCATGTGCATGGCGGGGCTCCGTGAGGTTGAATGCGGCGTGTGCCGCGAGGGTTGATGAAATGGGAAATGTTGATCTGGAGACGGCTCGGCAAGGCTGTGCGTGCTCAGTCCGATCCGGCCACTGATGGCCGGAATCTTCGGTCGTAGTCCTTGGCATAAAGACGGCTGTCACTGAAGCCTTCGGCCGCCAGCGCTGGGCCGACCAGGATCAGCGCGGTGCGTTCGACCCCCTCGGCCATGGCGGCCTCGATGGTGGCCAGCGTCGCGCGGAAGATTTTTTCATCGGGCCAACTGGCGCGGTAGACCACGGCAACCGGGCAGGCAGCGCCGTAGAACGGTGTCAGTTCGGCGACCACTTCGGCCAGCTTGTGGATCGACAGGTGCAAGGCCAGCGTGGCGCCGGTAGCGGCAAAGTTGGCCAGGCTTTCGCCCGCCGGCATCGGTGAGGCCCGGCCCGATGTGCGCGTCAGCACCACCGATTGCGCCAGCCCTGGCAGCGTGAGTTCGGCACCCAGTGCGGCGGCGGCGGTCGCAAACGATGGCACGCCGGGTGTGACGGTGTACGGGATGCCAGCCGCGCGCAACCGGCGCAGTTGCTCGCCCATGGCCGACCACACCGACAGGTCGCCTGAATGCAGCCGCGCCACGTCGTGGCCTGCGGCATGGGCGGCAGCGCACTCGGCGACGATCGCATCGAGGTCGAGCGGCGCTGTATTGACGATGCGCGCACCGGGTGGGCAGTGCGCCAGGATTTCTTCGGGCACCAGCGAGCCGGCGTAAAGACAGACCGGGCAACTGGCGATCAGGTCGCGTCCGCGCAGGGTCAGCAGGTCGGGGGCACCGGGGCCGGCGCCGATGAAGTGGATGGTCATGAGTCAGGTTTTCCGTTGTGGGGCCAGCGCAGCGATAGCGCAGGTGGCGAGGCGATCGGTAGACACGACGCGCGGGTGCAACAACATGGCGCCCGGACCGCCGTGCACCAGGGCAGCGGCCAATGCCGCGGCCTCGGCGGTGCTGCCGCTGCCGCGCAGCGCGCGGACTGTGGCGCTGTTGGTCAAGGTCGGGGTGGCATTCAGTTGCGCCGCACCGACTGCATGCACGGGCAGGCCCAGTTCGGCGGCCAATGCGCGCAGGCTCAGTGCTTCAGCCTTGTCATGCGCTACGGCGATCAGCGCGATCGCGCGCACCGGCATCACAAGTGGCATGGCTGAAAGCGCTTGTGCCAGCGCATCTCGCAGCGACGCCAGCGTTGCGCCGCGTCGAAATCCAAATCCTGCCACCGTCATCGCGTGGCACTCCACTGCACGACCGGGTACGAGGCACGCCATCCGCGCCGCGTGCCCAGTGGCGCGGCCTCGGCCAGTTCGATGCGCAGCAGGCTGCCGCCGGCGCGGGCGTGCCAATGACCCAGCAGTGCTTCGGATTCAAGTGTCACGGCATGGGCCACCACACGGCAGCCTGCAGGCAACAGGTTCCACAGCGCCGTCAGCAACTCGTCGCTCAGACCACCGCCGATGAACACCGCATCGGGCGACGCCAGGTCCGTCATGACGTCGGGTGCGCGTCCCGTTACCAGCACCAATCGGTCGACGCCCAAGCGGTCGGCGTTGCCGCGCAGTCGGGCGGCGCGCTCGGCGTCTGCCTCGACGGCCACAGCTTCGCACCGAGGATGCGCCAGCAGCCATTCGATGGCGATGGAACCCGACCCGGCACCGATGTCCCACAGCCGCTCACCCGGGCGCGGTGCCAGCGCGCACAGGGCCAGGGCGCGCACCCGTTGCTTGGTGATCTGGCCATCGTGCGCAAACACACTGTCGGGCAGGCCGGCACTGCGCGGCAGGGCCAGGCCGGTGCCCGCCACCTGCAGCGCCACGGCCACCGGATGGCTCACATCGGTCAGATTGAATTCGGAGGCGATCACGTCGCGCCGCTGCTCACGCGGGCCACCCAAGGCTTCCAGCACGCTCATGAGACTGTCACCAAAATCGTTATCGACCAGGTAGCGCGCCAGGTCTGCGACGGCCGCACCGTCGCGCAACAGCAGCACCAACCGTGCGCCCGGGCAGAGATGAGGGCGCAGGCGGGTCAGCGGCGCCGCGTGCAGGCCAAGGCAGGTCACGAGTTCCAGCGCCCAGCCCAGGCGCGAGGCAACCAGACCGAAGGTCGATACGACCGGCAAGGCATGCCATTCGTGCGCGCCAAGATGGCGCGTCACCGAGCTGCCTGCGCCGAACCAGAACGGATCACCGGAGGCCAGCATCACCACGCGGCGCCCGCGCTGTGCCAGCAGCATCGGAATGCCGTCGGCAAAGGGCACCGGCCACTCGAGCCGCTCGGCTCGCAGCTTGGGCAACAACGCCAGATGGCGCGCGCTGCCGGCCACCAGTTCAGCCTCGTCGAGGGCCGCACGGCTGGTCGGCGGTAGGCCCTGCCAGCCGTCTTCGCCCAACCCGATAATTGTCAGCCACGGTGCTTTTTTGATGACTTCAACCACGCGCAATATCCTCATCCTCGGCGGTACGCTGGAAGCGAGCGCAATGGCGTCGGCGCTGGCCGAACGTGGCGAGCGCGCCGTGTTGTCGTATGCCGGCCGGGTGGCCCAGCCCAGGGCACAGCCGATTGCGGTGCGCGTCGGCGGCTTCGGCGGCGTCGCCGGCCTCGCGCGCCATCTGCAGGACATGCAAGTGACTCACTTGGTGGATGCCACGCACCCCTTCGCTGCGCGCATGAGCGCCAATGCGGTCGCGGCCTGCGCGCAGGCCGGCGTTCCGTTGCTGGCGCTGACACGCGACGCCTGGCAGCCCGGTGCCGGCGACCGCTGGCAGCCGGTGGCCGATCTGCCGGCGGCCGTTGCGGCGCTGGGTGGCCCGCCGCAGCGCGTGATGCTGGCCTTGGGCCGCATGCACTTGGCCGTCTTCGCGTCGCAGCCACAGCATCACTACGTCCTGCGGCTGGTCGATCAACCGGACGAGTTGCCGCCGCTGCCGCAGCACACCACCATCGTCGCGCGCGGCCCCTTCGACTTGGCGGGCGACATCGCCTTGATGCGTGAACACCAGGTCGAACTCATCGTCTGCAAGAACGCTGGAGGCAGCGGCGCGCAGGCCAAGCTGCATGCGGCACGCGCGTTGGGCTTGCCGGTGCTGATGGTGGCGCGGCCGCCGTTGCCGGCACGGCAAGAGGTCAGGCGCGTGGCCGAGGTGCTGGCGTGGCTCGACCAGGGAGACATCACGGTGCACGACAACAGCGTTGAACCCGCTCATGCCGTCCCCTCGCGTGCTACCGAACGCGGCGTGTAGACCCACGACTGGCCGTCGCGCGCGATCACGCGCGTCAAGCTGGAGCCGACGATGACGACCGTGCGCATGTCGGCCATCTCGGGCTGTGCATCGCCCAGCGCGACCACGCGAATCGTCTCCTCGGGCAGCGACACGGCGCGGGCAAAAATCACCGGGCGGTCCGGGCTTCCTGCCGCAGCGCAAGCCTCGCGCAGCACCACCAGCGTTCGGGCAAAGCCCTCGGGGCGCGATACCGAGCGCGGGTTGTAGAAGGCCATCGCAAAGTCGGCCTGCACCGCCAGTCGCAATCGGCGCTCCACCAGCGCCCAAGGTTTCAGGTTGTCGGACAGGTTGATGGCGCAGAAGTCGTGCCCCAGCGGCGCGCCGGCACGTGCCGCGGCCGCCAGCATCGCCGTGATGCCGGGCAGCACCCGCACGTCCAGTCGGCGCCACTCGGCCGGACCCGCTTCGACAGCCTCGAACACAGCCGATGCCATGGCGAACACGCCCGGGTCGCCTGAGGACACCACGACCACGCGCCGGCCTGACGCGGCCATCTGCAAGGCATGAGCGGCCCGGTCCAGCTCGACCCGGTTGTCGCTGGCGTGCAGTGTCAGGCCGGCGCGCGGTGCCACCCGAGCCACGTAAGGGATGTAGCCCACCACGTCGGTGGCGTCGGCCAGGGCAGCTGTCACCTCCGGTGTCACCCAATCTTCAGCACCCGGGCCGAGCCCGGCGACGACCAGCCGGCCCGCCGCATTCGCCGTCGTTGCATTGACGCTCGTGGTCGTGTCATTCATGGCCGCCGCCCCTGCCCATGCACCAGCACGATCGAAAAGTAAGGCGTGATGCGACCTTCGACCTCGACCAGCCGCACCACCTTCTGGCCCGGCATGGTGGCGTATTCGACCAGCCAGGCATCGTCCAATCGGCCGGCAGTGGCGAGCGCGCGGCGCACCTTGTCGATGTGGCGCCCGATCTTCATCACCACCAGCGCATCGCTATCGGCCATGTGGCGTGCCAGCCTGGCCTCGGGCAGCGTGCCCATCAGGACAGTCAGCACATCGTCGCCCCAAGTGATCGGCTGACCAGTGGCGGTCCATGCGCCCGACATGCCGGTGATGGCAGGCACCACCTGCACCGGGTGCGTGTCGATCAATCGGGTGTAGAGGTGCATGAAGGAGCCGTAGAAAAACGGATCGCCTTCGCACAGCACCACAACGTCATGACCGGCGTCCGACAGCGCGCGCAGGTGCGTTGCGCAGTCGGCATAGAAGGCGGACAGGGCCTGGTTGTAGGCCGGGTCTTCCACCGCAATTTCGGTGGTGACCGGGTACTCCATCGCGTGCTCCACCACGCCTTCGGGCAGCAGGCCATCGACGATGCGCCGCGCCTGTCCGGGCCGGCCGGCCTTGCGAAAGAATGCCACGTGGGTCGCGCTGCACAGCAGACGGTGGGCGCGCACGGTCATCAGGTCCGGCTCGCCCGGGCCGAGCCCCAGTCCGTAGAGGGTGCCGCGTGCGCTCATTCCAGACGGCTTCCGAGCGCGTTGATCGCCGCCACCGTGACGGCGCTGCCGCCCAGGCGGCCGGCCACGATGCAGCAGGGCACGGGCTGTTCGGCCCAGAGTGCGTCCTTCGATTCGGCTGCGCCGATGAAGCCGACCGGGCACCCGATGATGGCCGCCGGCCGCGGGCAGGCCGGGTCCTGCAGCATATTGAGCAGATGGAACAAGGCCGTCGGCGCGTTGCCGATGGCCACCACGGCGCCCTTCAGATGCGGCCGCCAGAGTTCCAGTGCCGCAGCGGAACGGGTGGTCGACATGGCTTGCGCGATCCCGGGCACGGCCGGGTCGTGCAAGGTACATAGCACCTCGGTGCCGGCGGGCAGGCGCGAGCGGGTGACGCCCTCGCTGACCATGCGCGCATCGCACAGGACCGGCGCGCCGGCCGCCAGCGCCGACCGCGCCGCGTGCACGAAGCCAGACGAGAAGCGCAGCATCGCTTCAAGCCCGATCAGGCCCGCTGCGTGAATCATGCGCACCGCTATCGGCTCGTCGTCGGCGTCGAAGCGGGCAAGGTCGGCCTCGGCGCGGATCATGGCAAAGGAACGGCGATAGATCTCGGCGCCGTTGGTTTCAAAGCTGTGGTTCAAGGGGCTCCAATGCACACGCGCAAGTTTTCAGGAGACAGCCCAGTTTGCGCAGGCGCGTCCCCGGGGCGGCCATTGCGCACCAGGTCGAAGGTCCCGTTGCGGCCGACCAGCGTCAAGTCCGCGGTACCCGAACGAGCGCACCCTTTGGCGCAGCCGGACACGTGCAGGCTGCGTGGTGCGCCAGGGCTGTCAGTGAGCAGTTGCCGAGCGAGTGAAAGGCCGAGGGCGCGCGTCGCCACCGTGGCCGACGCGCACGCCGGAGCACCGGGACAGGCGTCCACGCGCAGCAGGGGATCGTCAGCCACCGTGATGAATGCGGTCGATTCCCGCCACTCGCCTCCTTCCAGAATCAGGCCGCGTTGCGACGTCAAGCGCAGGGCCACGGCGCCGCTGTCTTGCAGCAAGTGGCCCAGCGCAGTCGCCGCAATTTGACCAAAGGCCACGCCGTAGACCGGTCCGAGCTGCGACATGCCAGGCCTCGGCAGCGCGGCCGAAGGGGCCGCGGTGTCGAGCGGCGCATCTCCACCGGGCACTGCGCACACCTGCTGAAGCCCGCGCATGCGTCTCGATGGCGGCGCCACGGACCCAGCAGTTGCCGCAAACCAAACGGCCATCGCGAGTGCCATTGCAACGGCTTCCGCTAAGTCGCCTCGCGGTACCAGATGTCCGGCCGCAGCACCATCGGCGCGCACGATGAGACCACCCGAGCGGGCACGCTCGATGCGGACGTCAGCCGAGGCCTCCGTCAACACCGGTGCCGGCCCCGCATCCACGGCAAAACCGAATTTGGAGGGCAAGGCCGGCAACTCACCCAGACGCGCCAGCAGTGCACTGGCGATGCGTTGCGTGTCATCGCCGGCCTGCCAGCAGGGCGCGACCAGAACGGCGGGCCAGGCTTCGTGTGTGGCGTCGACATCGACCAGACCCAACCTGCAAAGCGCCTCCACCACGGCGTCGTGGTCTTCTGCCCGGACACCGCGAAGTTGCAGATTGGCACGGTGAGTCAGGTCGATCATTCCCGAGCCCAGGCTTTGCGCAAGCTCGCACAGCCCCAGCGCCTGAGCGCGCGTCATTCTTGCCAGTGGCGGCCGCACCCGCAGCAACAGCCCATCGCCCGAGGCCATGGCGCGATGCGCACCAGGGCACCAGCCTTTGGCTTGAGGACGCACACCAGATGACCCCGGAACGCTGGCCGGTTCCGGAGGCGTCGGCATCGGGAGCATGACGCGGATCGAGGCCATCAGCGTCAGGCCACCGCCGCCGTTGTTGCAACGACTTCCACTGCGGTCGGCAACGACGTCATCATCGGCGGCAACTTGCCCAGGATGCCACCGCGTAGCCGCTCCGGGCGCTGGCTGCGCAGCAAGGCGCCGTCGGCGTTGTCTGCGTGCAGCTGTCCGCAAGCCAAGACTTGCGCGGCAGTTTCGATATCGGCGACGAGGTCTCCGAAATAGTAGGTGGGTTTGCCTGCTGCCTGGAATGCGATGGTGCAGGCCCTTTCGCACCCGCTCATGCAGGCAATGCCGCGCACATGGATGCCGGCCCGTCGTGCCTCGTGTTGCAGCGCCAGCACGGCGTCGAACAGTATCGTTCCGGCAGCGGGCAACTCGCGTGAAGCGCCGGCAGGTCGGCAGGTCGTGCAGATAACGATTTCAGTAACCTGCGCAGGGGGAACTTCAAGGGACATGGTCATCGGTATTCAGGATTCAGGTAGGCCGGCTGGCAAGACGATGTTCAGCGCCCCAGCGCAACGCCCATGCGGTACAGCGGCCGATGGAGCTCGCAGGTTCGTCGAAGTCAACGATCACGACATGCCCGGCGAGTTGCGGTGCGACCGGCTGTTCCAGCGTGCGGCCATCGGTCAGCAGCCACAGCCAGGTTTCGGACGGGCCATTGCGACGCTGCGCGAGACGCAGCAGCTCGTCGGACTCGGCCAGCGCATGCGTCAGCGGAGTGCCTCCGCCACCGCCCAGCGGTCGAAGCTTGGCGCGGCCGGAGGCGCGGGCCGGTCCGGGTGGCAGCTGCAACACCACGCCCTGACCGCCGAAGCACAGCAGTGCCACGTGGTCGCCAACGCGGGCGGCCTGCTCGATCAGCCACTGCGCATGTCCTTTGGCCAGCGCAAGGCGCCCACGCTGGCGCATCGAGCCAGAGGTGTCGAGCACGATGAGGTGCAACCTGGCGTGCTTCACCAGCCGCTCGGCATAGCGCAGGTGGACACTCTGGAGCGGCTGTGGGCCTTTGGCCAGCAACGTAGGCAACCACGCGACAGGGCCACGCGCCAAGCCCTCGGCGGGTTGCCTTGGCGCATGGAGCGTCGATGAGGGATGGGGTTTCGGCCCCCGCAGACCGGCGCGCCCGGGGCGCACGAGACGGCTACGGGGGCTCAGGCTTTTTTTGATGGCCATCCTCCTACGCCGGTTACGCGTGTGGTGGTTTCAGGTCGTGGCGGCAGGGCACCCCAGTCGCCGATCGGAGCCTCTGCGGCCAGGGCGTCGGGTGATGCGCGTTCGGGGTCGGGACCGGGTGCCGTGGACGCGGCGTGGCGATCTTGTGCTTTCTGCTCGGACGGGGCGCGAGACGCCGGGGGCGGGGGGAGGGCGTGTGCCTTGTCACCACGACGGTGCGCCAGTGCCAGTTCAGCCACCGCGTCGACATCGAGCGTCGTCACCTCGTCACGGCTTTCAAAGGCCGCCAGTGCACGCGCCGCCCGCAGCATCACCAGGTCGGCCCGCATGCCATCGACCCCGGCCGCCAGCGCGCAGGCCGCAGCGTGGTGCAGTACCGCATCCGACCACGCCAAGCGCGGCAACGCAGCACGTGCCGTGGCGACAGCATCGACCAGACGGGCCTGCTCACCAGCATGTTGTTCGACCAGACCGTGCGGATTCTCGTCAAAGCCCAGGCGCGCCCGCACGATCGCCGTGCGCAGCGCAGCATCGGTTGGATTGGCCAGCGAAACGGACAAACCAAACCGGTCCAGCAGTTGAGGGCGCAACTCGCCCTCTTCCGGGTTCATGGTGCCGACCAGCACGAAGCGCGCGGCATGCTGACGTGAGATGCCGTCACGCTCGACGGTGTTGACACCACTGGCCGCGACATCGAGCAAAGCATCGATCAACGCATCGGGCAGCAAGTTGACTTCATCGACATACAGCACGCCGTGGTGGGCACGCGCCAGCAGGCCCGGCGCCAGACGCAGACGACCGTCGCGCAGCACGTCTTCGACGTTGAGCGTGCCGACGAGTTGCTCGACCGTGGCCGACAACGGCAAGGTGATGAAAGGCGCAGGTAACGCCGCCGGCGTCGGAGGCACCAGGGCCGCCAACGCACGCGCTGCCGTGGACTTGGCGGTGCCACGCGGACCGCTGATCAGCACCCCGCCGATACCGGGGTCGATCGCTGCGAGCAGCAAAGCGCGCTGCAACAACGGCTGGCCGACCAACGCGCTGAAGGGGAAGGTCGCGCGGGTGGCGGGTTCGACGAGGCAGGCATTCGAGTCGGCAGTTGGCCCGGCAATCGGTTCAGCAGAGTTCGATGTCATCAGAGCGGCCCTTCGCCGTGTTCTTCAAGCCGGCGCTCCAGCGCCAGCAGGTGGTGTTCGATCCGCTCGCGCTGGTCGCCAGGCTCGGCCCACAGGCCACGCCGCATTGCGTCGAGCAGCCGCTCGCCGATGCCGCGCAGCGCTAGCGGGTTGTGTTGCTGCAGAAATTCGCGCGTCGTGTCGTCGTGCAGGTAGGCATCGGCCACCAACGCGAATTGGTGGTCAGCGACCACACCGGTGGTCGCGCTGTAGGCGAACAGGTTGTCCACCGTGACGGCGATCTCCGAAGCACCCTTGTAGCCGTGGCGACGCACGCCTTCCAGCCACTTCGGGTTGACGGCGCGCGAACGGACCACGCGTGCCACCTCTTCGCGCAGCGTGCGAATGCGCGGCGAACCCGGCACGCTGAAGTCGCCGTGGTACAGCGCCGCCGGGACGCCCGACAGATGCTGCACGGCGGCCGCCATGCCACCCTGGAACTGGGCATGGTCGGCAGCGTCGAGCACATCGTGCTCGCGGTTGTCCTGGTTGTGCAGCACCGCATCGAGTTGCGCCAGTCGCCGCTCGAACGGCGCGCGGGCCGCGACGCCATGGTCGCCCTGGCCATAGGCAAAGGAACCAGCCTGAACGTAGGCCTGGGCAATATCGGCGCCATCTTTCCAGTCGCAACTGTCCAACACCTCCTGCACACCGACGCCGTAGCCGCCGGGGCGCGGGCCGAACACGCGCCAGGTGGCCTGACGTTCCGCTTCGTCCGCCGCCTGGCCGGCCGCCAGGGCAGCCGCCGCTTCACGCTGGACGCGGGCACGAATCGGATTCACGTCATCTGGTTCGTCGTCTTCGCTGATGGCGGCGACGGCACGCACTGCCGTGTCGAACAGATCGATCACGTTGGGGAAGGCATCACGAAAGAAGCCCGATACACGCAAGGTCACGTCGACGCGGGGCCGGTGACGGATGGCCATTGGCAGCACTTCTACGTCGACCACCCGTGCACTGCCATCGGCCCACTTGGGCCGCACACCCAACAACGCGAAAGCCTGCGCCACGTCTTCACCGCCCGTGCGCATGGTGCTGGTGCCCCATACCGACAGCCCGACCTCGCCGGGCATCGTGCCGTGGTCCTGCAGATGGCGTTCGATGAGCCGTTCGGCGGCGGCCGCACCCATGGCGTAGGCCGTGGGTGTCGGTACGGCGCGGGTATCGACGCTGTAGAAATTACGCCCCGTCGGCAGCACGTCGGGCCGGCCACGCGATGGCGCACCGCTCGGACCGGGCGGCACGAAGCGACCGGAGAGTCCGCGTAGCAACTGCGTCATCTCTTGCGGGCCGCAAGCGTCGAGCCGGGGGAGCAGTACTTGGCGCAGGCGTTGCAGCACCGGGGCGGTGTGTGGCCAGGCTGTCGCATCGAATGCCTCCGGATCGGCCTTTGGTGTAGCTTGATCGGACATCACCTGTTCGGCCACCAGACGCGAGGCCAACCTTTCCAACCGTTCGCGTGTGTGTCCGGCGTGACGCCAGACATCGTCGCTGAGCTGCTGCAGCGCCGGCGGGCGCGGTCCCTGCCACGGCGCGGCCCAGTCCGGGCCGAGCACGTTGAACCCGTCCACCCCGTCGAGTGCCAAGTCTTGTGCCAGTGCCAGCAGCAGACTTTTCTGACCCGCCACCGTGCCTGCTGAAAAGCGCGCTAGCGCGACCAGCGTGTCGATGCGTTGCCGGCCCTGTGGAGAGCTGCCGAGGGTGTGCAGGCCGTCGCGAATTTGCGATTCCTTGATCTCGCAAAGATAAGCGTCCAGCCCCTTCAACAGGCTGTCGCGTGCGGTGTCGTCTGCCGGTCGGGCAAAGCCCAGCTCCTCGTGCAAGCCTTCCCGCAGCGTGCGTTCGAGGATGTCCTCACGCAGCCGCCGCGCGCGCCGCGGGTCGAGCGACAAGGCCTCGTAGTACTCGTCCATCTGGCGCTCGATCTGCTGCAGCGGGCCGTAGGTCTCGGCGCGCGTCATGGCAGGCATCAGGTGGTCGATGATCACGGCCTGGGTGCGTCGCTTGGCCTGGCTGCCTTCGCCGGGGTCGTTGACGATGAAGGGGTACAGGTGCGGCAGCGGGCCGAGGATGGCATCGGGCCAGCAGGCTGCGCTCAGCGCCACGCTCTTGCCGGGCAACCATTCGAGGTTGCCGTGCGTGCCGACATGCACCATCGCATCCACCGCGAAGGCGCGACGCAACCAAAAATAAAACGCCAGGTAATGGTGCGGTGGCACCAGCTCGGCGTCGTGATAGCTGGCCGACAAATCCATGTCGCGTCCGCGCGCCGGCTGGATGCCGACGAAGACATGGCCGAAGCGCAGACCGGCGATGGTGAAACGACCGCTGCGCAGCGTGGGGTCCTGTTCCGGCGCGCCCCAAAGGGCGTTGACGGCAGCGCGGCTGTCGGCTGGCAGCAAAAGGAAGTCTTCCAGGTAATCAGCCATGGCGAAACTCTGAGCGGCGGGCCGGGCGTCGTTGGCAACACGGTCGTTGGTGATGCCGCGCAACAGCGAAGCGATCAGCGCGTCACCGCTGGCCGGCAATTCTCCGGTGGCGTAGCCTGCCGCTTGCAGCGCATGCAGCGCAGCCACGGTCGAGGCGGGTGTGTCGAGCCCCACGCCGTTGGCAATGCGTGAATCGTCGATCGGGTAATTCGCCAAGATCAGCGCTATGCGCTTGTCGGCATTGGGCTTCTCGCGCAGCACGCACCAGCGGCGCGCCAGTTCGGCCACGAAGGCCATGCGCTCGGGTTCGGCTTCGTAGCGCACCACGTCGAGTTCGGTGCGTTCGCAACGCCAGGCCATGCCCTTGAAGCTGATGGCGCGCGTAAGGATGCGGCCGTCGACCTCGGGCAGAACCACCTGCATGGCCAGGTCGCGCGGCGCCAGACCGTGTGCGTCCGCCAGCCACTGCTCATGCGAGCAGCCGGCGGTGATAAGTTGCAACACAGGGGCATCGCCGGCCAGGGTCGCGGGCGCTGTATCCGCATCTCTTGCATCGCCCAGATCGCTGCCGTCGATCGACGCGGTGGCAAAGTTGGTCGCGTTCAGCACGATCGCCACGGCGTGTTCCGCGACCAGCGCTTGCACCGCGGCATGGCTTTCAGGGTTCTTGAGGGAATCGACGGCAAGAGCCACTGCGTTAAGGCCGGCGGTGGCCAGCGCCTCCAACATCACATCGAAAACCGCCGTGTTGCCGGCGAGCAAATGGGCGCGGTAGAACAGCAGCAGGGCCACGGGTGCGCCCGATTTCCACGGTGTGCGGCAGGTGATGGCCTGGGGCTCGTACCGCACGGCGCTGGGCAACGGCACCGGCACCGGCGGCCGCTCGCCCAGGCCGAATGCGGCATGGCCGATCAGCGAAAAAAAGGCCTTTGCGTTGTCGCGCCCGCCTTCGCGCAGGCAGCGCCACAGGTGGCGGCAATCGTCTTGCGGTGCGGTGCTGCGGATCAGTAGTTGCGCGTCCTCGAAGGCATCACCCGAGAACATCGCCAGCCACTGGCCCCGCTCGCGCGCAAGCGACATCGCACGTTCCACCACGTAAGCCCAGTCGCTGGGGCTGCCGAGATGGTCGATCACGATCACGCGGGCATGGCGCAGCACGTCGTCGACGTACATGTCGACGGAGGCTGGCTGGCGCAGCCACATCAGGTTGGCCAGGCGAACGCTGGGGTAGTCGGGGCCGAGCTGGGCGGCCACATCGGCGAGCAGCGAGAGCGTGGTGTCCGCCGCGCTCAGCACCACGATCGAGGCGGGCGTCTGCTCGACGCGCACGACGCCCTGGCCACCGTCTTCAACGTGGCCGCCCGGGCGTGTGGACATCAGGTGCATGAGAGTCCTTGGGTGATTTCAGGAATGAACGCTGGCCGACAGGTCGCGGTCCAGTTCGGCCTGCAGCACTGCAGCGTCCAGACCGGCGCCGATCAGCACCAGGCGCGACTGGCGCATCTCGTCGCCGCGCCACGCCCGGTCGAAGTAACTGTCGAAGCGCGTGCCCACGCCCTGAATCACCAGTCGCATGGCCGCACCGGGCAGCGAGACAAATCCCTTGACGCGGTAGATCTCGTGGCGTTCGACCAGGTCTTGCAGCACCGTCAGCAGCCGCGCCCGATCGAGCACCTGCAAACTCACCGAGACGGAATCGAAGGCATCGTGGTCATGGTCTTCTTCCGCGTCATGGTGCGTCTTGCGCTGGTCGATCACGTCTTCGACCGCACGCTCCAGGCCCAGCAACACGCCCAGGTCGATGCGGCCATGCTGCGCATGCAGCAGCTTCACGCCCGGTGCGGTTTCCAGGCGGATGGCAGCTTCGACGCCGGCCAGCGCGGCAGTGTCCATGCCGTCGGTCTTGTGCACGATCACCAGGTCGGCGGTGGCAAGCTGGTCTTCGAACAACTCGTGCAATGGCGAGTCGTGGTCCAGGTTGTCGTCGGCGCGGCGCTGGGCATCGACCGCCACCGGATCGTCGGCGAAGCGGCCGGCCGCCACGGCAGGCGCATCCACCACCGCGATCACGGCATCGACGGTGAAGGCGTTGCGCAACGCGGGCCACTGGAAGGCCTGTACCAGCGGCTTGGGCAACGCCAGGCCCGAGGTCTCGATCACCAGGTAGTCGATCTGGTCGCGGCGCGCTGCAAGCTGCTCCATCACCGGGGCAAACTCTTCCTGCACGGTGCAGCACAAGCACCCGTTGGCCAATTCGAACAACTGGCCGTTGGGCGCGCCGGTCTCGTCGCAACCGATGCCGCAGCCTTTCAGCAATTCGCCGTCGATGCCTAGCTCGCCGAACTCGTTGACGATCACTGCGATGCGCAGGCCTTGGGCGTTTTGCAGCAGGTGACGCAGCAGAGTGGTCTTGCCACTGCCGAGAAAACCCGTGACGATGGTGGCGGGGATCTTGCGGGATTGCATGGTCGATTCCTGGATGGGCTGAGTGAGCGTAGAGAAGTCAGGCAAGCGACGAAGTGACTAGTCCTCGATGCCGCGTTGTGCCGGCACACCTGCCTTGAAGTGGTGTTTGATCAATGCCATTTCGGTCACTGAATCGGCGATATCGATCATTTCCTGCGGCGCATTGCGGCCAGTGAGCACCACATGCACATGCGATGGGCGCTCACGCAGGCAGGCCAGTACCGGGTCGAGCGACATCCAGCCATAGCGCAGCGGATACATGATTTCGTCGAGCACCACCAGGGAGTGCGCGCCGGCTCGCACTGTGGCCTCGGCACGGGCCCAACCCGCGCGCGCGAGTTCGGCCGAATGTTCCAAGTCGCGGCTCTTCCAGCTAAAGCCGTCGCCCAGACCTTCGATAGGCATGCCCAGTTGCTCGAATAAGCGGTGCTCGCCAAAGCGCGCCGTGGGCACTTTCATGAACTGGTAGATCTTGACTGTTTCGCCTTGGCCGGCAGCGCGCAGCGCGAGCCCGAACGCGGCTGTGCTCTTGCCTTTGCCGGGGCCGGTGTGCACGGTGACGCGGCCGTGCGACGCACCCTGTGGTGGTTGGGTGTCGGGCAAGGGCTGCAGTGCTCGCTCGGTGGACATTGCGGACAAGGTCATGGCTTGAACATCGCGGCGATGGCCAGTGGGTTGCTCGGAAAGTACAGGTGCATGAACGAAGCGAACAAGCGGCCTTGGTGGAACACGGCTTCGGCCCGACCCTGCTGGCGCTGAGCCACGGTGTGCAGCGTGGCCGGCAACGTTGTCGCAATGCGTCCATGGTGGAAGGTATGGCCACGCACCTGGCCTTGAGGCAGCATCAGGCTGTGCATGCCGAGGTTGACGAGCCTATCGGTCATGACGCCCTGGCCGGGCAGCAGGCCCATCATCGGCGAGCTGTGGCCTGCCTTGTCGCTGAGCGTCTCCAGCAGTGCCAGCATGCCGCCGCACTCTGCGACCAGGGGCCGGCCAGCAGCGTGGTGTGCATGGACGGATTGGCGCGTGACGGTGTTGTTCGCCAATGCCTGCAAGTGCAATTCCGGATAACCGCCGGGCAGGTACAGCGCTTGAGCTGCAGTCGGCACCGGCTCGTTGGCTAACGGCGAGAAGAAGCACAGCCGTGCGCCCAAGGCACGCAGGGTATCGAGATTAGCGGGGTATAGAAATGAAAAGGCAGCGTCTCGCGCAATGGCAATGGTGGTGCCGCTCAGCAGTGCCGGCAGCGCTAGATTGTCCGAGGCGAGCGGTGCCTCGAATTGAACAACCGGCGGGATGGGCAACTCCCCGTTCTCGCCGAGCGCCCGTGCGGCAGCTGCAATCCGCTCGGCCATGTCACCGACTTCTGCAGCCTGCACCAGCCCTAAGTGACGCGCGGGCAAACCGTAGTTTCCGCCACGCGGCAGCGTGCCATACCAAGTCATGCCGGCAGGCAAGCTTTCCCGCAACATCTGCGCATGGCTCGAGCTGCCGACTCGGTTGGCCAGCACGCCGGTCAGTTGCAGGCCGGCTCTGTAAGTGGCGAGCCCGTGCGCCACGGCACCGAAGGTTTGCGCCATCGCCGAGGCATCGATCACGGCCAACAGCGGCAGGCCGAAACGCAATGCGAGATCGGCACTCGACGGCGTCCCGTCATGCAAACCCATCACGCCTTCGACCAGAATTAGATCGGCCTGAATGGCGGCGTCGTAGAGCAATTCAGCGCAGTGCGCTTCGCCACCCATCCACAGGTCGAGCTGCTGCACTGGCGCGCCGCTGGCGCACTCCAGCACCATGGGGTCGAGAAAGTCTGGGCCGGTTTTAAACACCCGCACGCGGCGGCCTCGGCTGCGGTGCCAGTGCGCCAGCGCGGCGGTGACCGTGGTCTTGCCTTGGCCCGAAGCCGGGGCAGTGATCATCAGTGCGCGGCAGGACACGGCAGTGGCTGCGCTCATCCCGTGACCTCCGTTTGGACGGGGACAGCGTTTCGGACCCTGCGTAGATGCATGGCGTCGCCATCGCCCACAAACTGGCGGAGCAGCGTCACCTCAAGCGACCTGAAAGGGAAATGAATGATGATGGAAACACCGCACTGGACATGCTCGCCCGCTTCCCCGCAGGCATGCACCGCAAGGCGCATCATTCGCATGACGCGCCACCTCATTGGCCGGTATCCGGGCTGGCGAAGACGACCCGTATTCCCTTCCCGGGCCGTCGCTTGCGCGGCGTTCACCTAGTGGGCACTTAATACGAGCTGCAAGCACTGGGCTTGCGTCCGCTTACCGTTGCGGGGGCAGCTCAGGTTCGGGCGCCGAAGCGTGTCCACTCAGACATACACAGCATCCCATCCTGATTCCCGTTGAACTGCTTTGACCTGAAAACCAAAGCGAGCACCAACCGTTAAATTATAGGGGAGCCTGCCTTGGTGACCTCACCCAAACGGCCCGCACCTGCAGCGCGCCATAGCGCATGCGGGCCGACTTCAGTGCAATGCCCATAGCGGCCATACGCTTCAAAGCAACGCCCAGCCGATTCTTAAAAAATCGCCGGTATCGACACCCACACCGCGCTCTAGCGACTGCCGCCCAGCGCGGGCACCGTCACCGCCCCCACATGCAGCGTGCGACCCGCACCCAGCCCGGCCACCACCAGCGCCACGCCGAGCCCCACGAACAGCCACGCCGCCGCCGCGAACCCACCGGTCCACCCGCGCAGCAGACCCACCAGCAGCGGGCCGAGGGCCGCGACCACATAGCCCACGCCTTGCGCCATGCCCGACAGGTGCGCCGCCACATGTGCATCGGGCGAGCGCAGCACGATGAAGGTCAACGCCAGTGCAAATGAGCCGCCTTGCGCAATGCCGAGCAGCACGGCCCAGACCCAGATGCCCGACAGCGGCGCCAGCAGGCAGCCCAGCATGGCCGCGACGATGAGCACGGCCAGCACCACGGCCACGCCGACCTGATTGCGGAACTTGACTGCGATGGCCGGCACGACGAGGCAGGTGATCACCTGCGTGATGATCGACAGCGACAGAACGTAGCCTGCTGCCGCATCGCCAAGGCCACGCTCCCTCAGGATTGGCGCGAGCCAGCTCATGACGATGTACGCGAGAGCCGATTGCAGTCCCATGAAGAAAGTGACCTGCCACGCCAGCTTGTCGCGCCACAGGCCACGCACGGTGTAGGCAGCTTCGCTGGCGACTGGAGCCAGCGACCATGCTTGCGGCGCCCACAGCAGGGTGACCACGCCGGCCGGCACGGCCCACATCGCCAGCGCCCAGGTCCATCCGCCGCCCATGGCATGTTCGAGCGGCACGGTGAAGCCGGCCGCGGCAGCGGCACCGCCACAGACCGCCATGGTGTAAAGGCCCATCATCAGCGCGGCCTGCTTTGCGAAGTCGCGCTTGACCAGGCCCGACAGCAGCACGTTCGACACTGCAATGCCGGCGGCCGCGATGGCCGATGCGACGAACAGCAGCCCGACACTGCCGCTGCCGCGCAGCAAGGTGCCGACAAAGATCAGCGCCATGCAGCCGAGCAGCGTTCGCTCGGTGCCGAAGCGGCGGCCCAGCGATGGCGCCAACGGCGCGAAGACGCCGAGGCAGACCACGGGCAAGGTCGTCAGCAAGCTCGCTGCGGTGGACGACAAGCCGGTGGCAGCGATGATCTCGGGCAGCACCACCGAGAGGCTCGCGAACACCGGTCGCAGGTTGAACGCGATCAGCACGACGCTGAGGCCGAGCAGCAAGCGACTGGAGCGGGTGATGGCAGGGGTGGGGGATGGTGCCGGTGCGTTGTCGCACTCGGCATCGATCAGCAGGTCGACGGAACTCATTGCTTCGATTAAAGCGCACGCGACGAAGTCCGTCCGGACGGTGGCCCGGGCACTGCAGCGGCTCAGCGTTTGGGTGCGGGTGAAACGACGCCGGCGCCGCGTACTTCGAGCTTGATTTCGTCTTGTATCGCGCCGGCCGCATCGACCAATTGAATGGCGTGTCGTCCCGGCCAAGGCAACCATTGCGCGCTGGCGCCGCGCGCAAAAGGGTTGCCGTCGATCTGCCAGCGCAGTCCCGCGCGGTCGCCCGCGCCGCTCTCGAAGCGCACGCGCTGGCGGTTCGGTGGGATGTCCGGGTCGAGCGCGATGATGGTGCCGTTCGACGGTGACGTGATGCGCGCCGAAGCGCCGTCGCGTTGCGACTTTCCGGGGACCGAGTCGAGCGCGAATTCGGCCTGCTCGGTGCCTTGCAGAAACCACTCGTCGCGTGCCGCTTCGAGCAGCCCGCCGTCGTTGCCGCTGCCAAAAGTCACATGCGTGCGAACGAGCCCGGTCGGTGGCGTCGGCGCGCGACTCGGTTCGTTGGCATGGAGGAAGCGCATCACCTCGGCCCACACCGGCGCCGCGCCGCTGGTGCCGCTCACGTCCCACATCGGCGCGCCGCTCGCGTTGCCGACCCATACGCCGACGGTGTAGCGCTCGGACCAGCCTAGTGCCCAGTTGTCTCGCATGTCCTTGCTGGTGCCGGTCTTGACGGCGGTCCAGAAGCGCGTCGACAGGATGCTGTCGAGCCCGAAGGTGCGCGCCCGCGCATTGGCGTCGGAAAGGATGTCCCCCACGATAAAGGCCGCACCCGCATCGACCGCGCGCACGACTTGCATCTCTTCTGTTTTGCTCCTTCCCCCGCTGGGGGAAGGCAGGGATGGCGACAGCCCCGCAACGACTCGCGTCTCCCCGAACCGCCCCCCGTTCGCCAACGTCCGATACCCATTGGTCAACGCCAGCAACGACACCTCCGCACTCCCCAACGCCAGGCTGTACCCGTAATAGTCGCCGCTCTGCTTCAACGGCACGCCCGCGGCACGCAGTTGCCGAGCGAAGGCTGCCGGCGACACCATGACCAGCGTGCGCACTGCCGGCACGTTGAGCGATGCAGCCAGCGCGGTGCGCACCGACACCGGCCCCTTGAATTGCCGGTCGTAGTTCTGCGGGATGTAGAGCCCGCCGGCCGTGTTGATCTGTGCCGATGAATCATCGAGCAGCGATGCTGCGGTGAGCCGCCGCTCGGCCAACGCTTCGGCATAGAGCAGCGGCTTCAAGGTCGAACCCGGCTGCCGCTGCGCTGTCACGCCATCGACCTCCGCTGCCTGGCTCAATACACCCGACGAGCCGACCCATGCGAGCACATCACCGTTCGCGTTGTCGAGCACGACGAGTGCGCCGTCTTCGACATGGCGTCCGCGCAGTTCGCGCAGGTGGCGTTGTAGCGAGGCGAGCGCAAAGCGCTGCAACGGCGCCCGCAAGGTGGTGGAAATTTCGTCTTTCTCCCGCTCCCTCAAAACCCGCCGCGCCAGATGCGGCGCAATCCCCTCGTTCGAATCGAACGCCCGCTTCTGCAACGCCGCGCTCGCGAACATGTCCATCGCTTCGCAATCCGACTTGCTTCGCTCCGGCTCCATCACGCGCAGTACCTCGCAAGCCCGCTGCGCGACCACCGCCGGCTTCGCATTGGGTGCTCGCACCAAAGCCGCCGCCACTGCCGCCTCGCGCGCATCGAGCCCGTGCGGCGCCTTGCCGAACAGCGTGCGCGAGAGCGCATCGATCCCGACGATTTCGCCGCGGAATGGCACGGTGTTGAGGTACGCCTCCAGCACCTGGTCTTTGCGCCAACTGCGTTCCAACTGCGCCGCAGCCACCGTCTGCCCGACCTTCTGAGAGAAGCTGCGGCCGCCGCTCGCGCGCCGCAAGTCGTCGTCGAGCAAGCCGGCCAGTTGCATGGTGATCGTCGAGGCGCCGCGCGTTTTCGTGTTCCACAGATTGCCCCATGCGGCCGACGATGCCGCGCGCCAGTCGACACCGCTGTGTTCGTAGAAGCGCTTGTCTTCGCTCAGCACCATCGCGGTACGAAGGGCGGGCGATACGGCGTCCAGGTCGATCCATTGCCCGCGCCGCACGGTCGGATCGATGCGCACCCGTTGCAGCAGTTCGCCATGGCGATCGAGCACGGCGACGTCGGATGAGCGGAAGTCGCGCTTCACTGCATCGAAGGTGGGGACCGCAGCGGCCGTTGTGACTGCCGCCAACATGCACAGCAGCGCAGCGAGCGGTCTGGCGATGGTGGCGCGCATGTGAAGCCGGACGGGTATTTGGTGGCTATTGCTTCGCCTGCAGCAGGACGCCCATCTTCTGGTGGATCAAGTTGATCGCCTTGAGTGGTCGCAGCATCACTTTGAACTCGACGATCTTTCCTTCGTTGTTCCACTTGATCATGTCGACGCCGTTGACCGCGATGCCATCGATGTTCACCTCGAACTCCAGCACTGCATCGCTCGGTCCGACAAGTTCGCGGACGTAGCGGAACGTTTCGTTGAAGAACACGTGAAAGGCGGCGGACAGGTACTGCGCCGTGACCGCCTTGCCGGCTTGCGGCGTGTGCACCACGGGCGAGTAGAAAACGACGTCGTCTGCCAGCAGATCCTTCAGCCCTTTGGTGTTGCGAGTCTTGACCAACTCGTGCCAAGTGGTGAGCGTTGCATGTGTCATTTGGAGCCGATGTAGTGTGCGATCGCGATGATGAAAGGCAGGGCCAACTCGGGGATGAGATAGCCCAGCCAGACGGCCGTTGGCTTCGGCAGGCCGACCTTGCTGATGGAGACCAGTCGACCCACGCCAGCCAGCAGCACGCCGAGCGCGAGCAGGTACACGAGTGTGTGTTGTTGCCGAATGGTGATGGCGGCCCACAGGCTGATGACGCCAGTGGAGAAGTACACACCCGCCATGAATCGGTGAACGTTGTCCAGCCGCGGTGACGTGTCGGGCTGGCCTAGAAACATTTGCAGCGTACCGCCAAACAGGGCGATCGCCGCGACGAGAAAGAGGCAAACCCGAACCACGAGTTGGCTGGCAAGTAGCGGGTCGCTGGCAGTCATGGGGCAGTCTTTCGAAGGGCCAGCCGTTTTAGTTCACCGGCTTGCCGAACGCAAGCGGGCATCGCTGGACGCTGCACCGCTTGGTTGCCTGTGTCGCCGCCCCTGCAGCGGCGCGCCGGATGTAAATCTTCTACTTCGCTTGTTCCACCTTCACCCGCGCATTCGGCATTTCGCCGAACATCTCGGGCGCATACATCGCCTCGACGCGGCTTGGCGGCAGCGCGAAGTCGCCGACGTTGTTGAGGCGCACGGTGTACTCCCTCTTGACCACGCCCTTCGGCATGTACTCGTAGTAGCTGCGGAAGGCTTCGAAGCTGCGTTCTTCAAAAGCCGCCCAACCCGCGCCGCTCTTCTTCTCGCCTTGCGTGGCGATCTGCGAATCGCGGCCGAGGCCACCGCCGAGGATGGTCGCGCCACCGGGAATCGGGTCGCTGATGACGACCCAGGTCATGTCGGCACTGGCGTTCACTTCCAGGGCGATGCGCAGGATGTCGCCGCGGGTGTAGACGCCCGGCGTGGCCTGCTCGACCGGCGTGATGGTCTTCTTGATCTGGTAGCCGGCCGCGAACGGTGCCTTGAGCTGTACCGCGGCGATCGACTGCAGTGTGAGCCACGGCTTGCCGGTGCCTTGCTGCGTCACCAGAAGCGTGTCGTGCGAACCAGGCGTGACTGCCGCTGCGGCTGCGCCGGCGACTGCTGGTGTCGCCGCCGGCCACGGCAGGAACATGCTGTTGTTGCGCAGGTTGCCAGGCGAGGCGGGCGCGCCGAAGAACGTCCTTTGATTCGGTACGCCGGCCGCATCGCTCGCCTTCACACGCTCGACCTTGCTCCAGTCGACCTGTGCCTTGATGGTGCCCAGCGTCGCCGCAGTGATGCCGGTGACCGGCGTGCTCTCGAAGGCCTTCGAGAATTTCTCCAGCGCGAGGCCGCCCCACAGGTTGGCGGTGGTCGTGTGCCAGGCACCGTTCTGCTGCCGGCCGATGAAGCCGTTGGCCAGCTTGCCGATGTCGTCTTTCCATGCCGGGTCGTCCATCACGCTGAGCAACAGGCGCGCGGTGTTGACGTCACCGTTGGTCATCAACCACCACCAGTAGTCGTCCTGCTCGGTGCTGAAGATGAGCTTGGTGCCCTGGTAACTGAGGCGCGCCTTCAGCACGTTGTTCGCTTCGTCGAGTCGTTGCTTGCGCTGCGGCACGTCGGTTACGCGCTTCAGGATGTTCATCCAGTCGATGACCGCGCTGGTCGGCCATTGGTTGGGCGCGATGGTGATGCTGGTCGTCATGCGGCCCTGCGCTTTGCCGTAGCGCGACAGCGCCTCGAGCGCCGCGAGCTTGCGCACGTCCAGGTCCTTGCGCGGGCTCCAGAACTCGCGCTGGATCTTGCCTTCGACGAAAGCGATCAGGCCGGCCTGCATCGGTGCCGCCACGTCGTCGGGTAACGCGAAGGCAGGGTCGAGCGCCGCGGCTTCCTGCGTCGCTGCCAGCAGGTACGAGGTCAGGATGTCGCTGCCGCGATTGGCCTCGCCATCGCGTGGCGGAAAGTAGTTGGCCAAGCCGTCGCCATCGAGGTAGCTCGGGATCTGCGCGACCACGCCTTTCCACAACTGGCCGTCGCGCAGTCCGACCGATTTACTGGTCTTCTGTTCGAGGCAGCTGAAAGGATAGTTGGCGAAGTAGTCGCGTACGCCGGGCAGGCCTTCGGCCAGCTTGGGTTGCAACGACATCTTCAACCCGCCGCGGCCGGGCAAGGCGTCGGCGGGCATCGCCACGTCGAGCGTGAACGGCCCCTCGAGCTGGACCAGCGTCGCTTGTTGCACCGTCAACGGCACCGCTGGGATGATGCGCTGCCGGACCTTCAACGCATCGCGCGCGGCGCTGTTGCCGGTACTGCCGGTACTGCCGGCGGTGATGTCCCTGGCCTCGATCTCCCACAGGATCGCCTCGGCCCGCGTTTGCGCGAGTTGCGCCGGTGCGGTCACCATCCACGCGACTTCACGCGATTCGCCGGCGGGGATGTCGACCGTTTGCGGCGCCATCGTGAGCAACGTCGCACGCGGTGCTGCCTCGACCTTCATCGGCTTCTGCGTGGTGTTGCGCAGGGTGAACTGCGCGCGGAACTGATCGTCTTCGCGCACCAGTGGTGGCAGGCCACTGATGATCTGCAGGTCTTGCGTGGCCTGGACCGTGGTCTGGCCCGTGCCGAAAAGCCCGGTGCCTGCATCGGCCACCGCGACGATGCGGAAGGTCGTCAGCGCATCGTTGAGCGGCACCGTCACCACGGCCTGTCCATTGGCGTCGAGGACCACGCGCGGGTTCCACAACAGCAGCGTGTCGAGCAACTCGCGCGCCGCGCCCTTGCCACCACCTCCGCCGGCCGGCACGGCCTTGCGCCCGTAATGCCGGCGCCCGACGATTTCCATTTGCGCCGTCGAGGTGCTCACGCCCCAGCTGCGCCGTTGCAGCATCGCTTCGAGCAAGTTCCAGCTGTCGTTGGGCATCAGTTCGAGGAGCGCCTGGTCGACCGCGGCCAGTGCCACTTCGGCGCCTGCGGCCGGTTTGCCATCGGGCAGCTTGCCTGTGATGGTCACTTGCGCCTTGCCACGCACGGGGTAGCTCGGCTTGTCGCTCGTCACCTTCACGTCGATCTGGTGCGCACGCGTGCCGACGCGAATCTCGGCCAGGCCCAGTCGATAGGCCGGCTTGCTCAGGTCGACCATCGCCGTCGGCGCGACGTACTCCTTGCCCTCGTACCAAAAGGCGGTCCACCACTCGCGCGGCGCCTTGAAGCCCCAGGTGAAGAAGCTGTACCACGGCACTTCCCGCAGACGGCCGCGCAGGGCGAGCACGCTCACATAGGCGTTCGGTCCCCACTCGGACTTCACCGTGAGGCTCACCGTCGGATCTTGCCCATTGAGTTGAACCACGTGCGTTTCGATGATCCCTTCGCGCTCGACGGACACCAGCGCGGTCGCGAAACGGAACGGCATGCGCACCTGGAACTTGGCGACCTCGCCCGGCTGGTAATTCTTCTTTTCGGGCAGCACGTCGATGCGGTCGTTGTCTTCGCCGCCGAACCAGATTTCTCCTTGCTTGGTCACGTACACCGAGTTGGCGGCGACGCTGGTGTTGCCGTCCATGTCCTTTGCGCTGACGATGAGTTCGACACGTCCCGGCTCGGTCAGCGATGCATCGCACAGCAGCAGGCCGCGGCTGTCGCTCTTGCCGCTGCACACGGTGCCCAGGTCCTTGGTTTCGGTCTTGTTGTCGTAGGTGTAGAAGCCGCCGACCATGCGCTTCCGACTGCTGGTCGTGATGCGCGCGATGGCTTTCACATCGAGCGCGACGTCGGCTTGCGGCTTGCCGCTCAGGTCGAGCGCGAGTGCCTGGAACTTGAGCTTCTGGCCGACCGAAATCCAGCTCTCGGTCTTCACGCCGGCGATCACCGCAGCGGGCCACAGGGTCTGCGTGCTGCGGATGGTCTGCACCTCGCCGTTCGGGTCGGCGTAAGTGGCCTCGAGCAGCAGTTCGCGCGGTGCGATGTTCTTCGGCACCTTGTCGACCGTCACCTTGCCGGCGCCGTTCTTGTCGAGCGTCACCGGCAGCTTGTCGGCGATGACGCGCGCGTCTTGCGTTGCGTCGGCTTCTTCATCGGCACCGGCGGCCGAGGCGTCCTGCTTTTGCGGCGGCGTGAAGGTAAAGCTGTCGTAGTCGCCGAAGCTCAGGTTCTTGCCACGCACCAGCGCCGACACGCGCACCGGCAGGTTGGCCGCGCCGCCGCCCGCCACGTAGTTGATCTGCACGTCGGTCGGCACCGTGGTCGCGTTGACCAGCGGCTTCTTGTCGGTCGGCGTGACCCGGCCTTCGAGCACCGGCAGGCGGAACTCTTCGACGCGGAACGAGCCGGTCGATAGCGCGCGGCTGTCGTCGTCGCTCTCGCCGCCGGACTTTCCGGCTTTTGCTTTTCCACCCGCAAGCGCCACCGTGTACAGCCCGAGCTTGGCCGCTGGCGGAATGGCGAAGGTGTTCTCTGCACTGCGGCCGCCCGTCGCGGTCTTGCGCCAGGTGATCGGCTGGTCGTAGTCCTGCCCGCTGCCGACGTGGGTGATGACCAGCGTGTCGGGCAGGTCGTCCGTCACGCCGAAGCCGGCGCTGGTCTGCGTGCGCATCAGGTGCTTCATCGACACCGTTTCGCCGGCGCGCAACAGCGTGCGGTCGAAAATGGTGTGGGCCACGCGATCGGGCTCGGCCTGCAGGCTGGTCGGCACGTTGAAGCGATAGGGCTCGATGCCGCGTTGCCAGTCGGTCCAGGTGAAGGCGAGGTCGTCGCCGGCGCGTGCGCTGACAAAATAGGCACCGGTGCCGTAGTCGTCGCCGTCGCCGTCGCTGTTGCCGTCACTGCCCCCGGCGCCGTTGCACTTCGGCGCGTCCGGCGAGATGCCCTTCAGCGTGACAATGCCGCTCGCATCGGTGGTGCCGGTCGCGACTTCCTTGCCGCGGCAATCGGACACGCGCACCTTCGCGTTGGCGACGACTTGGCCCTTGTCGAGCGTCGTGACCCAGGCCAGCGCATTCTCACGACCGAGCTTGAAGTGCACCGCCAAATTGGTGGCCAGCGCGGTGGTGCGCACGTACATCGTGCGGCCCGCGCCGTAGCGCTCGTCGAGCAGCGAATCACCGAGTTTTTGCGAGGCGATCTCCAGCACGTGGAAGCCCGGCGTGAGCGGGATGCCGATGACCTCGAATGGCCGAGGATCACCGCTCTCCGACTTCGGCATATCGAGCGTCTTGACGCCCGCCTGTCCGCCCAGCAGCGACAGCATGCGCGTCTGCACGTTGTCTTTTTCGTCCTTGTCGATCACCTTGGGCAGCGCACCCTTGACGTCCGTGCGCGCGAGCTTACGGTCGACCGTGTAGTTGTTGTCGTAGAACCTGGCCCTGCGGTACCACGCGATGATCTCGGCATCGGTCTGTGGGTTGATGTCGCTGACCTTGCCCGGTGTCAGCGCGTTGACCATCAATGCGGGCTCGACGCGCCGCACCGTCACCGGCATCATCGCCACGCCGCCGGGTTCGGCGAAGCGCTCGACCACGCCGAAGGGCGAGGCGGCGAACTTGGCGAGCGGCGGCATCGGGCCGGTCGCGGTCTTCATCGGAAAGCTGCCCGGCGCGGCGAGCGCGCGGCCCGACGCATCGACGAACTTAGCGGGCAGCGCGATGGTGAAAGGTGTGCTCTCGGCGAAGGGCGGCGCGAAGCTGACGGACTCGACCACCGCGTCATCGTCGTTGGCGTTGTCCTCGTCGGCTTTTGGCTTCTGGGTCTTGTCGCCGCCCTTCATCGTGATCTGCATCGCCAGCTTGCGCGACACCGGCGCGTTGAAGCGCAGCTCCATCGGGCGCAACGGCAGGCAGGCCGCCTGCGCGTTCTCGCGCTCGCAGGTGAACGACACCGCGAACGGTTCGCGCACTTCGAAAGCGAATCGCTTTTCGATCGCGTTGGCAATGCCCGATGGCGTCGCCACGCCTTTGCCGTAGACGATCTGCACGCGGCTTGCCGGGGTCAACGTGCGGTTGCATTGCATCGTGACGAAGCGCAGCGGCTCCTTCTCGGCGGCCTTGTCCTGCCCGAACGACTTGAGCAGGCCGGTACGGTCTGCCCCTTCGATCAGGCGCACCGGCACGCGTTCACCGACGCCATCGACCGCGCACCAGACGTTCTGGCGCACGCTGGCCAGCGTGGCCGGGCCGCTGAGTTCGAGCGCGAAGAGTTGTTGCTCGTCGATCTTTCCGTAGCTCGGCTGCACGTTGCGCACGAAGGGGCCGCCGCTGTTGAACTGGTAGCGCTCCGGGCCGGTCAGTTCGGCCCCGGTGCCCGACTTGAAATCGGCGATGCGCGTGACCGTGCAGCGCACGCCGGGCGGCAGATCGTTCTCGAAGTCGTAGACCCATTGCTTCTCGCCGGTCCACCGACCGGTGCCCTTGCCCGCGGCGGCGTCCGTGCAACTCACCGCGAGCGGCGCGGGTGCTTTGGGGTCGCCGAACTTGACTGCGGGCTGATCGAACTTGGCGACGATCTGGCGCACACGCGCCACTTCGCCTTGGGGCGTGAGACTGGTGATCTGCAGCGCGTGGGCGGGCAGCGCCATCATGGCCAGCGAGACGCCTGTGCCCAGCGCCCATTTGGAAAGCAATCGGTTCATCGGGTTCCTCCCTCTTTAGGGGCCGCAGCGTAGCCGATTCATACAATCGACGCGACCAATGAAACGCCTCTGGGAAATCGATGCACTGCGTGGGCTGATGCTCGTGCTGATGACCGTCACCCACTTGCCGACACGGCTCACCGACCCCCTCGGCCAGCCTTTCGGTTTTGTCTCCGCGGCGGAAGGTTTCGTGTTGCTGTCGGCCTTTGTCTCGGGCCTGGTGTACAGCCGCATCGGCTACAGCCAGGGCGTGGAGCCGATGCGGCGTGCCTTCTGGAAGCGCGCGCTCAAGGTTTATCTGAGCCAGGCCGCGACGCTGCTGTTTCTGTTCTTCGTGATCACCGCGGTGAGCCTGCGGATCGACCAGGAAGCGGTGAAGAACCTGGTGTCGTACTACCTCGCGCAGCCGCATCGAGGCTTCATCTACAGCCTGCTGCTGATCTACGAACCGGCGCTGCTCGACATCTTGCCGATGTACATCTTTTTCATGCTGTTGAGCCCGTGGGTCATGGCCTTCGGCCTGCGCCACGGCTGGCTCGGCGTGATGGCGATGAGCACGGCGCTCTGGGTGCTGGCGCAGTTAGGGCTGAGCGAATGGATCTATGCCTTCACCGTGCACTGGACGGGCTTGCCGGTGCCGTTCCAGGAAATGGGAGCGTTCAACACCTTCGGCTGGCAGTTCCTGTGGTTCACCGGGCTGTGGCTGGGCGCCAGCCGCAACGCGCCCGATGCCAGGCCGTTGCGCTTTCCGTCATGGCTGGTGTCGCTCGCGGCGGTGGTCGCGCTGTACGGCTTGGTGTGGCGGCACTTCGGCGCGCACGGGCAGGCGCCTTTTGGCGGCGATGTCGAACTCAACCTGCTGTTCGACAAGTGGCAGCTCGGCCCGCTGCGCCTGCTCGATCTTGCTGCGCTGGGCGTCCTCGCGGTGCGCTTCGGGCCCGCCATCATCGAACGACTGCCGCGCTTTCGATGGCTCGAGGCGATGGGCTCCGCATCGCTGCCGGTGTTTTGCGCACACCTGGTCGCGGTGCTGACGGTGCTGGCGTTCTATGGCGACAGCCAGACCGCCCGGCCCTGGTGGGGCGACGCCTTGTTGTTGCTCGCGGTGTTCGGCTGGCTCTACGCGGTGGCGTGGGCGATGTTGCGCTGGGACCGGCGCAAGCCAGCCGTCAACGCGGCGGCGCGGCAGCCGTCGGCGATGTCGCGAGTGCAGAAACCGGCGGCACCAGATGCGAAGCGATGAGCGACTGCCACAGCGCATAGCCGGTCGCGTTCATGTGCAACTGGTCGCCGCGAAAGAGCTCGGTTCGCGGGCGTCCATTGGCACCCAGCATGGGAGTGAACACGTCGACGTAATCGCTGTTGCTCAGCGTACGCAGATACGCTGAAACGATGTTGTTGGTCTCGCGGACCTGCGGCAATACCTTCTCGCGCGAAGGGCTCGGCTTGACCGAAATGAAGGTGATGCGCGCATCCGGGGCGTCGGCCCGCACCGCATTGGCAAAACGCGCAAAGCTGTGCAGCACCTGCAGCGGCGTTTGGCCTTCGACGAGGTCGTTGTCGCCAGCGTAGACCACCACCTGCCTCGGTTTGTATTGGCCGACGAGCTGATGCTCGAGCACGCTGTGCTCGGCCAGTGTCGAGCCGCCCACGCCGCGCTGGATCACGTTGGGAACCTGAGAAAAGTCTTGCGCCAGATGCGGCCACAGGCGGATGGTCGAGCTGCCGACGAACACCACACCCTCGAGCGGCGGCGGTTGTGCGCGGTCGGCGGCGGCGATGGCGTCCAGCTCCTGGCGCCACCGTGCGTGCGCGGACAAGGATTGCGTGGCCGTGGCCGTGGCCTGCTCGGCGGCAGTAACCGCCGCATCGGCTGCGGCTGCGTCCGCGATGGCCTTGGTGACGGGCTGCGCGTAGAGATTCGTCGCGCCCAGCAGGAACGCGCACGAGAACGACAGGGCAAGCTGCAGCTTCAGTCGCTGCCCGCGCGCGATCAAGCGCATCGCATCACAGCATTTTCTCGATCAACGCACCCTTGAACAGCACCGGACCGGTCGGTCCGCTGCCGGGTGGCACGCCGCCTCGCGGCTCCAGGGTGATCGCCAGTGTCGGCACGGCCTGCATCTCCGATGCCGAGGCCGCGAGCTTCAGGGCCGGCTGGTCGCCCAGCACGCCGAGTGACCGCGGCGCAGCGCCCGGTGGCAAGGCCCAGAGTTGCAGCGAGCGGTCGGCGGCTGTTTGGTAGCTGCCCACGCGCTGCAGCACCAGCTGACGGCTCTTTGGATCAAAGGTGACGAGCATCGACGCGGCGGACTTGTCGTCTTGCAGCACGGCCACGTACTGCACGGCCGGCGCATTGCGCAGCTCATCGCGCAGGTTGATGCCGACGACCACCGCCAGCACCGTGGCCAAAGCGCCAGCGGCCGCAGCACCGCGCCACAACGCCAGGCTGCGCAGCCAGCCGACCGGACCGACCGCGACCGGGGTCACGGCGGGGGCAGTACGCTGTCGCTGCATGGCCTGATCGCTTTGTTCGGCCTCGATCATGTTGCGAATGCGTGTCCACACAGCCGGGTCGGGCGTGACCGATGCCTGCAACTCGGTCATGCTGGACAGGCGGCTCTGCCAGACCAGCGCCGCGGCGCGCACTGGCGCCTGCTCCCGCGCAATCGATTCGAAACGGCGCCGGGCGCCGCCACGCAGCGTGCCGAGCGCGTGGCTTGCAGCCAGCAGCTCGAGCAATTCAGGATGCGAAGAAAGGTTCATGGATAAGTCCCTGTGCGTCTCATGTTTTGCTTCAGGCGAAGCGGCCCATACAGACGCGCAGCTTCTCGAGGCCGCGGCGAATCCAGGTTTTGACAGTGCCGAGCGGCAGCTTGAGCTGCTCGGCCAGTTCACTGTGGCTCAAGTCGCGCAGGTAAGCCAGGCTCACCACCTCGCGTTGCCGGCCTTCGAGTTGGCTCAGGCACTGATGCAAGGCCCACGCCTGCTGACTTGCATCGGCAGTCGCGGAAGGGTCCGCCGCATCCGATTGCATCGTGTCCTCCATGATCTCGTCGAACTCCTGCGTGAGATGGGCGCGGTCGGCGGTGCGCTTGCGCAGCAGGTCGAGCGCCCGGCTGCGGACGATCAGGCCCATCCACGCCATCGGCGGACTCAGGGTGGCACGGTAGTCGCCCGCAATGCGCCAGATCGTCATGAAAGCCTCCTGCACCACGTCTTCGGCCCACTCGCGCTGGCGCACGACGCGCAGTGCGAGCCCGAAGAGTTTGGGCGCGGTGCGGTCATACAGAAGGCGCAATGCCGTTTCGTCGCGCTGGCCGACACGGTCGATCAACGCCATCAGTTCGGCGTCGGGGCTGAGTGCTGTCATTGGCGAATTGTCGAACATGGGGCGTCATGTAGAAGGTACGAGCGGGCTTGCGTGTCGGATTCAGCGTGCCACATGTTGCACCGAGGCGTGCAAACGTGACGCTTTGAAGGTGATCAGCCCAGGCGTCTGCGGTGCCTTGCGATTTGCGCCCGCACCTGCACCGGGGCCGTGCCGCCGAGCGTGTTGCGTGCGTTGAGCGAGCCGCGCAGGCTCAGCACGTCGTACACATCTTTTTCGATGTTCGGGTTGAACTGCTGCAGCACGGTGAGCGGCAACTCCGACAAGTCGACCTTGTGCGATATGGCCGCCTTGACCGCGTGCGCCACGGTCTCGTGCGCATCGCGAAACGGCAGGCCCTTCTTCACCAGATAGTCGGCGAGGTCGGTCGCGGTGGCGTAGCCGCGCAGCGCAGCGGCTTCCATCGCCTCCGGTTTGACGGTGATGCCGCCGATCATTTCGGCAAAGATGCGCAGCGTGTCTTTCAAGGTGTCGACCGTGTCGAACAGCGGTTCCTTGTCTTCCTGGTTGTCCTTGTTGTAGGCCAGCGGCTGGCCCTTCATCAGGGTGATGAGTGCCATCAGATGGCCGACGACGCGACCGGTCTTGCCGCGCGCCAGCTCGGGCACGTCGGGGTTTTTCTTCTGCGGCATGATCGACGAGCCGGTCGTGAAGCGGTCGGCGATCTGGATGAACGCGAAGTTCTGGCTCATCCACAACACCAGTTCTTCGCTCATGCGGCTGATGTGCACCATGCACAGGCTGGCCGCAGCGGTGAACTCGATCGCAAAGTCGCGGTCGCTCACTGCGTCGAGGCTGTTCTGGCAGACGTTGGCATGGCCGTGCTCGTCGACCATGCCGAGCGTCCTAGCGACCATCTCGCGATCGAGCGGGTAGCTGGTACCGGCCAGTGCGGCGGCGCCCAGCGGCAGCCAGTTGACGCGCTTTCGCACGTCGAGCATGCGGGCCGCGTCGCGGGCGAACATCTCGACATAGGCCAGCATGTGGTGGCCGAAGCTCACCGGCTGGGCCACCTGCAAATGGGTGAAGCCAGGCAGGATGACCTCGACGTTCTTGTCGGCAATGTCGACCAGCGCCTTCTGAAATTCGATCAGCAGGGCGGAGATCAGGTCGATCTCGCCACGCAGCCACAGGCGCACGTCGGTCGCGACCTGGTCGTTGCGGCTGCGGCCGGTGTGAAGGCGCTTGCCCGCATCGCCGACCAGCTGTGTCAAGCGTGCCTCGATGTTCAGGTGCACGTCTTCGAGGTCCAGCTTCCATTCGAAAGCGCCGGATTCGATCTCGGCACGAATCTGTGTCATCCCGCTTTGAATCGCGGCGTGGTCCTGCGCGCCGATGACCTTTTGTGCGGCGAGCATTGCAGCATGCGCCAGCGACCCCTCTATGTCAGCCTCCCACATCCTTTTGTCGAAGAACACGCTGGAGGTGTAGCGCTTCACCAGATCGCTCATGGGTTCGGAGAAGAGAGCCGACCAGGCTTCGGATTTCTTGTCGAGTTGGTTTTGGGTCATACGGGCCTGTCGAGGGGCGTGCCGGGAGGCAATAATGGGTTAGTCACCCACCGTTTCTGCGATGCGCAACCCGTCGATTTTATCGGGCACCTCTCCCAAAACCGCAGCGGCAACGCTCTTGAAGACGCGCGCGCCCGCAATAGCCTCTGCAGCGCGGTCGGCGGGAAGAGCGCCGAACGGTGGCGCTGCGCTGTTCGACGCCTGCCAGATCGGGGTGGTGCTGCGGGCAGTGCTTTTCGTCGAAGCGGTGGTGGCGATTGCCACGCTCTTCGTTGCACCGACACCGGCCGACTGGCTCACCTTGGCGGCTACGGTCACGGGGGGCGCGTTGCCGGCCACGTTGCTGTGGCTGGTGTTGGCCTGTGCCTTGAAGAAGGTGCTCGGACGCCTGCCACGGCCCGCGCAGTACGCGGTCGGCAGCTTGCTTGGTTCGCTGTCGGCGCTCTATGGCTGCGGCCTGCTGCGCCTGACCGGCGTGTTGGCGTCGGCGCCGTGGATCGCCAGCGTGCTGGCCGGTGGGTTGTTCGCTGCGGTGGTCATGGTGACGCTGGTTCTGCGCGCCCGTGGTCGCACGCCGGCCGCCACCACGGCACGGCTCGAAGAACTCCAAGCGCGCATTCGGCCGCACTTCCTGTTCAACACGCTGAACAGCGCGATCGCCCTCGTGCGCGACGAGCCGGCCAAGGCCGAAGCGATGCTGGAAGACCTGAGCGAGTTGTTTCGGCAAGCCCTGGCCGAACCACGGGAGTCGGTCACGCTGGCCGACGAGATCGCGCTGGCCGAGCGCTATCTGGCGATCGAGCAGGTGCGCTTCGGCAATCGCTTGCGCATTCGCTGGGATCTGGATGCGGCAGCGAGTGGCGCGCGCCTGCCGCCCCTGCTGCTGCAGCCGCTGGTGGAGAACGCGGTCAAGCACGGCGTCGAGCCCAGTCCGGACGGCGCCAAACTGCGAATTCGCACGGAACGGCGCGGCAGCATGGTGGTGATCGAGGTCATCAACAGCCTGCCACCGCTGCGTTGGGCCGACCAGCCACTGCCTCGCGGCCATGGCATTGCGCTGGACAACGTGCGCGACCGGTTGCGCCTGCTGCACGACATGCAGGCGCAGTTCAGCGCCGGGCTCGATCAGCAGAATTACCGCGTGCGCATCGCCATTCCGGCGGAAGCCGACTGATTTTCATGAACGGGCGCCACTCCCAGAGCGCCGCAAGCGAGACGAACCGATGAACTTGAAGACTCTCATCGTCGACGATGAAGCGCTCGCACGATCGCGTCTGCGCACCTTGCTCGGCGAGTGCACTGAGCCGGGCGCCGAAGTGGTTGCGGAAGCGGCACAGGGCGCGGAAGCCCTGCAGCATCTGGCCAACACGCCCCTCGACCTGGTGCTGCTCGACATCCACATGCCGGGCATCGACGGACTCGAAGTCGCGCGCAGCCTGAAGGCGCGCAGCGACGCGCCAGCCGTGGTGTTCGTGACTGCGCACGCTGCGCATGCGGTAACCGCCTTCGAGCTCGATGCCGTCGACTACCTCACCAAGCCGGTGCGCGTCGAGCGCCTCCAGCAAGCGCTGCAAAAAGTCGAGCGCTACCTGAAAGACCGGCGCGGGCAACAGCCCGAGGTGCCGCAAGAAACGCTGTTGATCCAGGACCGCGGCCGTGCCGAACGCGTGCCGCTGTCGGAGGTGCTGTACCTCAAGTCGGAGTACAAATACCTCACGGTGCGCACCGCCACCCGCAGCCATATCCTGGACGGTTCGCTGGTCGAGTTCGAAGAGCGCTATGCCGACCGCTTCGTGCGCGTGCATCGCAACGCGCTGGTGTCGCGTGCGGCCATTCGCGCACTCGAGAAGTACGACGACGGTGAAGACATCGACGGCTGGGCCTTGCGCCTCGAAGGCATTCCGGAGCCGGTCGTCGTGTCTCGACGGCAACTCAGCGCCGTGCGCGAGGCGATGAAGGAAGCACCGTGACACCGCACGCCGCAGACGAGTCTCCGGTCGAACTGCCGGCAGTCATCGAGGCGGCGCTGGAACCGCTGATGGGGCCACCGCCTGAGGCACCGAGTTCTACTGAGGGAGCGAAGAAAAACGGGAAGCGCGTGCTGCTTCACATGCCGGTCGATGTGCGCAGTGCCTCGCTCGTGGTCCTGGCCGTGCTGGCCACGGTTTTTGCGCTGCAATGGGCTTCCGCGGTATTCATTCCGCTGATGGTGAGCCTGCTGCTCACCTATGCGCTGGCGCCGCTCGTCACGCGACTCGAGCGGATAAAAATTTCTCGCTGGTTCGGTGCAGCCGCGATTCTGTTGATATTGGGCGGTGCGATCGCATGGACCACCTATTCCCTCGCCGGTAGCGCCTTACAGCTTGTCGACTCGCTTCCCCTTGCGGCGCAAAAGTTGCGGGCGCAAGTACGGCAGGGCGCTGCCGCGCGCACCGGCACGCCACTGGACAGCGTGCAGCAGGCGGCGTCGCAACTGGAGCGGGCAGCCGAAGAAAACTCGGCGAAGGTCGCAAGCCGAACCGGCGCCACCCGCGTAGTCGTCGAGCGCCCGGCCTTCAATGTGCGCGACTACATGTGGAGCGGCACTGTCGGGCTGCTGTCGGCAACCGGGCAACTCACACTGGTGGTGTTCCTCACCTTCTTTGCGCTCGGGTCGGGCAATACATTCCGGCGCAAGCTGGTGAAGATCACCGGGCCGAGCCTGGAGAAAAAGAAGATCACCGTGCATGTGCTGGACGATATGTCCAAACAGATCGAGCGCTACCTTCTCGTCCAGATTTTCACCAGCGCATTGGTCGGCCTGGCGACCGGCTTGTCGTTCTGGGCGCTGGGGCTTGGCAATGCCGCGGTGTGGGGCATCCTGGCCGCTGTGACCAATCTCATCCCCTACATCGGCTCGGTGATCGTCATGGGCGCAGCGGGGCTGGTCGCCTTTTTGCAGTTCAACAGCATCCAGATGGCGCTTGTGATCGGCGGTGTCTCGCTGGTGATCCACACCCTCGTCGGCAATTTGCTGCTGCCGTTTTTGACCAGCCGCACCAGTCGCATGAACCCGCTCGCCGTCTTCGTCGGTGTGATCTTCTGGGGCTGGCTGTGGGGCGTGTGGGGCCTGCTGCTCGGCATCCCGATCATGATGGTCTTCAAGGCGGTATGCGACCGCGTCGAAGACCTGCAGCCTATCGGTGAACTGCTGGGCGATTGACGTCGCTGGCGTGGTCGACGATGAAGCGCAGTGCGTGCCGGTAAGTCGGCGTGTTGTTCTGGCCTGGCGCCGATGGTGCGGGCAGCGTAGTTTGCGATGCCGCCTTCACCGGCAATGTCACCCTGACCGTGCTGCGGTCGCCATCGAGCCCTTCGGTTTCGATGCGGAGGCCGACCATGCCATCGCCGCCTTTCAGTTGCGCCAGTGCGGCCCCGAGCGGCACTGAGCAGCTGTAGTGGCCGGGAGTCTTGCTGCCACAGGCCGTGCGACCGGGCACATCTTTTGGCTCGCTTTGCGCTGAAGTCGAATACATGAAGACATTCACGTAACTCAACACGTCGGTCGCGACGAACATCAGCGACGCCTCCCTGGGGTCAGCGGCGCCAGCTGTCGGCTCCAGCTTTCGGGGAGAGACATCGAACACCACGAAAGGTGCATCGTTGGATGCATATTCGACCTTGGCGGGATAGGTTCCGAGGGCGGCAGCAAGGGCATTCGGATCGGCGGCGGGAGGCTTCGCAAAGGCTTTTGCAGCGGCATGCGTTCGTGGCACTTTGCCCTGCGGTTTTACGCGTGCCGTCTCAGCCGCCGCGACGCTGAGTGGAAGAACAGTCGCCAGTGCCAACGCCGTGATCGTGCGCAACATGGAAGTCTCCGAAAGCTTTGCCGGAGTGTCCGCCTGCGGCGGCTTTCTGTCTCGACCGAAGGGTCAGGCTTAACCCTGTTGACGCGGTAACTGCGAGGGCCTTCGTGCGCCGGTATTCAGGGATTGATCTCTTTGCTGCGATTGCCGGTGGATCGTTTGGCGTGCGCAAGGCTGTTGAGCATCTGGGAATGCCAGTGTTGCAGATGCCGGAGCACTGATTGGGTCTGAAGTAGCGGTCCTCAACGGGATACAGAAAGCGGCACCAGCTCTCAGTTTCCGTCGCGCCCCAGTCGAAGGTCGTGAAGGACACAGCCATGACGCCGAGGCCCGATGCGCAACGTTCGAATAGGTGGTTCAAGCTCTTCTCCGTGGTGTCGCGGTACCTTACTGTTCCCCCGCAATCTTGGCGTCATCTAAACGAAGTACGTAACTTCTGCAGCGACGAGAAAGGAGAACGCCGACGCGTTGCGGCTTAAGGCCCGGCTCTGGCCAGTCAAGCGGACACAGCGACCTGCTTGGCAAAGACACCGCAGGCGCATCCTCAACAGCTCACCCATCTCAAAGTCCCGCAGCACCGCCTTGCGCAGTCCCCATTTCGACCTGCAAGACAGTCCCTTCCGGCAGCCCTCTCCAGTCGACCCACTCGCCAGCCGCTAGCTGTTGGACCGGGCCGCCCTCTGCATCGGCATTGCGATCAGTCCCGGCGCGCGTGCACCGGATCCCGACAGTCCGGCCACCCAGCTTCACCGTCATCTCGAAGCCCGGCCAATGCGCCGGAATCCGTGGTGTCATCGAGAGCCGGTCGCCGCGCACATCGAGGCCGAGCAAGGTCTCGACCGCCGCACGATGCAGCCAGGCCGCCGAGCCGGTGTACCAGCTCCATCCGCCGCGGCCGACGTAGGGCGCTGCGCCGTAGGTGTCGCCGGGCATCACGTAGGGCTCCAGCTCGTAGACCGGGCCACGCTCGGCATGTTTCGATCGGTGGGCGGGGCTCAGACCTTCGAAGCTGCGCCACGCCGCTTCGTGGTCGCCGCTGAGCGCCTGCGCCATCAGGCCCCACACCGCGCCGTGCGAGTACTGGCCGCCGTTTTCACGCACGCCCGGTGGGTAGGCCTGGATGTAGCCGGGGTTGTTCTCCGACTTGGCAAACGGCGGCGCGAGCAAACGCAACAAGCCTGCCGGTGCATCGAACAGATGTTCCTTCACGGAGGCCATTGCCGGCGCCGTGAAGCGCTCGCTCGACGCACCGGAAATCACCGACCACGCCTGTGCGATCAAGTCGATGCGGCACTCGTCGTTGGTCGATGAACCCAGTGGCGCGCCGTTGTCGAAGAACGCACGGCGGAACCAGGCGCCGTCCCAGCCGGTATCGTGCAGGGCGGCGATCCAACCGCGCCGTGCTTCTGCCCAGCGCGCCACGCGCTCGTGCTCGCCGCGCGCTTCAGCCAACGGCGAGAAGGCTGCGACCACACTGCAGAGAAACCAGCCGAGCCAGACCGATTCGCCGCGCCCTTCATTGCCGACGCGGTTCATGCCGTCGTTCCAGTCGCCGGTGCCCATGAGCGGCAGGCCGTGCGCGCCGACCGCCAGGCTGTGGTCGATAGCGCGCGCGCCGTGCTCGAACAGGCTGGCCGTCTGGCTGGAGATTTGCGGTGCGTAGTAGGCGTCTTCGGCGCCAGGCGGAATGGCCGGACCGTCGATGAAGGGCACGGTCTCGTCGAGCAGCGTCAGGTCGCCGGTGACTTCGGCGTAGTGCGCTGCGGCGTAAGGCAGCCACAGCAGGTCGTCGGAGAAATGCGTGCGCACGCCGGCACCGCCGGGCATGTGCCACCAATGCTGCACGTCGCCTTCGGGGAATTGCCGTGCTGCGTTGACGAGGATCTGCTCGCGCAGTCGCGCCGGATCGGTCACGGCAAAGGCCATGGCGTCCTGCAGCTGATCCCTGAAGCCGAAGGCGCCTCCGGCCTGGTAGAAGCCGGCCTTCGACCACAGGCGGCACCCCAGCGTCTGGTACGCCAGCCAACGATTGACCAGCGCATCGAACAACGGGTCGGGCGTGCGCACCTGCAGGCGGCCGAGCAGGTCGTCCCAGAAAGCGCGCACTTGCGCCAGTGCCTGCATCGCGTCCAGGGCTTGCCAGCGCCTTGCCAGTTGCTGTGCGGCGTCGGCGCTCTCCGCATGGCCGAGCACGAAGCTGAAGCGCGCCGTCTGCCCTGGCGCGAGCGTGAACTCGCCGGCGATGGCGGCACAGGCGTCGAGCCCGCTGCCGGCACGCTGGCCGAGCATGTCGGGGAGTTCGACCATGCCGCGGCCGGCGAAGAATTCGCTGCGGTCGCAGGTCCATTGCAGCGGCGCCGACAAGCCGTCGAGTCCGGTGAGTTGCACGAATCCCGCACTGCCGCCGAAACCTGCGCTCGACTCGCGCTGCAGCCCGAACACCGCGGCCTGGTCCTCCGGCTTCCATGTGTGAACGGTACGGCGCGCGCCGCGTGCGGCTCCGAGCTGCCACTCGACCATCGCCAGAGCGCGAAGGCGGCGCTGTCCGATGCCCTCGTGCCGCACGCTCACATGCACGACCTTGACGGCGTCGTCGCGGTCCGCGAAGAAGGTCGTCTCCAGCACCAGGTTGTGATGCAGGCACTCGAACACGGTGTAGCCCTGGCCGTGCCGCACGCGATGGCGCGAAGCACCGGCGCCGCGGCCTGCGGGCGTCAGCGGGATCAGCTCGCGCGTGTCGACGTCCTGCAGCAGGTAGTGCTCGAAGGCCGGGTCTTGCACCGGGTCGTTCGACCACGGCGTGACCTGGTTCATGCTGCTGTTGACCGCCCACGTGTAGCCGATGCCCGACTCCGACACCTGGAAGCCGAACGACGCGTTGGCGATCACGTTGATCCACGGCCGCGGCGTCCGTTGGTTCAAGTCGACCTCGAAGCAGAACTCGCCGGTGGCGGCATCGAACGCACCCTGCGGCGCCGTCACCGATTCGGCGAGCTGCGCGGCAGAGGGCAGTGCCGACAGCGCCACGCGCGCGGGCGGCGCGACGATCGACACCGATACCGCCGCGTCGCGCAACGCGGCCACCTGCACTTCGAGCGAGCGGCCATCGGCGGTGAAGACCACGCGCGCCAGGCTCGACAGCGCCGCCTTTTCCGAAGGCGCCACTTCATGGTCGCGCAGCAGATAGAAGCCGGCCGCATCGTTGCGCGGAAAGCTGTTCTGCGTCTGTTGCGCCACGCGGTCGCGCAAGGCTTCCATCTCGCGCTGCAGCGGCATCAGGTACGAATTGGGTTCGCTGTTGAGCACGACCAGGTCGCAGGCCACGCCCCCGAATCCCCACCAGGGTTGTGCCCGCAGCAGGGCGTTCACCAGCCGCATGCCCGTCACCGAATGGATGTGCACCAGCACGATCGGCTTGTCGCCCGAGATGCCGAAGCGCCAGATCTGGTGCAAGTCGATCAGCCCGCGGTCGCTCATCACCCGCGGCGTCGTGTAGGTGAGGATGGTGGTGAGGTCTTGCAGCGCCAGGTTCTGTGCGGGGTCGATGCTGAGGTCGCGCAGTCGCACCTGCGCCAGCGTTGCGGCCATGCGCGTGGCACGCTCCACATGCATCGGTTGCAGGTAGCGGTCGATGCTCGGGAGCAGCGCTTCGACGTTCTCGTCGGCCGCGGTCGCAAAGGTCACGCGGGCCGTCGCACCGGCGGCGATCTCGAGCTTGACGCGCAGGCAGGCGATGGCGTCGAGCCCGTTGGTCGGCTTGCCATCGGCCGTCATCGGTTGCGGGTCGAGCGCGGGCGTCGCGAGCGTGCGGTTGCGGCCGATGAAGGCGCGGCGGTCCACCATGCAATCGACCGACAGGACATGCGCGTCGACCGACGCTACGAAGTGCGCGGCAGCCACCACGGCGTCGCCGTGAAGACGCGGATTGCGCGACAGCAGCACGGCGCGCCAGGTCGGCTCCCAACGCGTCTCGACGAAGAGGTTGGTGAAGGCCGGATGGGTCTCGTCGGCCTTCGGGTTCGACAGCACCGGCTCGAAGTACGAGATCAGTTCGAGCGTGCGGCTTTCTGTGCCGGTGTTATGGATGGCGACGGTGCGCAGCTCGGTGTCGTCTTCGGGGCTGATGAGCACCGTGGTTCGCACGTGCAGGTCTTTGGTGCGGGCGTCGAACTGCACCTGATCGGCCAGGAAGCGGGCGCGGTAGTTCCAGCCTTCGCCGGGCGCGGGCAGGGCGGTGACCGACGTGAGTACCCGGTCGCCGACGTCGCGCAGGTAGAAGAACGTGCCGTGGCTGTCGCGCAGCGGGTCGTCGCGCCAGCGCGTCACGTTGAACGATCGCCAGCGGCTCACACCGGCACCATTGGCGCGCAGCGCGACGGTGTAGCGGCCGTTCGACAGCAGGTGCGTCGGTTGAAAGCCGGGCGCCGACGGATCGACGACGCGTGGCTGGAACACCGGCAGCGCTTCGCCTTCGGCAGGTTCCGGCGGCGTGCGCGGATCGGCGCTGCCGATGATCTGCCGTGGCGTGCGCTCGTGCAGCAGCGACACATGGGCTTCGACCAGCGGCGCGCTGGCAAACCAGCGCCGCGGCGCGTCGTTGCGCAGCACGTTGCACAACGCCACCAAAGACATGCCCTGGTGGTGCGCCATGAAGTTGCGCACGACGCTCAACGGCTCGCCTTCAGGTTGCCGCGATACGGTGAAATCGACCGCGTCGAAGAAGCCGCAGTCGCCGCGCGCACCGAGCGATTCGAGCAAGCGCAGGTTGGCCACCGCATCGGCCGGCGCCATCAACGCCGCCATCGCGCTCGCATAGGGCGCGACCACGCGGTCGGTCGGTGGCGTGCGGCGCAAGGCCAGGCGCGGCACACCGAAGGGCGAGTATTGGTAGGCCAGCGAGTGGTCCTGCGCGAAGTACGCTGACTCGGACACGCCCCAGGGCAGCTTCTGCGCCTTGCCGTAAGCCTGTTGCTCCGTCACAGCGGCAGCGTTGGCGACCTGCAGTAGACCGTCGTCGGGCTCGGGCATGACGAGTGCCGGCATCAGGTACTCGAACATCGAGCCCGACCACGACTTGAGGCTGGCCCGCGCACCGACCGACAGGAAGGGGCGTCCCAGCGCCATCCAGTGGCGGCGCGGCACGTCGCCTTTGGCGATGGCCAGGAAGCTGAGCAGACGCGACTCGGAAGCCAGCAGGTCGTAGTAGCTCTTGTCGAGCGCGTTGTCGTCGACCCGCAAGCCGATGTGGAACAGGTGGCGCTTGGCGTCGTACAGGCCTTGAAAATTCATGGCGGCGCACAGCGCCTCGCAGCGGTGGGCGATCGCTTCCAGCGAGTGCGCCGATGCGGCGCTGCCGGCGGCTCCGCCGGCATCCTCGTTCGCAAAGGTGCGGCAGGCTTGTGCCACCGCCAGCAAATGCCCCGCCATGTTGCCGCTGTCGACGCTCGACACATAGGTCGGCGGCATCGATCGCAACGTCTGCGTGTCGTACCAGTTGTAGAGATGGCCCTGATGTTTGTCGAGCTTGTCGATGGCGTCTAGCGTGGCGCCGAGCCGTGCCACCAATGCCTGCGAATCGATCCAGCCGAACTCGCGTGCGCAGCAGGTCGCGAGCAGGTACATGCCGATGTTGGTCGGCGAGGTGCGGTGGGCGATGGTCGGCTGCGGTTCGAGTTGCAGGTTGTCCGGCGGCAGGTGGTTGTCTTCGGGGCCGACCACGCGCTCGAAGAAGCGCCACGTGTCGCGCGCCAGCGTGGCGAGGTAGTCGCGCTGGTCGTCGGTGACGGGG